>NZ_JARVXN010000028.1:0-58714 GCF_048957715.1 Mitsuaria sp. CC2 | reverse complement strand
GGAAGAGGCACCCGCCATTGGCCAACGCACCCGTACATGGACCGGGCCGCGCTGCAGCTCCAGTTCGATGGACTGCGGTGGCTCGCATGGTTCCGCTTCGGTGACCACCGACACCGGGACGAAGGCAGGGGTGCCAGCGGCCTCGCCATCGTGCCCAGCCAAGCGCCGCCACTTGTGCACGAGGATGGCGGTGAGGCCGTAGCTCATCGCCACATGGGCCACGGACGCGCCAGGCACCGCACATGCGGCGATGACTTGGCGCTTTAGGTCTGCATCGTGTCGCCGGCGACTGGCCGGCTTGGCCTCAGCATGGTGTCCACCTAATGGTTTTGGTGGACACCATCCTGGCTCTCACTGGCGAGCCGTTCAAGATGGGTTCACTGGACGCTTACGAACGGTGAATCTAGACGGCTGCCGATTCCTTCAAGAAAGTCGGAAAACGCTGACAGTCTCGACGAGTCGGTCTGCCTGGTTTCGTAGACTTTCGGCGGCTGCGGCGCTCTGTTCTACCAAGGCAGCATTTTGTTGCGTGACTTGATCCATTTGGGAGACGGCATCGCCGACCTGGTCGACGCCGGTGCTCTGCTCGCGGCTCGCCACGCTGATTTCGCCGACGACGTTGCTCACGTTTTGGATCGCCCCCACCACGTTGCGCATCGTGGAGCCTGCGCGGTTCACGAGCGCCGAACCAGCTTGGACTTTGGCGACGCTCGCCTCTATCAACGATTTGATCTCCTTGGCTGCCGCCGCGCTACGCTGAGCGAGAGCGCGTACCTCGCTGGCGACGACCGCGAAACCTCGCCCTTGTTCACCCGCACGCGCGGCTTCGACAGCGGCATTCAGGGCCAAGATGTTTGTCTGGAACGCGATCCCATCGATGGTGCCGATGATGTCGGCGATGCGCTTCGAACTGGCATCAATGTCCTGCATCGTCGTGACGACTTCGCCCACCACGGTCCCCGCCTCACCCGCGATCCGCGTGGCGTCCTGCGCGAGCCGGTCTGCTTCGTCAGCGTGGGATGCGTTGTTGCGTACCGTCGTGCCCAGTTCTTCCATCGTTGCGGCGGTTTGCTGTAGCGCGCTTGCTTGCTCTTCAGTTCGTTGACTGAGATCGGCATTTCCCGACGCGATTTCCGAACTGCCATTGGCAATCGAAGCCGAAGCCTCACGGACGCTATGAACGACGCCTGCCAACTCCGCGCGCATTTGGGCAAGGGAGGCCAGCACACTTCCGCGCGGCGCGCTTTCTTCGCCCGGCAGAGAACTCAGATTGCCGGCGGCGACCTGGGCAGCAGCATCGCCGAGATCAGCCGGCTCGGCTCCTAGCGACCGATACAGGCTTTTCACAATGAGGATGCCAGACAGGATAGCTACGCCCAACGCCGCGATAACGGCCAGAGCAAACCGAGTCTTCTCTGTGGCCATGCGGGCACCGCCTTCAGAAGACATACGGTCGGCGTTCTTGCGCGTGTAGTCCGACAGCGCATCGCTCGCCCGGACCAGCTCTGCAAGTAACGGGCGGCACTTCTCGTTCATCTGGTTGATTGCCTCCTCGCGCTTGCCGCTCAATGCCAGCGACACGATGTCCATCGCCACAGGCGCGTAGAGGCGCTCGACGCGATCGATCTCAGCGATAAGACCGCGAGCGGTGTCCGACACATTGCTGAGCTTTGCCATTTCTTTTAGCTCGGCCAAATTGCGGCTCGCAGTTTGATGGGCCTGCTCAACCTTCACCCGCTCACGCGCCGAATCCTCCGTGCGTGAGACCAGTACCAGGTTGCGAGCAGCAATCGCTCGCGCATCCACTGCCTGCCGCACTACGGTGGCGATGTGTGCCCTCTCAGTGACGCCTTTAGCAAATTCATCAAATGCATCGTTTGAGTGTTGGAGGGAACTCCAGGCTAGTGCTGCAACCAGTAGCAAGAGCGTCGACAGAGCGCCAAAGGCAAGCGTTAGCTTAGTCTGCACCTTCATCTTCGAGCCATTCATGGATCGTCTCCTACTTGTGGGGTGCCCGCGGTCAGGCAGGCTTGGATGCCCGCCAATGTGTCCTAACGGCGAAGAGGTGTAAAGTGATGTGATATTTGTGATATTTTTGATTCGTGTACAACGCACGATATCTAGGCGTTTTGAGTCTCCGCTGGCGCCCGTACTGCTGTGGATCTATACAGAACTCCTCGCGCAAATCGCTTCCGCAAAGTTGGCTGAGATGCACACTTCGACCTCGGGGAGACGTGCCCAATTGGACGGCAGATGCGGAAACGGTGGTGCCTTAAACGACTGTCGCGATTGAAAAATGTTCGTGACTCGAAATCAGGCGGACGGAAACGTCTCGGGGGTTCGAATCCCCCCCTCTCCTCCAAAATAGCTTGCTGAATCAACTATTTGGCAAGCGCTTAGAAAACCCGCCCAGAGCGGGTTTTCTTTTTTCCGAATGCTCTGCGGGGAGTTTCTGCCGCCTCAGCGCATCTGCAGCGAGCTCAAACTCATCGGTTGGCTCGCCGCCAGGCGCGGGGCCTCGGCCAGGACATTCAGGTCGGCGAGGAATTTCTCGAACTCGCGGCCCTTGTCATAGAAGGCGTTGGCGCCGTTGCTCACGCACAGCGGGCCGTAGATCTCCGCCTCGCGGTTGCTGAGGACCAGGATGGTCCCGCCGTAGCCCGCCAGGCGCAGCTTGCGAAGCACCTCCAGCCCCGACCCTGCTGCCAGCGCGAGGTCCAGCACCACGACGTGGGGCCGCGTCAGCCCAACGGTGCACAAGGCCTCCGCCTCGGTGGCGGCGAGGCCGACCACCGACAGGAAGGGCTGTTCCTTCAGGGCCGCCAACAGATGTTTGCGCACCAGCGGGGAGTCTTCGACAAGAACGACTTTCATGTATCAATTTTGCACGTTGTGAATTGACAAAAACAGATGAGGAAGCGCGTGGTTGGCCTGCGCGCGTGACTTTCTCTGGAGGTCGTCTGGCACCAGCCCTCATCTGAGGGGAGTGCCCGAAGGACGCGTCTTGCCCGCCTTGTGGTGACTTGGCGCCAGGCGCACACTGGACTGAATCCCCGCCGAGATGGCTCTCAAAGAGACAATGAATCCATCCGGACAGTCCGTCGTTCCCGCCGTTCGAGGGCCCAGGCGCCGCGCGTTGGTGGGTGGCATGGCGCTCGCTTGCGGGACTCTCTCCTGGGGGAGTGCCCGACCGCGTGTCCTGCGCGCGTTGGTGGAATCCTGGCCTCCGTACCTGGTGCCCAGCCCGGACGGCAGCATGCGCGGTCTCGATGCGGAACTGCTGCAGGCGATCTGCACGAAGGCAGGCTTCGAACTGAGCTGGATCCGTGGGACGCCGCAATGGCGCAAGCGGCGCTTCCGCGAGTTGCTGAACGACCAGTTCGACGTGATCTTCTCGGCCACGCCGGTGCCGGAACTTGAGCGCTTGGTCATGTACACGCGGCCCTACCGCAACGAGGCCTTCATGGTCGCCGCGACGGATCCCCGCGATCCGCGCCTCATCGGGCTGCAGGGTTTCGAGCAGGTGCTGCAACGGCGCATCCCCCTGTTGCACGTCGATGCGCACGGCCTCGGCGACGACTTCGAGAACTGGCGCGAGCGCCTCGCCGACGCTGGCCTGCTGCTGCCGTACCAGACCACGCGACAGGGCGTCGACATGCTGCGGATCGGTCGCGCGGCACTGATCCTCGGCGACGACCTCGATGTCCATGCGCAGGCACGCGTCTCGGGCGTGCGGCTGTTGCGGCAGCCTTTCGGGCACAGCGTGCAGCCGGTGTGCCTGATGCTGGGTCGCCGGCGACTCGATGAACGCGATCGCGCCCGCATCGATCAGGCGATCCTGGTGCTGGAACAGCGTGGCACCCTGGCCGCGATCCGAAGGCGCCACGGCGCGACCTGAGTCGTCCCCATCGGTGGCAGACTCCGCGACGATCCCCCACCAGGAGCGTCGCCGTGAGTGAATCCCCCCAATCCACCGACACCTTCGATGCCATCGTCATCGGCGCCGGCCAGGCCGGCCCCCCGCTGGCCGAGCGCATGTCGCAGGCCGGCTGGCGGGTCGCCGTCATCGAGCGCTCACGCGTCGGCGGCACCTGTGTCAACACCGGCTGCATCCCGACCAAGGCGATGGTTGCGAGCGCCCATGCCGCCTGGGTCGTCCGCGAGGCCGCGCGCTGGGGCGTGCGGGTGCCGGAGCAGATCGGCGTCGACCTGCCCGCCGTCATTGCGCGCAAGGCGCGTATCTCCGGCCAGTCGCGCGAGAGCGTCGAGAAGTGGCTGCGCGGCATGCCCAAGGTCGAGCTGATCATGGGCCACGCGCATTTCGAGGATCCCCACACCGTCGTCGTCGACGGACGTCGCTTGCGCGCGGACCGCTTCTTCATCAACGTGGGCGGACGCCCCGCGCAGCCCGGCGTCGAGGGCCTGGACACCGTGCCCTGGCTGACCAACGCGTCGATCATGCAGCTTCAGGAACTGCCGCGGCATCTCGTCGTCGTGGGCGGAAGCTACATCGGGCTGGAGTTCGCGCAGATGTTCCGACGCTTCGGATCGGAAGTGACCGTCGTGCAGCGCGGTCCGCGGCTCGTGCCGCGCGAGGACGCCGATGTCGCCGAAGCCTTGCGAGGGATCCTCGAACGCGACGGCCTCACCATCCGCACCGGCGCGGAATGCGTGAAGCTGGCGCCGGCGGAGGAGGGCGTCGCCGTGCAGGTGAACTGCCAGACCGGCGCGCCCGAAGTCCGCGGCAGCCATGTGCTGATCGCCACCGGCCGCAAGCCCAACACCGACGACCTGGGTCTGGATCGCGCCGGCGTGCGCGTCGACGAGCGCGGCAACATCGTCGTCGACGACCAGCTGCGCAGCAGCGTGCCGCACATCTGGGCGCTCGGCGACTGCAACGGCCGCGGCGCGTTTACGCACACCTCGTGGAACGACTTCGAGGTCACCGCGGCCAATCTCCTCGACGGGGCCGATCGAAGCGTCGGCGGCCGCGTCGTGACCTACGCGCTGTACACCGATCCACCGCTGGCGCGCATCGGTCTCGGCGAGCAGGAGGTGCGCGCCAGCGGTCGTCCCGCGCTGATCGGCACGCGGCCGATGACGCGCGTCGGCCGGGCCATCGAGAAGGGCGAGACCGAAGGCTTCATCAAGATCCTCGTCGACGCGGAATCGAAGGCCATCCTCGGCGCGATGGTGCTGGGCGTCGACGGCGACGAGGCGGTGCAGTCGCTGCTGGACGTCGTGGCGTCCAAGCGGCCGTACACCGATGTCACCGAAGGCGGTGTGCGCATCCACCCGACAGTGAGCGAACTTCTCCCGACCGTGCTGCAGTCGTTGAAGCCCTTGTGATCTCCCAGGTCCTGGCGGGTATGGGCTTTGCCATGCGTAGATACCGCATGGAGCGGTTTCAAGAGGCACGTGATGGACCGCCCTGCACAACGACGCCCCGGCGCGACGCCGACGCTCTCCGCCGTGACGGCGGGGAATCCCGTGCCCTCGCTGCATGTCGTGGAGATCGTCGGCGCGGTGCCGTCGGACGAGACGGCCGATGAGGCATGCCCGCTCGCCACGGCCTCCGACCGGCTCGGCGCCACGCGACTGGTGGAGCGACTGGTGGAACGGCACGGAAGCGGCGGCAACGTCCGCTTCACCGTCGTCTGTCCCGCCGACGGACCGTACGCGGAACGGCTGCGCGCACTCGGCGCCGACATCGTCATCGTCGCCATGCCGGACGATCCCCCGTGGCACGCGATCCAAGTGCTCGTCGGCCTCATCCGCAACAAGCAGGCGGCGGTGCTGCACGCGCATCTGCCCAATGCGCATCGCCTCGCCGGACTGGCCGGCGGCATCACGCGCACGCCGGTGCTCGCCACCGTGCAGGGTGCGCAGATGGACATGCCGGACCTGGAAGTGCACCGTTTGATCGCGAGCCAGCTCAGCCTCGTCACCGAGGCGAGCTACTTCCACGCGCTGGGGTTGGGGCTCTCGCCGGAGCGCATCAGCCTCGATCCCTTCGACGCGGACGCCGATGACGAAGCGGCGACGCAGAGCCTCGATGCCATCGGGCAACGGCTGCGACTGCTCGCGACACCGGCGGAGTCCCGCGGCGCTGCGCAGGCACGCGCGCTCGTTCAGCCGCTGGCTCAGGAGACCGTCGCGCCGGTCGCGGCGAATGCGCCGCGCGGCGCTCGGGTCGTCCCGGCGGCTGCAGCAGATCCGGTCGCGATCGTGGCGGTGCTCGATGAACTCGAGCCTTCTCCCGCGCGAGCCCCGGTGTTCAAAGTCTGACCTCGATCGACCGGTGCGCGCGCGCGAGAACCTAGCGGGCATCGGGATTGCCAGTCTTTCCTTGCAAGGGCGACGCGACGGTTCGCGATGCGACAGAACGCAATGCGAACCGAGCGTGTGCCCCCGGCAAGACCTTTCAATCCACAGCTTCCAGGAGATCCACCATGAACCCCCGTTCCAAGATCACCACCGTGGCAATGGCGATTGCGCTGGCTTCCGGCGTCGGCTTCCTTCACGCGCAAGGCCAGGGCGGCAGCTCCGGCTCCGTCGGTGCGCGCGATCAGACCAACGATCCGCTCTCCAACAACAACGACCAGGGCAAGGCGCCACCCGCGACGCCGGCCGCCAATCCGAGCACCGGCCAGCCCGCGACCACGAACGACTGGAATAACACCCAGCCGGCCACGAGCAGCCAGAACAACGGCAACAACACGACGACCGAGCAGCGTCAGGACCCGGCCGTCCGATCGCAGACCGATCCGATGCCGATGAGCGCTCCGGCGGCCGGCAGTTCCTCGACGGACACGTCGACGATGAACAACGACACCACCGACAGCACCCTGCCGGCGCGTGCCGACCGCAACTGATTCCACTATCATCACTGAAGGCGGCCCCGAGGGGCCGCCTTTTTCGTGGGCGCCGCCGTACGTGCGACGGCAGCGCGATTGCCGCATGCCTGATGGCCGTGTCCACTGCGTCAACGCGTCCTGCGCGCCAGCCACACGCCGATCGCCACCAGCGCCATGCCGGCCATCGCGAGGCCGGTGAGCGTCTCGCCGAACAGCGCCCAGGCGATCAGCGCGGTCGTCGGCGGCGTGAGGTAAAAGAGGCTGGCCACGTTGACCGCGCTGCCGCGCCGGATCAGCACGTTCAGCAGGCTGACAGCGCCCAGCGACAACACGAGCACCAGCCACGCCAGCGCGAAGATGAACTGGCCGGTCCATTGCACCTGCATGGTTTCCGTCATCGCGGCGATGGCGGCGGTGACGAGCAGGCTCGGCACGAACTGGATGATCGAGCCGGTGCGCAGATCGAAGGAAGGACAGAATTTCTTCTGGTAGAGCGTGCCGGCGGTAATGCCGATCAGCGCGATGACGGCGGGCAGAAGCATGGTGATCAACGCGCCGCCGGGGACCGCCGCGATCTTCTGCGCGACGACGAGGCCGACGCCGAGAAATCCGATGCCCAGGCCGAGCCACTGCATCGGCGCGATGCGTTCGCCCAGGAAGGCGCGCGCGCCGAGCGCCGTGACCAGCGGCTGCAGGCCGACGACCAGCGCGGTGATGCCGGCGGGCAGGCCGTGGGCGATGGCAGTGAACACGCCGCCGAGGTAGACGCCGTGCACCAGCAGTCCAGTGACCGCGATGTGGCCGCAGGCCGCCGTCGAGCGCGGCCATGGCGCGCGCAGCACCAGCACGACGGGCAGCATCAATGCGATGACTGCGGCGTAGCGCCACGCGAGGAAGGTGAGCGGCTCCGCGTCCGGCAGCCCGAACTTCGCGCCGATGAAGCCGGTGCTCCAGACGGAGACGAACAGCAAGGGCAACAGGCCGCCGCCGCCGTGCGCAGACGGCGCTGGAAGCTGGGACGACGAAGCGGGCGACGTGCTCATAGGGCTCCGATGCTAACGAGGCCGCGCCGTGGGCCGGGCGGCTAGCGCGTCGGGTTTTCCGCAGCGTCCCAGCCGCCGCCGAAGGCACGGAAGGCCGAAACCGCTGCGCGTGCGTGGTTCGCGTCCAGCTGGGCGAGCTGATCGCGCGCGGCGAGCAGCAGCCGGTCTTCCTGCAGCACTTCGATCAGGCTGGCCGCGCCGCCCTTGTAGGCGTCCTCGGCCGCGTCGCGCGCGACCTGATGGGCACGGACTTCCTGGGCGAGATCGCCGCGTTGCAGTGCCAGCTCGGAGAGCGACACGATCGCGTTCTCGACGTCCTCGGTGGCGCGCAGCATGCGCTGGCGAACCTGCGCGAGCGCCTCGGCCCGCGCGCCGCGCGCCTGGGCGACCTCGGCGTCGACGCGTCCGAAGTCGAAGAGCCGCC
This sequence comes from Mitsuaria sp. CC2, assembly GCF_048957715.1. Lineage (NCBI taxonomy): Bacteria > Pseudomonadati > Pseudomonadota > Betaproteobacteria > Burkholderiales > Sphaerotilaceae > Roseateles > Mitsuaria sp. CC2. Next base: position 50,390 of record NZ_JARVXN010000028.1, on the reverse strand, counting down.
AGTGCAGTCCGAGTAGCGCTTGCGGTTGGAACGCGTCGGCGCTGAACAGCCCGCCGTGCAGGCTCGAGGCGCCGAGCACGCCGCCCAGCGTCAGGCGTGGGTAGTACTCGGCCGTGGCGATGCCGATGCGCGCTTGGCTGGCGTCGAGTTGACGTTCGGCGGCGATGACGTCGGGACGGCGGCGCATCAGCGTCGCCGGCGTGAGGTCGGCCGGCAGCGACGGAACCCGATACGTGGAAGTCTGCGAGGACTGCGAAGTCGGCGAAGTCGGCGATGTCGGCGACCGCCGCGGAGCCGCGATCAGTGTCGCCGCCGCAGTGCCGGCCTGCTCGCCCATCAGCACGTCCAGGCGATGCTGCTGCTGCGCGAGATCGGTCCGCAATGGCGGCAACGTGCCGCGCGCTTGAAGCTGCAATGCCTGCGCTTCGGCCACTTCGCGCTGCGTGGCGAGCCCGCCCTTGAAGCGATCCTGGATCAGTTGCAGCAATTGCGACTGCGTACGCAGGTGGGCCTCGGCGACTTCGATGCGGGCCTGCGCGCCGCGGACGCGGAAGTAGGCGTCGGCCGCTTCGGCGGCGACGGTCACGCGGGCACCGAGGCGGGCCGCATCGGCGGCCTGCCATTCGGCGACGGCGGCGGCTTCGCCCTGTCGAAGGCCGCCGGCGAGATCGGCCTCCCAGCTCGCGCCCACGCCCAATGTCTGCAGCGTCTGGTTGCGGTCGTAGCCGGGGAAGCCATGCGCCAGCGAGCCTTCGGGACTCTTCAGCGACTGGCGTTGGGTGAGCAGCTGTCCCTGCAACGAACCCTGCGGCAAGCGCAGCGCGCCGGCGCCTTGCGCTGCGGCGCGTGCCTGTTCGACGCGCGCGAGCGCGACGGCGAGATCCAGGTTCTGATCGAGCACCCGCTGCACGATCGCCGTCAGGGCGGGATCGTCGAAGTCCTGCCACCAGGTGCCCAGCGTGGCCGGCGCCGCGCCGTCCTGATGTTGCGCGATCAAGGCCTGACCGGCGAAGCGCTCATCAAGCGCGCGGGGACCATCCCCCGGCCCGGGCATCTGGGCGCAGGCAGCGAGGAAGGCGGCGAGCGCCAGCGGAGCGAGCCGCATCAGCGGACGGCGGGAAGCGGACGGCAGGAGCGACATGGCGGGTCTCCCAGGGGACGAGGGGATCGAGGGGATCGAGGGGATCGAGGGAATCGAAGGATTGGCGGGCATCGATCGCGATCAATGCGCATCGGCGGACGGCGCGGCCGGCGGCGCGATCCTGCGCAGCATCGGCACGAACACCAGCGCGACGACGAAGCAACCCATCACGATCAGGAAGGCGTCGGAGAAGGTCATCGTCAGCGCCTCGCGGTAGGTGAGCGACCAGAGCTGGCGCAGCGCGGCGGTGGCGCCGTCGCTGGCCGGCATCGAGGCCGACAACGAAGAACCCACTGACGCGAGCAACTGGTTCATGGACTCGTTGCTGGTGGTGAGGTGCTCGGCCAGGCGCTGGAAGTGCAGGTTGGTGCGGTCGTTGAGGAGGGTGGCGCAGGCCGCGATGCCGATGGCGCCGCCGAGGTTGCGCATCAGGTTGAACAGCCCCGAGGCGAGCTTCAAGCGCGCCGGCGGCAGCGCGCCGAGCGCCAACGTCACGACCGGCGGCACGCAAAGCTGCTGGGCCATGCCGCGCAGCGCCTGCGGCAGCAGCAGCTGATGGCTGCCCCAGTCGTGCGTGATCGGCGCGAACTCCCACATCGAGAGCGCGAAGAGCGTGAGCCCGGCGAAGAGGATCCAGCGCAGGTCGAAGCGGCTGGCGAGAAAGGCGTACAGCGGGATGGACATCACCTGGAAAACGCCGGTGGAGAACACGGCCAGGCCGATGTCGAGCGCGCCGTAGCCGCGCACGCGGCCGAGGAACAGCGGTGTCAGGTAGATGGTGGCGAAGATGCCGATGCCGGTGATGAACGAGAACAGGCTTCCCAGCGCGAAGTTGCGGTCCTTGAAGGCGCGCAGGTCGACGATCGGATGCGCGTGGGTCAGGCTGCGGGCGAGGAAGGCGATGCCCGTGGCGCCCGCGATCCAGGCGGTGGCGACGATGGTGGTGTCGCTGAACCAGTTCCAGCGAGGGCCTTCTTCCAGGGTGTATTGGAGGCAGCCGAGGAACACTGCGAGCAGCACCATCGACAGGTAGTCGGCGCCCTTGAGCAGCGAGAGATTCGGCCTGTCGACGCGGACCATCAGCGGCACGACGACGGTGACCACGAGGCCTGGCAATAGGTTGATATAGAAGAGCCACTGCCAGGAGAGCACATCGGTGATGTAGCCGCCGACGACCGGGCCGAGCGTCGGCGCCAGCGAGGCGATCGCGCCGATGGTCGAGGCCGCGATCACGCGCTGCTTGCCGCTGAAGTACATGAACGCGGTGGTGAAGACCATCGGGATCATGGAGCCGCCCAGGAAGCCCTGGAGGGCGCGGAAGGCGATCATGCTCTGGATGTTCCAGGCCAGGCCGCACAGCAGGCTGGTCAGCGTGAAGCCGAGCGCCGAGACCGCGAACAGCCAGCGCGTGGACATCACGCTCGCGAGCCAGCCCGAGAGCGGGATCACGATGATCTCGGCGATCAGGTAGCTGGTCTGCACCCAGGTCGTGTCGTCGGCGCCGGCCGAGAGTCCGCCGCCGATGTCGCGCAGCGAGGCGGAGACGATCTGGATGTCCAGCAGCGCGATGAACATGCCCACGCACATCGTCGCGAAGGCCAGCACCTTGTCGCGGGTCGTCAGCTGGTCGATGGGGATGACGACGTCGGACCAGAAGGGCGGGCGCTTGCGCGGCGGCGCGGACGCGGCCCCGTCGTCCGTCGAGGCGAGGGCAGCGCTCATTGCACGCTCGCCGTCTTGCGGGTGCCCGGGGTGCCGGGCTCGGTACCGTTCCGGTTGGCGTTCCTGTCGGCGTTTCGGTCGGCGTTCGGGTCGGCGTTCCGGTCGGCGTTCCGGTCGGCGTCCTTGGTGCCGGCGCCGGTGTGATTCGTGTCGACCTCGACGACGACGGACAGCCCGGGCCTCAGACGTCCGAGGCGATCGTCGGCGGGATCGAGCTAGATGCGGACCGGCACGCGCTGGACGATCTTGGTGAAGTTGCCGGTAGCGTTCTCCGCGGGCAGCACGCTGAACTGCGAGCCGGTGGCCGGTGCCAGGCTGCCGAGCGTGCCGTGCAGCACGACGCCGGGCCAGGCGTCGGGGCGGATGCTCACCGGCTGGCCGGTCGTCATGCGGGCGAGCTGGTCTTCCTTGAAGTTCGCGTCGACCCACAGCCCCTGCGCCGGCACTACCGACAGCAGCGGCGTGCCGACGCCCACGTAGGTGCCGAGCCGCGCCTTGCGGTTGCCGACGTAGCCGTCGCGCGGCGCGCGCAGCTCGGTGTAGCCGAGGTTGAGCTGGGCGATATCGCGCTCCGCGCGCGCCTGGTCCCGTGCCGCCTGCGCCTGGCGCTTCTGCGTTGCGATGACGTCGAGCTGGCGTTCGGCGGCCTGCTGCTCGGCGCGGGCGCGCGCGGAGCCGGCCTGCGCGGTCTTGAAGCTCGCCTCGGCGCGCTGGCTGCTCTCGACCGACACGGCCGCGCGGCCGACGAGGTCCCTGTAGCGCGCGAAGTCGTCGCGGGCGCGCTGCTCTTCGGCCGAGGCCGCGTCGATGCCCGCACGCGCCTTGGCGATCACCGCCTGCTGCAGCGCGGCGGCGGCGGCCAGATTGGCGAGATGCGCCGCACGAGCTTCGAAGACATGGCCTGCCCGCTGGCGAGGGCGACGGACATGCTGGGCGACAGCTGGAGCGTGCTGATCCTGCGCGAGGTGTTCTACGGCCACCACCGCTTCGACGAGTTCGTGGCGGAACTGGGTATCGCCTCGAACACCCTGACGCGCCGGCTGGCGGAGCTGGTGGAGCGGGAGCTGCTGGAGAAGCGGCTCTACAGCGACAAGCCGCCGCGCTACGAGTACGTGCTGACGCCCAAGGGCCGCGACCTGCGGTCGGTGATGCTGGCGCTGCTGACCTGGGGCAACAAGCACGCGCCGCTGAAGAACAAGCCGGTCCGCCTGATCGACACGGAGACGGGCGAGCCGGTGGAACTCAAGCTCATCGACGCGCGCACCGGCAAGGCGATCGGGCCGCAGCACAAGGTGGAGCGGCGCTCGGGGCAGCCGAGGAAGGTGGAGCTGTTCGACTTCGACGGCGCGATGCCGGCTCAATGAAGGATCAATGAGCGTTCAACGCTGCACCAGCGCGAGCTTCACGCCCAGCCCCACGAACGCGGCCGCGAAGCCACGGCGCATCCAGCGCAGCACCGGCGGTCGGGTGAGCACCCGGTCGCGCATCGCCGCGGCGAAGACGCCGTAGACCGCGAACACCACGAAGGTCATCGCCATGAAGACGAGCGACAGCTCGATCATCAGCGGCGTCGGATGCGGCTCGTCGCGCGCGATGAATTGAGGCAGGAAGGCGAGGAAGAAGATCGACAGCTTCGGATTGAGCAGGTTCATGAGCGCGGCGTGGGTGACGATCTCGCGCGGGGATCGCGGCGGGCTGCCGGTATCGACGGCGAGCGGGCCGCGCTCCTTCATCGACATCCAGGCCATATAGAGCAGGTAGACGACGCCGACGTATTTCACCGCGTCGAAGGCGAGGGGATCAGCGCGCCGTCGACGTGAAGCGTGTCGGCGGCATCGACCGGCGTGGCTGCCATCGCGCCGAAGAGCGCTTCGAAGCGACCGGCGATGCGGTCGTCGTGCAGCGTGGGGAGGTGAAACTCGACATCCCCCGCATGGCGCCCCTCGACGATGTCGGTGACGAGACTGCCGACCACGTCGGGTGCGAGGTACAGCATCCGCCACGCGCGTCCGTGGTCGCCGAGGGGCAGGCCGTCATGGACCTCTCCCGGATTGACCGTGATGACATCGCCCGCGACGGACTGGACCATGCCGCGGCCGCTCGCGGTCTTCTGAGCGCCGCGATCGATGCGGCCGATGCCGAATTCATCGTGGATGTGGCGCGGGAACGCCTTCGCGCTGTCGGCGCTGACGATGTCGACGCCGGGGAGCGGGCAGGGCAGGCGAGCGAAGGCGGGCATGGCGCGGCGCAGTGGATGCCGCTACTCTACCTACCGCTCACACGATGCGCGCTACGCGTTGCGTTGCCCACTCAGGGCTTGGCGTCGACGTCGTTGTCGCCGGCGAGGCCGTCGCAGCTGGTTTCCTGGATCGCGCAGATGCGGTTCACCCAGGCCCGGAACCGGCCCGCCGGCAGGCCGGCGCGCGCGGCGGGGTCGACCTTCACTGAGCTTCGGTCCGAGGCGGGGAAACGCTGGTCGGAGAACTCCACTTGGGCCCATTTGCCGCTGCAGTCAGCGAGGCGTCCGGCGTCGACGACGAGGTCGTTGTCGAAGGTCTCGTTGTCGCCGACGCGCAGGACCGCCTTCGCTTTCAGGTTCGGCTGAGCGCGACCGACATCGGCCTGCGACTTCACGGTCAGCTTGCTGCCGCTGACCCAGCCTTCGCCCGAGTACATCGGACGCGCGGGGCGGTCGGTCAAGGTCTCGTTGTCCTGCGCGTTGCGGATGAGGAACCAGCCGTTGCGCGCGCCGACGACCTCGACTTCGACACGTACGCCGTAGTTCATCGAGGGCTCGACAAAGGTCGGCGGCAGCTTGCCGAGGACCTTGGCGGTGGCGTTCGGCGCGGCGCGGACGTTGAGACCGGCGGGATCGGTCTCGGCGACGAAGGCGCCGAAGCTGCAGGTGCTGGTGGCCGGCTCGGCAGCCGCTGAACCTGATGAGCTCGATGCAGCCGGCGAAGTCGGGGCCTTGTCGCCGGTGCCTGCGCAGCTCGCCAGCGTGGCGAAGCCGGCGGTGGCGAGGAGCAGGGCGGCGTTGCGCAGGAGGTGATCAGTAGCCATCGACGAGGACATAGTGGAACGACGACATCTGGCCCATCGAGGCCAGGAAGCGCGGATAGACGTCGTTGGGGACGGTCTGGCAGCCGGCGGACCAGGTGTTGCCCGACGCCAGCGTGCCGCCGCGGTGGATGTACATCGTAGTGCCGACGGTCTTGGGGTCGATGCGGTTGGGGTCGAGGGCGTTGAAGCGGCCGTCGCCGTCGGTGTCGCGTTCGGCGGTCTGAGTGCGGGTGGCCTGGAAGGCACGGGCTTTCAGATGGCCCTTCGGTTTTTCGCCGAAGAAGTAGGTGCCAGCGCGCAGGCGGCCGACTTCCTTGATGCCGTCGTTGTTCATGTCGAAGCCTTCGGCGTGCTTGTAGAGCACGTCGTTGTACCGGTCGTCGACGCGGCCGGTGCCCTTGGGCGCGGCGCGCTGCGAGTACTGGGCGCCGGGTTCGGTGCAGGCGGGGAAGACGCGCGCGGTGCGCAGGCCGTCGCCGCCGTTGAGCACGACGATGTGGTCGTCGTAGACGCCGCGGCCGCGATTGGCGAGGGTGGAGGTCTCGCGGCGCAGGCCGACGAGGATCATGCGGCCCTGCTTGAGCGCGTTGATCGCGGCGGGGGTGCCGCGTTGCAGGACGATGCCCGCGCAGTAGGCATAGGTCTGGCGGGTGGTGAGCAGGGGGAGCTGCGGGACGTACGGTGCACGCATCCGGTCGCTGTCCCAGTCGGCCAGCAGCGCGGTGCCGGAGGACGAGCGGCCGAGGGCGGCCTTCGCGCGCCAGCTGAGCTGCGAGGCGGCCAGGCGCGCGCCGGTGGCGCGCTGGACGGGCGTGAGCGGGAGGGTGTCCGTGCGCCATTGGCTGAGCGCTTCGTCGGGAGCCGCGGCGGCGCGGTCGGCGAAGGTGCGCGCGACGGATTCGATGTCCGGGTCGTAGGGATTGAGGCTCGTGGTCATGGAACTCCCGCTGGCTCGCAAAGACGGTGTGGGCGATGGACCATTCTGTGCAGGGGCGCCCGCAAGGAAATGGACGAAGGTCATCTGCGAGGGTATGCCGGGGGAGGGCGATACATCGGGAAACATTCATAATCCGGCGCCCTCAACGCCCAATGGTTTCCGCGCTCATGCCCCAGTCACTCCGTATCGCCAATATCGTGCAGCTCGTGCTCCTCGGGCTGATGCTCATCGGCAACGCGATGTTGACGGTGTCGGCGTCGAAGCGAGGTTTGATCGTTTGTTGAGTCTCATGCCGAGCCTGTTCACTGAACTTCGCCAAGACCTTCTCAAGAACAAAAGCTTGTTCTTGCGAGAATTGGTGATCCTGTCGAGCGAAGGTCTGAGCTTCAACTCAGACAAGCCAATGATTCGGATCCACGAAACCCGGCACCCGGCTGCCAAAAATCAGTTCGCAATTCTTGCCAATGAAGGATTGGTTGAGGTGGTGCGCGCCGGTAACTATCCAATCTATCGGCTTACTGAGAGCTTTGTGGATAGCCTTGAGGCCCACCAATAGCCATTGTTGTGGAGTCCTCTCGCCATCGAGGAAGATCGCGGAGCAGGTCAGGGAAGCGAGAGGCAGAAGGTCCGCCCCTCTGTCACCTCCGCAATGCCCTGCAGCACTTTCTCTGGGGTGACCAGATTCATCCGGCCACGCTGGTCATCCGGACCGAACTCGCCCCAGCGGGAGCCCGGGGGCGCTTGCTTCCATCGCTGAGCCATGGCGACGTCTCAGCGGTGGATGACATGCAGCGCGTTGACCGCCGCGGCAACGCCCATCTTCACGTAGGCATCGGCCGTGACGCCGCCCACATGGGGGCTGAGCGTGATCCGCTCCTGGCCTTGGAACGGATGACCGGCCGTCATCGGCTCCACCGCAAACGAATCCAGGCCGGCGCTGCCCACCTGGCCGGATCGCACCGCCGCCAACAGGGCGTCCTCGTCGATCAGGCCACCACGGGCGGTGTTGACGATCAGCACTCCCTTCTTGCAGGCGGCCAGGGTTCGTTCATTCAACAACTTGGCGTTGTCCGGGGTGAGCGGGCAGTGCAACGAGATCGCATCGGCTTGCTGCCAGATGGTTGCCAGCTCGACGCGCTCGACGTAGTCCGGCAGATCCTTGGCATAGGGGTCATGGCCGAGCACGCGCATGCCCATCGCCTGCGCGACCTTGGCAAAGCGTTGACCGATCGCACCTAGTCCGATCACACCGACCGTGCGCCCGTCGAGCTCGACGCTCTTGTGGGTCGCCTTGTCCCAGAACCCCCTGTGCATGCGAGCGTCGAGTTGAACGACGGACTTCGCGCAGGCCAGGAGCAGAGCGACGGCCTGCTCCGCCACTGCGGAGGCATTCGCGCCGACGGCCGCGACCACGTCAACGCCGCGCGCTTTGGCAGCGTCCTTGTCGATCGTGTCGGTGCCGCTTCCGTGCTTGGAGATCACGCGAAGGCTGGGCGCCGCGTCCATCGCAGCGGGTCCCACCTTGCCGTAGCGAACGATGATGCCCACAGGATCGTGACGCTTGCAGAGGGCAACGATGTCATCTTCGGTGGGCGTCTTGCCTGCGTAGATGATCTGAAAGTCCTTCAGCAGGTCGAGTGCCTGCGGCGCGAGGTCGGCCGCGGTGACCAGAATGGCCGAACGCGCGCTCACAGCGTTTCCCCTTCCTTGATGACGCCGGCAGCGCGGAGTGCGCCGTTGAGCCAGGCGGGGGCAAGCGCCTCGCGGCTCTTGATCTGGGCGATGCGCTTGGTCTCTGCCGCGACCTTCGCTTCAGCCAGTGGCAACAAGGCCTCGGCCTTCTCGCGCTCGATGACGGTCACACCGTCGGCATCTGCCACCACCAGGTCCCCCGGGCTCACGCAGACGCCGCCGAGGGAGATGGGGTGGTTCAAGCGACCCGGAACGAACTTGGTCGGTCCGTTCGGATTCAGGCCGGCGGCGAACATGGGGAAGCCGAGTTCCCGGATCGCCTCGCTGTCGCGCACTGCGCCGTCGATCACCACGCCGACGATGCCCAGGGCGACGCACTGGTGGGACATGATCTCCCCCATCAGTGCGCTGGAGAGGTCGCCCTTTCCGTCGACGACGATCACGTCGCCAGACTTGGCCACCGCCATCGCCGCATGGATCATGAGGTTGTCGCCGGGGCGAACCTCCACCGTGATCGCAGGACCCGCCATGCGCATCGAGGGCGCCAGCGGTGCGATGCGGCCGCTCAGCGCGCCACGCCTTCCGGCCACGTCGGCAAGGATCGACGACGGGTACTTGGCAGCTCGCGCGACGACGTCGGGGGCGACGCGCTCGATCTTGCGAATGACGTCCGGGAATGCGGCGGCTTGACTCATGAACTTCTCCTAGGGGGCGGCGCGATGGCGCGGATGAAACGAGGGGCGAGGTGGGGCGCCTTCGCGCCCGTCAGTCGATGCGAGCACCGGACTGCTTGACGATCTGGCCCCAGCGCTTGATGTCTTGGCTGATGAGCTTGGCGAACTGCTCGACGGACCCGCCCGTCGCATGGGCCCCTTGTTCCTCAAGCTTCCTTTGCAGGTCCACCTGCTTCAGGGCCTTGTTGAACTCGGCATTGAGCTTCGTGATCACCTCCCTCGGTGTCCCCGCCGGCGCCACGAATCCGAACCAGGTGACGGCCTCGAAGCCCTTGTAGCCGGATTCGGAGACGGTCGGCGTCTGGGGCAGCGACTCGATGCGCGACGTGGAAGTCACGGCAAGGGCGCGAAGCTTTCCTTGCTTGATCTGCCCCAGCAGCGTGGGCACCGAGGACAGGTACAGCTCCACGTTGCCACTGACCACATCCGTCATGGCCTGCGCGGCACCCTTGTACGGCACGTGTTGCGTCTTGAATCCAGCAGCGTTTTGCAGGAGCTCGGAGGCCAGATGCGCCACGGTGCCGTTGCCCGGCGAGGCGAAGTTGATGGTTCCCGGCTTGGCCTTGGCGACCTTCACCGCGTCGGCGAGGGACTTGAAGGGCGAGGCGCCACTCGTCACGATCACCAGCGGCGCGTCGGCCACGAGCAGGATGGGCGACAGGTCCTTGGCCGGGTCGTACGGCATCTTGGCGTAGAGCGTCGGATTGATGGCCAGGTTGCTGGTCTGCCCCAACCCGATCGTGTAGCCGTCGGCCGGCGCCTTGGCGACCCCGTCGATGCCCAGGTTCCCGCCGGCGCCGGGCCGGTTCTCGACGACGAACGTCCAACCGTTGGCGGCGCCGACCTTCTGCGTGATCTCCCGCGCAATGATGTCCGTGCCCCCGCCGGGCGGGAACGGCACCAACACACGAATCGGCTTGCTGGGATAGGCCTGGGCGTGGACCGCGCTGCTGAGCACGGCGGCCGCAATCGCGACGAAAGATCGAAAGGTCATGGCAACTTGTCTCCAGAACTCGGGCTCCTCGCTGCACTGCGAGCGTCCCGTTTGTGTCTTTACTATTGGCCCTGCCGCTCCTGCAGTCCAATCAATAATTATTTTGCAAAACATCGATGGGACTTTTGGTATGGACCTTCGCGATCTGCGCTACTTCGAGACCATTGCAGAGCTCGAGCATCTGGGAAAGGCCACGGAGCGGCTCCACCGCACCCAACCGGCGCTCACGAGTTGCATCCGTCGCCTGGAGAAGGAATGTGGCGCCCCCTTGTTCGAGCGTTCGGGACGCGGTATCCGCCTGACCTCTGCCGGGGTCGTGCTTCTCAACTGGGCGCGACGCATGCGGTTCGACGTGGATGACGCCATCCGCGAGATCGGCGATCTCGGGAAGGGACTCATTGGTCACATTCGGGTCGGGATCGTCCCGACCGCGGCTCAGTTCCTTCTTCCGGTGGCCACGCGTCGGCTGCTGGAGCGCGCCCCTGCCGTGACCATGCGCACGGTGGTCGCCCTCGGGGACACGCTGCGACCCCTGCTGCACTCGGGGGAGATCGACCTGATGGTGGGGACCGAAGGCATGCAGGAGCCGGGGCTGACCTCGGAGTTGCTGTCCGAGGACTTCATCGTCGTGGCCACGAGCGCCAAACATCCCATCCTCAAGGCCGCTCCGAGCCTGCGGGATCTGACCGAGCATCAGTGGGTGCTGCAGCCGCCTGGTGCTCCCACGCGCGACTGGTTGGACCACACCTTCGACCGCAAGCGTCTCCCGAGGCCGAGGGTCCAGATCGAGAGCACGATGCTGATACTGCTGCCAGCGCTCATCTCTGAAACCGGGCTGCTGAGCTTCATCTCCAGGCACCATCTGGGCAAGGGCAGTGGACTGGCGGAGGTGCCTGTCAAGGACGCAGTGATGCGTCGACGCCTGGTGGTGACTTATCGGGCGAACTCCTACATGCCCCCCGTGGCCCGATTGCTCATCTCTCTTCTGGCCGACGCAAGCAAGAGCTGACCCGGGGTTCGGCTCCGGCGCGGCGCGCCCCGCGCTGCCGGTGCGCGAGCCCGTCCTGCAAAGCCGACGCAGCGCGTCGCCGGGAGGCGGCGCGCACCTCTGCGCCGAGGCTGTCGATTCAGCGGTCAAACGACCCGCGATCCACTCCAGAAGCGCTGTCGCTGGGACGGCACCGGCAAGCGCCGCATGGCCTATGTCGGGGCCGACTACGCGCTGTCCAAGCGCACAGGCCTCTATGCCGAAGTCGACCGAAACCAGCTGACGGACCTCTATCCAACCACCACCTTCATGGAACCCCCCGCTTTGATGCGCCAGAGTTTGGCGCATATCTGCTCCGGCATGCCTCACCGGCGAGTGCCGCGACAAAACCGCTGCGATAACGGGGCGTTATTGATTTCTCCGGAAACGCGATTGGCCGACTGCCCTGGCTGTTCTTAGGATCCGGCACTTCAGCCACGCTGAGGCCGGTGAGGCAAGGCGCGTGGCGATCCGTCGACTTCTCGTTCCCAATGCCACGGTGCAGACAGGCAAGCGCATGACCTCATCCATTGGCCAGCATTTCATCGGGGGCGCTCGACGCGCCGCCGGCAGCGTCGTGCTCCACAGCGTCGATGCGACGACGGGCGAGACGCTGCACCGCGGCTATCTGGAGGCCACCGAAGAGGAGGTCAACGCAGCTGCGACGGCGGCGATGGCCGCGTTCCCGACCTATCGCGCATTGCCGGTGTCGCTGCGCGCAGCATTCCTGGATGCCATCGCGGCGGAGGTGGACGCCCTGGGCGACGACTTCGTCGCGACGGTCTGTCGCGAGACGGCCCTGCCCGCAGGGCGCATCCATGGCGAGCGGGCGCGTACCAGCGCGCAGATGCGCCTGTTCGCGACGGTGCTGCGCCGGGGCGACTTTCACGGCGCGCGGATCGATCTTGCCCAGCCGCAGCGAGCGCCGCTGCCGCGCGCGGACATTCGTCAATACCGCCTCGGTGTCGGCCCTGTGGCGGTGTTTGGCGCGAGCAACTTCCCGCTGGCCTTTTCCACCGCCGGCGGCGACACGGCGGCGGCATTTGCCGCCGGTTGCCCGGTGGTCTTCAAGGCGCATCCCGGCCACATGATGACGGCCGAAGCGGTGGCGGAGGCCATCCTTCGAGCTGCGGCTAGCACCGGCATGCCCGCGGGGGTGTTCAACATGCTCTATGGCGGGACCGTCGGCGCCTGGCTGGTGAAACATCCGGCCATCCAGGCCGTTGGCTTCACGGGGTCGCTGCGCGGCGGACGCGCGCTGTGCGACCTGGCGGCGACCCGACCGCAGCCGATCCCGGTCTTTGCCGAGATGAGCAGCATCAACCCTGTCGTGCTGTTGCCCGGCGCCTTGCAGGCGCGCGGCGTCCAGGTGGCGCAGGAACTGGCCGCCTCCGTCCTGCTGGGGGCGGGCCAGTTCTGCACCAACCCCGGGCTGGTGATCGGCGTGCGCTCGGCTGCTTTCGACAGCTTCGTGCAGCACCTGTGCCAGGCCATGGGCAACGCCGCGCCGCAGACCATGCTGAGTGCCGGCGGTCTCACGCATTACGGGCAGGGCTTGCAGGCGATGCTGGCGCATCCCGGCGTGTCTCGGCTGGCCGGCGGCGAACAGGTCGGACCTCGGGCCAGGGCGCAGGTCTTCAAGGCCGATGCGAGCCTGCTGCTCCAGGGCGACGCGCTGCTGCAGGAGGAAATCTTCGGCCCGGCGACGGTGGTGGTCGAGATGGCCGATCGCGCCGAACTCGCGCTGGCGCTGCGGGCGCTACGCGGCCAGTTGACGGCAACACTGATCGGCGAGCCGGACGAACTCGCGGCCGCCGCCGACCTCATTGCCGTGCTGCAGGACAAGGTCGGCCGACTGCTGGTGAACGGCTACCCGACGGGCGTGGAGGTCTGCGATGCGATGGTGCACGGCGGACCATATCCCGCCACGTCCGACGCGCGGGCCACGTCGGTCGGCACGCTCGCCATCGATCGCTTCCTGCGGCCGGTGTGCTTCCAGAACTTCCCCGACGAACTGCTGCCGGACGCGCTGAAGAACGCCAACCCGCTGGGCATCGAACGCCTGGTCAACGGCGAGAGGACGCGGGCTCCGGTGGCTTGAACAGGCTGGAGCAGGCCCAGACAGGCACGGGGCGTCGCACCGCCGGCCTAGTCCGTGTCGGGGGCCTGGTCTGCGATGTTGCGGATCACGTCCATGAACGCCAGCACGGCCGTGCTCGGCGGCTCGCCTTGGAGCGTGATCAGGCCGAAGTCGGGCATGCGGTTGGGGAGCTCGGACGCGATGCGCGTCAGAAGGCCGCGCCGCACATACTTGTCCACCAGGCCGGCCGGCTGCAGCGACAGCATGTTCGTGCTCTGCAGCAGCTCCAGGGCGAAGAGGAACGACGGCGTCTCCACGATCCCCGAGGTGAGCGACAGGCCGGCGTCGCTGAAGATGCCATCCGAGACCTTGCGCAGCGCGGTGGACGTCGGATACAGGATCCACGGCCACCGCGACAGTTCCTTCACACCGGGTGGCTGGGCGCCACGCAGCGGATGGTGCAGGCCCGCGGTGATGTGCAGGCTCTCGCCGGACAGCCGCTCGTACTGGAACTGGTCGCGCTGCGAGTCCTGCGTGAACCGGCCGATCATCACGTCGATCTTGCGCTCGGCCAGCCACACGATCAGCTGGTCGCTGCTTTGCTCCAGCACCTTCACCACCAGAAGCGGGCGCAAGCGCTGGAGCTCGGCGACCGCGGCAATCAGCAGGTGCGCCGCCGATCCGGAGATCGCGCCGATCGTCAGGTGACCGTGTCCGCCTTGTTTGAGCGTGCTGAACTCGTCGATGAACTTGCGGTGGCCGTCGAGCGCGGAATGCGCGTAGCGCAAGGTGAAGAGTCCCAGTTCATTGGGTCGCATGCCGCGGGGCAGGCGATCGAACAGGCGCGCCTCCAGCATCTCCTCGATGTCCATCAACACCTTGGTGGCCGCGGGCTGTGTCATGTGCATCTGCTCGGCGGCCAGGCGCAGATTGCGCGTCTTGCCCAGGATGTCCAGGAACTGCAGGTGCCGGAAACGCAACCGGGAGACTTGCGCCAGCATCAGGGGTGACCCGAAGTCCTGTGTGAACTCATCAGCATTTGGAATCGATGCTAGCAAAAAAGTCAGTGGACCGTCAGGGGGGGCTCACGTAGCCTGCACTCACAAAGAACGCACAAACAACGGCCTTACAGAGAGCCGGTGCATCGCGGCAAGGCCGCCGCGGCGCGCACACCACCACTGCGGAGACATCATGCAAATCAGATCACTCGGCTTGGCCGCGGCGCTGCTCGTCGCATTGGCCGGCCCCGCTGCGGCGCAGATCAAGGACCACGTGTTCAAGATCGGCACGGGACTGAGCGAAGACCATCCACAGGCCCAGGCGCTGAAGTTCTTCGCCGACCAGCTGGCGGCCAGGAGCGGCGGCAAGCTGACGGCGCGGGTCTACACCAGCGGCGCGCTGGGCAACGACGTCAGCATGACCTCGGCGCTGCGCGGCGGCACGCTGGAGATGACCATTCCCGACAGCTCCACGCTGGTGTCGCTGGTCAAGCCGTTCGGTGTGCTGAACCTGCCCCTCACCTTCAACAACGAGAAGGAAGCAGATGCGGTGCTGGACGGTCCGTTCGGGCAGAAGCTGCTGGCCAGGCTGCCGGAGAAGGGGCTCGTCGGTCTGGGTTTCTGGGAGAACGGCTTCCGCCACGTCACCAACTCGCGCCGCCCGGTGCAGCGCGCCGATGACCTGAGCGGCCTGAAGCTGCGCGTCATCCAGAGCCCGCTGTTCCTGGACACCTTCAACGCCCTGGGCGCCAACGCCACTCCCATGCCCTTCACCGAGCTCTATTCGGCGATGGAGCAGACCGCGGTGGACGGGCAGGAGAACCCGCCGGCCACCATCCTGGCCAGCAAGTTCTACGAAGTGCAGAAGCACCTGGTGCTGTCCAGGCACATGTACAGCGCCTGGGTGCTGCTGATGTCCAAGAAGACCTGGGACGGGCTGTCTGCCGAGGAGCAGAAGATCGTCCAGGAGGCGGCGCGCGAAGCCACCCTGCACGAACGCAAGACCATCCGGGCGTTCTCCGAGACGGCGCTGGCCGAGCTGAAGAAGGCCGGCATGCAGATCACAGAACTGCCGCCGGCCGAGCAGGCCCGGATGCGCGGCAAGCTCCAAACGGTGCTGACCAAGTTCAGCAAGGAGTTCGGCGAAGACACCACCGCCGAACTCAATGGCGAGCTGTCCAAGGTGCGCGGCGCCGCGACGGCCAAGAAGTAGTTCGCCTGCCAGGGGCGGCGGCGGCGGCGCCGCTTTCCTCCTTGCGGCTTTCCCCCGTTCCGCTTTCCCCGTTCCGCTTCCACCCTTTCCCCGTTCTCTTCTTTCAAGACGATGGCCATGGACAACCCAGCCGGTCGGCGCTTTCGCTCGCGCGAATGGTTTGCCGATCCCCAACGCTCCGACATGACGGCGCTCTACCTGGAGCGTTTCATGAACTATGGCTTGACGCCCGAGGAACTGCGTTCGGGCCGCCCCATCATCGGCATCGCGCAGACAGGCTCCGACCTGTCCCCGTGCAATCGCATCCACCTGGACCTCGCCCGACGCGTTCGCGACGGGATCCGTGACGCCGGCGGCATTCCGATGGAATTCCCGGTGCATCCGATCTTCGAGAACTGCCGCCGCCCCACCGCGGCGCTGGACCGCAACCTGGCCTACCTGGGCCTCGTTGAGATCCTGTACGGCTACCCCATCGACGCCGTGGTGCTCACGACCGGCTGCGACAAGACCACACCCGCGGGCATCATGGCCGCCTCCACCGTGGACATCCCCGCCATCGTGCTCTCCGGCGGGCCCATGCTCGACGGCTGGCATGGCGGCGAACTGGTGGGCTCGGGCACGGTGATCTGGCGCAGCCGCCGTCAACTGGCCGCCGGCGAAATCGACGAAGAGGAGTTCCTGCAGCGCGCGTGCGCCAGCGCGCCGTCGGCCGGGCACTGCAACACCATGGGCACGGCGTCGACGATGAACGCCGTGGCGGAGGCGCTGGGCCTGTCGCTGCCCGGCTGCGCCGCCATTCCGGCGCCGTATCGCGAGCGCGGCCAGATGGCCTACGAGACCGGCCGGCGCATCGTCGGCATGGCCTTCGAGGATCTGCGGCCTTCGCGCCTCCTCAGCCGCGAGAGTTTCCTCAACGCGCTGGCGGTGGTGAGCTGCGCGGGCGGCTCGAGCAATGCGCAGGTGCACATCATGGCGATGGCCCGCCATGCCGGCGTGGACCTGCGACCCCAGGACTGGACCGAACACGCCTACGAGCTGCCGCTGCTGCTGAACATGCAGCCCGCCGGCCAGTTCCTGGGCGAGCGCTTCTTCCGCGCCGGCGGCGTGCCGGCGCTGATGTGGGAGCTTGCAAAGGCCGGTCGCCTGCATGGCGAGTGCGCGAGCGTCACCGGGCAGACCGTGGGCGAGAACATCCAGGGCCGCGAGAGCAGCGACCGTGAGGTGATCCGGCCGTTCGACGCGCCGCTGATGCCCAAGGCGGGCTTCCTGGTGCTGAGCGGCAACCTGTTCGACTTCGGCATCCTGAAGACCTCGGTGATCTCGCAGCGCTTTCGGGAGCGTTACCTCACCCGGCCCGGCCAAGAAGGTGTTTTCGAGGCCCGCGCCGTGGTGTTCGACGGCGCCGACGACTACCACGCGCGCATCAACGATCCGGCGCTGGCGATCGACGAGGGCTGCATCCTGGTGATGCGCGGCGCCGGTCCCATCGGCTGGCCGGGCTCGGCCGAGGTGGTGAACATGCAGCCGCCCGACGCGCTGATCCAGCGCGGCGTCCAGACCCTGCCCACGCTGGGCGACGGTCGCCAGTCCGGCACGGCCGACAGTCCCTCCATCCTCAACGTCTCGCCCGAGAGCGCGGTGGGCGGGGGCTTGAGCTGGCTGCAGACCGGCGACGTGATCCGCGTCGACCTCAACGCCGGCCGTTGCGACGCGCTGGTGTCCGAAGAGGAGATCGCGCGACGCCTGCGCGAGGTGGCGCCGCCGCCCGTGCCGGCCAGCCAGTCGCCGTGGGAGGAGATCTACCGCAACCACACCGGCCAACTGTCCGACGGCGCCACGCTGGAGATGGCCCTCAAGTACCGCCGCATCGCCGAGCGCACGCCGCGCCACAACCACTGACACCGCACGAGGAACGCTCAATGACTGCAACAACGACGACCCTGCCGGTGCGCACCGATGGCCTTCACCCCGTCCTGCCGCAGGACGGCCTGGCCGGCACGCTCGTCGCGCGTGTGTGGCGAGCTGGATCGCACGCGGGCTCGCCCGCCGGCCCGGCCGTGGTGGCGCTGCGCGCCGAGGGCGTGTTCGACGTCACCCAGGCGTTCGCCACCATGAGCACGCTGCTGGACACCGAACAGCCGGCGAAGGCCGTGCGCGCGGCGTCCGGCGAGTTCCTGTGCAGCATCGAGGCGCTGCTGGACAACAGCAAGGCCGAGGGCCGCGACGACACCTTGCCCTGGTTGCTCGCGCCCTGCGACCTGCAGGTCGTCAAGGCCGCCGGGGTGACCTTCGCCGCCAGCATGATCGAGCGCGTGATCGAGGAGCAGGCCGGCGGCGACGCCAGTCGCGCCCAGGCGCTGCGCAGCCAGGTGACGGCGCTGATCGGCGGCGACCTCTCCGACATCCGCCCCGGCTCGGCGGAGGCGCTGGCGTTGAAAGCCCTGCTGCAGCAAAAGAAGCTCTGGTCGCAGTATCTGGAGGTCGGCATCGGGCCCGATGCCGAGGTCTTCACCAAGTCGCCAGTGCTGGCCGCGGTCGGGCATGGCCAGGCCATCGGGATCCGGTCGGACTCGGTCTGGAACAACCCGGAGCCGGAGGTGGTGCTGGCCGTCAACAGCCGCGGCGCCATCGTCGGCGCGGCGCTGGGCAACGACGTCAACCTGCGCGACATCGAAGGGCGCAGCGCCTTGCTGCTGGGCAAGGCCAAGGACAACAACGCCTCCTGCGCCATCGGCCCCTTCATCCGGCTGTTCGACGACGGCTTCGGCCTGGATCAGGTCCGCCGCGAGACCGTGCACCTGCGGGTCCGCGGCGAGGACGGCTACACGCTCAGCGGCGTCAACACCATGGCCAGCATCAGCCGCGACCCCGTCGAGCTGGTGGCGCAGACGATGGCCTGCCACCAGTACCCCGACGGCTTCATGCTGTTCCTGGGCACGCTGTTCGCGCCCATCGAGGACCGCGACGAGCCGGGCGGCGGCTTCACCCACAAGCTGGGCGACGTGGTCACCATCCACAGCCACTGGCTGGGCGCCCTGCAGAACCGGGTGACGCACAGCGAGGCCGCGCCGCCGTGGCGCTTCGGCCTGCGAGCTCTCATCGGCAACCTGGCCGAGCGCGGGCTGCTGCAGGGGACGCCGCTGTGAGGGCCGCGGTGAGGGCTGCTGTGGGGGCTGTCGTGAAGGCAGGGCGGTCGACGGAGGTGAGGCCATGATCGACGTCGCCATCGACAGGTTCTGTCGGGCCATCGACCTGCTGATCGCCGGCGCGCTTGCGGTGATGGTCGTGCTGGTGTTCGGCAACGTCGTGTTGCGCTACGCCTTCAACTCCGGCATCGCCGTCAGCGAGGAGGTGTCGCGCTGGCTGTTCGTCTGGCTGTGCTTCATGGGGGCGGTGGCCGCGCTGAAGGAGGGCGGCCACCTGGGCACCGACATGCTCGTTTCACGCCTGCCGCTGGCCGGCAAGAAGGTCTGCCTGCTGCTGGGCCACCTGCTGATGCTGTACGTGACCTGGCTGTTCCTGGACGGCAGCTGGCAGCAGGCGCGCATCAACCTGGACGTGGAGGCGCCGGTGACCGGGGCGTCCATGGCGCTGTTCTACGGATCCGGCGTGGTCTTTTCGGTGTGCGCCGGCATCCTGCTGCTGTTGCAGCTGGTGCGCCTGCTGAGCGGCCATCTCCGGGAAAGCGAGCTCGTGATGGTCAAGGAATCGGAAGAGCAGGCGGAGCTTGAGAGCCTGCAGGCCGAACTGGCGCGCGCCGACGCGCAGCGGGAACCGTCTCGGGCCCAAGCCCGCGCCAACGCCCACGCCAACACTTCGAACGGCACCTCCCAGGACGCGCGGCCATGACGGTGTTCATCTTCCTCGGCAGTCTCGTGGGCGCCATGGCGCTGGGCATTCCCATCGCGTATGCGCTGCTGGCCAGCGGCGTGGCGCTGATGTGGCACCTGGACCTCTTCGACGCGCAGATCCTGGCGCAGAACTTCATCAACGGGGCCGACAGCTTCCCGCTGCTGGCGGTGCCCTTCTTCATGCTGGCCGGCGAGATCATGAACGTCGGCGGGCTGTCGCAGCGCATCGTCAACTTCGCGCTGGCGCTGGTGGGCCACGTCAAGGGCGGGCTGGGCTACGTGGTGATCGTGGCGGCCTGCCTGCTGTCGGCGTTGTCGGGTTCCGCCGTGGCCGACGCCGCGGCGCTCACCGCCCTGCTGCTGCCGATGATGGTCCGGGCCGGGCACAAGCGCGAGGTCTCGGGCGGGCTGATCGCTGCCGCCGGCGTCATCGGACCCATCATCCCGCCCAGCATCGGCTTCGTCATCTTCGGCGTCGCCGCCAACGTGTCGATCAGCAAGCTCTTCATCGCCGGCATCGTGCCCGGCATCATGATCGGCATCGGCCTGGCGCTGACCTGGTGGTGGGTGGGCCGCAAGGAGCAGCTGGCGCTGCCCCCCCGCAAGACACGCGCCGAGATCTGGACCGCCGCGCGCGAATCGGTGTGGGCGCTGCTGCTGCCGGTGTTCATCCTGGTGGGCCTGCGCATGGGCGTGTTCACGCCGACCGAGGCGGCGGTCGTCGCGGCGGTCTACGCGATGTTCGTGGCCACCGTGATCTACCGGGAACTGTCGCTGCAGGCGCTGGTGCGCGCGTTCGTGACGGCGGCGCGCACCGCAGCGGTGGTGATGTTCCTGGTGGCCGCGGCGATGGTGTCGGCATGGCTCATCACGGTGGCCAACCTGCCCACGCAGATGGTGGACCTGCTGCGCCCGCTGCTGGACCACCAGACGCTGCTGCTCGTGGCCATCATGCTGCTGGTGATGCTGGTGGGGACGGCCATGGACATGACCCCCACCATCCTGATCATGACGCCGGTGCTGATGCCCCTGATCAAGGCCGCCGGCATCGACCCCATCTACTTCGGCGTGCTGTTCATCATCAACAACTCCATCGGCCTGATCACGCCGCCGGTGGGCACCATCCTCAACGTGGTGGCCGGTGTCGGCCGCATGAAGATGGACGAGGTCACGCGCGGCGTGCTGCCGTTCATGGCGGCCCAGTTCGCGGTGCTGTTCATCATGGTTCTCTTCCCGCAGACGGTGCTGGCGCCGCTGCGCTGGTTCTACTGAAACGCCAGACCAAGGAGACAAGACATGCACCTGGCCATGCATCGTGCAAAGCACCCGGCGGACCACTTGCCAAAGCCCAGCAGACTCGCCCTCGGACGCTGGCTGGTGGCCTGGCCGGCCGGACTGGCGATCATGAGCGGCGCGTGGGCCGTCGACCGGCCAGCCAGTCCCGCCGAGTGGCCGGCGCTCAAGGAGGTCTACCGGCATCACTTCCTGATCGGCAGCACCAACCTCAGCGCCGCCAACTTCGGCGCCGATGTAGTCCCGGGCGAGGACTCGGTCGCGGCCATGACCGTGAAGCACTTCAACGCGGTGACGCCCAGCAATGCGATGAAGCCCGACTTCTGGAACGGCGGGAGCAGCAATCCGACGCCGAGCTTCCTCACGAATCTGACCTCAGGCATCAATGCCGACATCGGCGCGGCCAACGCGCGCGGCGTCAAGGTGACCGGGCACGTGCTGCTCTGGCACAACCAGTCGGGGCAGTGGCCAGCGCCCAATGTCCTGACCTCGACGGGCGGCTGGGAAACGCCGTGGGACTACGCCACGGCCAAGGCCAATCTCGAGTACTACGTCCGGACCGTGGCCGGGCATTTCGACAGGCAACCCTTCAAGGTCTACGCCTGGGACGTCGTCAACGAAGCGTTCAAGGACAGCCCCGACAATCCCGCCGACTGGAGAAACGCGCTGCGCACGGGCTACAACCCGGAGGAGCGCCCGTCACGCTGGGCCCAGGCCTACGCCAAGGGCGGCAAGAGCTGGGACTATTTGTATGACGCCTTCTTCCACGCGCGCCAGAACACGACGGCGCTGCTGAACTACAACGACTTCAACGACAACGAGCGTGCCTCCAAGGCCACCGCCATCGCCGCGATGGTCAAGGAGTTCAATGATCGCTATGCGGCCGAATCGGCCGCGGGCAAGGGCCGCATCCTGCTGGACGCCAAAGGCAGGCCCAGGCCGCTCGTCGACGTCATCGGCACGCAGGGGCACTGGGACATGCGGCTCAACCTGGACGCCTTCGAGAGGACCATCCGGACCTATCTCGACACGGGCGTCGACGTCGATCTGACCGAACTGGATCTCGCGCCGACCCTGGGGCTGGACAAGGGCGAGCGCATCCAGAACGGACCCGAGATGGACGCGCTCTTCATGGAGCAGGGCGTCCAGTACGCGAAGCTTTTCAGCCTGCTCAAGGAGTACGCCGGCGGCTCCGCGGGGCGTCACCCCGAATACAAGGGCGGCGTGCACCGCGTCACCTGGTGGGGGATGACGGACCCGGGTTATCACACCAACGGGTATCCCTGGTCGGGCGTCGGCCGACCGAAGGAGGCCTACTGGGCCGCGACCAATCCGGAGCAGTACCTCCTCGACGCGGGCTTGCCGCCGCACGGTGTCACGGCGACGTTCAGGTATGGCGGTGAGACCTTCAAGGCCAGGACCTGGGGCGGCAGGAACGCGCAGGCGATGCTCGACATCCACGTGCCGGACGGTACGAAGCGCGTTGCCTTCAGCGCCCGCGACGTCTCCCTGCCGCCGGGATTTGCGGTCGAGCGGATCAAGTTCAACCCGAGCGACTGCGCCGTGAGGCCGGGCAGCCCCTGCCATGTGACGGTGACCGCCCGCGGGCCCGCGACGGCGCAGGTGTACCGCGACGTGGGCGTGGAGAACACGGCGACCTTCGTGCTGTCCTTCGGCAACATGACGGTGGGGTGGATGGACGCGGCCAACGCACTGGAAGCGCCGCTGTCCTATGCGGATGTCCGCTTCAGCGACGGCGTGACGCGGTTCAAGCAGTACCTGACCACCTATGGCGCCGATGGCATGGCCCGGGCGTCCGGCGTCACGGACATGAAAGCGGTGCCCAGGCATGGTCGCGGCACGCTGGTCCTGTCCTCACGGGACCCGATCGCCAGCCCCTTGGGAAGGCGCCTGCACAAGCAGCCGGCGACGGAAAAAGCCTGGCGGCTCGTCACCCGGATCGAACCGGGAAGGACGTACATGGTCGTGTCGGCGGAGTCCGCCTTCAACGGGCGGATCCAGGCCGCGGCCCTGACCAACAGAAGCAAGCCCGCGACGAGCGCGTCGCCGGAGTCGCTGTCGCGCACGCCGGTGATCCTGCGTGGCCGCGTGCTCTTGCCTCTGCGCAATTCGAATGCGCCCGAGAGTGAACCGGCCCTGGCGCAGGACAACCACAAGTTCGTCTTCGAGGAAGCAATGAGCGCGGTGAGCGCTGCCGCGGGACCGTACGCGGCTCGCGAAGGTCACACGATGCAGAGCTTCATCCATGGCACCAATGTCTACCCGCACGTCATGTTCCGGGGCAATGGCGCCAGTGGCAGCGTGCTTGCGGACCAGCATTCGCTTGTCACGCGACAGACGAACGGCCAGGAGGGCTCGCAGATCGCCGAGAGGGCGCTGGATCAGGCGGTGTGGTTCAGCACGCCCATGGACCCGAGGACCGGGGAGATGAAGCTCTTCCTGTACACCGACAGGAACGGCGTGAAGCAGCACTTCGTGCTCAAGGAGGTCGTCGATGGGGTGACGCCGAACCGGGATGCGGGAAATGCGATCAGTCAGCGGCAAGCGGCGGAAGGCGGGTTCGTCGCCTTGCAGGCGGGCAATCCCAGCGCGGGCACGAGTGTGAGGCTCTACGCCTACGACATCGAGCCTGACATGTCCGGCCCGCCGCACCCGAGCCCGCCTCCGCACCCGCACCCGCACCCGCACCCGCACCCGCATTGACGTACGAGGGCCTTGCCGCGACGACCGCCGCTGTCGGCAAGCTTCTGGGGCAACCCCGCTTCCTCGGCAACGTGGACCGATCAGAACGGCGGCATTGAATCGACGATCAAAGGCGCTCAGCCAGCGCCAGCGCAAAGAACTCCGTCACCTGTCGGACTCTTGCGGGAACGAATTTCCGGCTCGGCCAGATGAGACTCACGTCCCGCGTCTCGCTGATGAACTCGTCGAGCACGGTCACGACCCCCGCCTCACGAAATTCGTCGGTCAGCGAGGCCCCGTAGAACATCCCGATGCCCACGCCGTCCCTCACGGCCGACAGGATGGCGTCGACGGTATTGGCGGCGAGGTTCCCGCTCACCCGGACGTTGAGCTTGCCGCGCGGTCCTTCGAACGCCCATTGCTCGGCGCCGTTGAAGACGATGCAGTTGTGGTGGACGAGGTCTTCGGGTGTCTTCGGCGTTCCATGCTGCGCGAAGTAGCGGCGCGATCCCGCGCACACCAGTGACGTGGTCGTCACGCGCTTGACCACGGCGTCCGGACTCACCGCGGGGTTGATCCGGATGGCCAGGTCGATGCCCTCGGCGGGCAGATCCTGCACGCCGTCGGCCAGCTTGAGATCGAGCTTGAGCTTGGGGTGCAGCGCCAGCAGTTTCGGGACGAGGGGCAGGACGTGCAGCCGGCCGAAGGTGGACGGGCTCGCGATCCTGACGAGACCGGAGAGCTCCAGCGCACTGCTGATCAGCTCGCCGTCGGCTTGCGCCACTTCCTCCAGCAGCGGCTTCATCCGCTCGTAGTACCGCCGACCGTGCTCAGTCAAGGTGACGCTGCGTGTGCTGCGGGTGAAGAGCTGTACGCCCAGGCGCCGCTCCAGCGCGCTTACCGATTTGCTGACGAGGGACTGGGAGTCGCTGAGACGTCTCGCGGCTGCGGAGAACCCGCCCGACTCCACGACCGCCACGAACGCGGTGAGTTCCTGAAAACGATCCATGGCTTCCCTGTCCGGTGCTGATCGCTGCGGATGGCGCCAGCCGCCTGCGCCCCGTAATTTATTCCAATATGGAATAAGACTTATGAAAAACGACCCGATTATCGTCGTGAGTCGACGTATTTAGGATCTCTTTTACGTCGTCGGTCCGTGCCAGCAAGGGTCGAAAAGCCGAGCTGGATGGCGCCTTGCGGCATGCCCTCATGCCAGTTGCGATCAATGGACGCGGTCGATGAGACGACCGATGACGACCCATGAAACGACCCTGGAGTGACCGGTGAGGTTGCCTTGGTCACCACCTTGATCATTGAAAGAGAGAAGCATTCATGACTGCAGCAAGCATTCCCCAAGAAGCACCGTTGGCCTCGCCGGCGAGCATGGCGGGCAAGAAGGTCGTCGTCGTGGGCGGCAAGACGGGCATTGGCCTGGGGGTGGCGCGCGCCGCGCGCGCGGCCGGAGCCACGGTCGTGGTCGCCAGCCGCCGGGTCTCGTCGGCTCAGGAGCGACCCGACCTGGAGGACTTCGTGCAGCTGAGCCTCGACCTGCGCGATGAGGCGGCCGTCAAGGCGGCGTTCGACACGATCGGCCCCTTCGACCACCTGGTCGTCACCGCCGCGCCTGAACTCGGGAGCTGGGGCGCGTTCATGGATGCGGACATGCACGGCGTGCGAAGCTATTTGGAGGGCAAGTTCCTGGGCAGCTGGGCGAGTGCGCGCCACGGTGCGCCGCACCTGCGCGCCGGCGGCTCCATCACCTTCTTGACCGGTGGCATGGCGGCCCGGCCAAAGATCGGTTTCGCGGCCGTGACCTCGGCGTTCGCCGCCGTGGAGGCGTTGTCAGGATCGCTCGCGCTGGAGCTCGCCCCGATCCGGGTGAACACGATCCGTCCGGGCTTCATCGACACCGACATGTGGGGCTTCCTGCCCACCGAGCAGCGCGACGGCCTGCGCAAGCAGGTGGAAGACACCTTCCCGGCCCGGCGCGCCGGCAAGCCGCAGGACGTCGGACACGCGGCGCTGTTCCTCATGACCAATCCCTACGTGACGGGCACCGTGATCGAGGTGTCCGGCGGGGAGAACCTGGTCCCGAGCGTGTCCTGAGCGAAGGTGGCGTGACCATGACTGATCTCGCTCTTTCACCTCTGGATCGGCGTCCGGGCTCTGCGGGGCTCGGGCCCGCAGGCGTGGCCCTCCTCGCGCAGGCCAGCGGCCCTGCGGACAGTGCGCGCGTGTCGTCGGAGTCGGGTGGGGCAGGGGCTTCTGGCCCAATGGCGCCAGTCTGGAGATCAGCGCCTCTCTGATGTCCGAGGGCGGCAGCCAACCTAAGTCGGGCGATCGCGGTCCGCCCCCCCGAGCCGATCGCCCTTGGGGTCTTGGACTGTGAACCGGCTCCCGGAAGTTGAGCGTCCGATGCGCGCGCTGCGGGAAGGATGGGCGACCGGACTGAGCGCCAAATCGGGCGACGGCTTTGCAGCGGAAGCGGACATACTTTGTCGATGGAATTTGCTGACCTACCGCTCCACGATGCCACGCTGTCCGCCATCCACGTGAGCTACGAAGCTGAGCGTTGCGACTTGGTTCTGCGCGTCGTGGGAGGGGTCGTCCACGAATTGGTCTTTGAAGGTTTTCGCACCTTGGATTTCCCAAGACGGCAGCCATGGGGGCGATCTTGCTCGGTCAACGTTGCACGGCAAATCGCCCCTCAGAGTTATGAGCTCGAACTTCAGTCTGGCGACTTGCTTCGGGTAGAAGCAGAGTGTTGGACCTTCCGACCACTTCAGGCATAACTCGACATACCGCTCGCAGCCTGAATCGGAAGCCCGCTGCGCAGCGATACCGCCGGTTCTACTCGCCCCTTAGACTCCACGCAGTTCGCACTTCAGAATCCCGAATGTTCGACGAAGTACTCGCTTTGCTTAAGCAGCAGTCCCGGTTCTGGTCGGACGGGTACCTCGTTTTCGATGGTGGGCCGAACGCGGCGAGCGGGCGCGACCTGACTGCGGTCGAGGCATTTGTGAATCGCGACGCCAACCAAGCAGCGCAATGGGGTAGGCGCGAGCGTCTGAGCGGGTTGAACCAGGCTTTGCGTGGGGTCAGTTTGGGCGAGGCCCGCCTCGAACTCCATCGAATGTTGAAGGAAGAGCATCGCCTCTACTGCCATCGCTCGATGGATGAAGCCATGCTGACACCGGTCATCGACGCATTCTTTTCCAAGCTGCGAAATCCAAATTGCTTCTCGAACTCCTCCGACGCAGGAGCTGGCTGGCATGCCGTAACCCCTCATGCCCGCGACTCGCTCCTCGTGTTCATTGATGATTTTTCGGTGAGCTACTGGCTGACGACTGACGACGAGTGATGCACGGGCGAGAAGTTGCCAATGAATCGCCCCAGGTTTGCTAGACATCTCCGAGCCTCAAAACTGAGGCCCCATAGGAGGTGCCATGAAAACGAACCAACCCTACCCGGAAGAATGCGCGACCTCGGTAAGCGCTTAGGCAAGCAGCGCATGGCGCGGCTACTCAAGGGCGCGAGACTGCGCTCTTAGACGGACTACGGTCGTCGGCCCGGCGTGCGTGGTGGCAAGCCCGCCGCGGTAGCGCCAGATCACCGGGGGCGACAGTTCACGGTCGACGAGCCCAAGTGAGCTTGGGTCGTCGCGAGCCATGAATGGCAAGACTTCCTGCGCGAGCACAACCTCGTCTCCAGCATGAGTCGTCGCGGCAACTGTCACAACAGCGCCGTGGCCGAGAGTTGATTCCGATTGCCCAAGCAGGACGCATTCGTCTGCAGATCTACCCGCGAACTAACCCGGGCGTTACGGCTTTATGTTGAGCAGCGCGGCGGTGGTACCAGGCGCTTGTTCCACCATCGAGTCGATAAGGAATCGGACCTCGCCGGGTCCGAAATGGGCCAAGTCACGGTTGGTCTTAGTCCGGCTGAACGTCCAGAGCATCGCAGCGGCAATGATGCGGGGCAGGCGTGCAAGAGCGACGACAAACCCCGGTTCTAACCGGTGTCCCTGCTGGACCACCAACTTCAGCCCAGCGTTCAAGGCTATCGCCAAGTTCTGGGCCTGGCGCCAGGTGACGCCCGGGCCCTCGGGCGGCGTCATGTGTGCTGCGGCCATCATGGGTACCACGAAGGCGACGTGGCTGCGAAAGTAGCTTTGCATGTCTGGCCTGAGCTCAGCAGGAAGGCCTGCAGACTTGAATAGGGCCACCCACTCCTCGCTATCCGTTGCCGTCACCATGCCAGGCCTGCTGACCACGCTGCGCAACCTTCCCTGTTCAAGGAACGCGATCATGTTGGGGAACGCGAAGCGCGCGCGGTGCGCGCCTACGGCTTCGCGCAGGGGTTGGATGTCATCGAAGGTGTTGAACATGAAGATGATGCTGGCCGCTGCGCATGCACTAAGTGCAGGTAGGACGGCATCGACTTGGCTGGCGAGGACGGTCACAAGCACGAGGTCCCATGGGATCCCCATGTCAAGGTGCTCTGCCACCTCCGCGGTCGTTGTCTCGCCGTTCATGGCCTCGATGGTCCCCTGATCAATGCGTAGACGTTCGAGCCGTTTTCCGCGAGCCACCAGCGTTATTTGGTGGCCGGCTCGGCCCAGATGGAAGGCGAAGGCGCTACCAATGCGCCCAGCGCCGAGAATTGCGATGTTCATGAGTCCGCGCGTTTTCAGAGTTCTGGGGTGGGGATGATTGAGAAGGTGGTGCTCGCACCGGTCCGTCTAGCTCAGCCGCGAGTCATCAATGTCAAGGCTCCGGCCGAGTGAAGCAAATCAAATCGCGACGTTGGGTCATCCAACGACGACAAACCACCAAGGGAGTTGCCCTGGCGATGCCGATGAGCCAGGAACCTCGGTAGTATCGGAACATGGAAAAAGATGCGGTCATGGTTCCGGTGTTCGCGCCGGCCTTCCTCGCTTCAATCGGAATCGATTTTTCAAGCTTGGTCGCTGAAGCGGGTGCAAGGTTGGAGTCCGACGGGGAGGGCCGGCATTGGGTCTCCACGGATGATTATTTCGCTCTCTGGAACGCGATTCAGCGCCTTGGGGTTCCTGCCGACTTCGGGCTACGCCTGGGGAGCATGAAGCGTATTGAAGGCCACTACGACGTGGCGTCGATCGCTGCCCTTCATTCTCAAACCTTTGGCGATGCGATCAACGCAATCGCCCGCTACAAGCAGATGGTCTGTCCGGGCCGCTGGCTGCTGGATATCCAAGGGGAGACGGCTTGGCTCCATTTCCGATGGCTCCTAGCGGGTCATCAGGCAGTGCCGGACTTCTTGACTGATGGCGGGTTTGCCTACGTTGCCGATTTGTACAGGCGAGGAACAGGCGTGGCGCTCAAGCTGAGACGCATCGAACTGTCGCGTCGGCCAGCAGCGGAAGGAATGCTCTCAGCCGCCTTTGGATGCGCCATTGATTTCAACGCGCCGCAGGACCGGATGCAGTTTGACGCGAGCGCGCTGCACCACACTTTCAGGAGCCACAACTCCGAGCTGTTGGCCCTGATGACCCCAGGCCTTGAGGCAGCACTCCAAGCGCATGTGGGATCGCCTGACCTGGTAACGCAGACTCGGCAGGCCATCCACGCACAGCTCAAAGGTCAGCGACCCTCGCTGGAGCGCGTGGCCATGGCCATCGGCCTGGGCCCCCGATCGCTCCAACGGAGGCTGGAGGACGCTGGCACGAGCTATCAGGAGCAACTTGACGAGGTGCGACGCCAATCAGCGTGTCGCCTGCTTTCGAAGACCGAGCTGCAGCAAGGTGAGATTGCGTTTTACCTCGGCTTCGAGGAAGTCAATTCGTTCACACGGGCGTTCCGAGCTTGGGAGGGGCTCTCGCCGGTGCAGTGGCGGCAGGCTCAGCATGCAAAGTCTTCCTCGGATCTTCCGCGATCGGTCGCAAGGTCAGCCTTTGACTAGGGCACAACCTGGCACCGGCTGCCCGTCTTTTGGGCTGCGGCCACGGAGATCGCTGGTAGGGTTTATCTAAGGACAGTCTGCAAAACCCCTCGTCACCCTGACTGGCGATTTGATCGTCGGTCAGCGACGGTGAGGGCATGAATCAACGCTCGCTGATCCAGCCGTACGCCCGCGGTGCGCATCAGGCCTTGGGCGGACGTCCACCATTTCCCATCGAGACGATGCTGCGTATCCATTGCCTGCAGCTCTGGTGGAACCTCAGCGATCCGGCCATGGAAGAAGAGCTTCATGAGCGTCCGCTTTATCGACGCTTTGCCGGTCTGGACGGCGCGGCGCGCATGCCCCACGAGACGACGATCCTGCGCTTTCGGCACCTCTTGGAGAAGCACCAGCTGGCGCCTACCTCTATTCAGACGCCGCGCGCTGGGTCAACGCCCCGCGTGTCGAGGCCAGTGGTGTCCAAGCCCTGTAAGCGGGCGGCCAAGCCGACGCCCGGTGGGAGATCGAGGCTGGCGGGATGGCTCAGATGACCTGGCCGCCTGACACCTCGATGCGTTGGGCGGTGATCCATCGGTTGTCGGCGCCCAGCAGGCTGGCAATCATCGGGCCGATGTCATCCGGCACGCCAACGCGACCCAGGGCGGTCATGTCGGCGAACTGCTGGTTCAGGTCGGGCATATCGCGCACGGCGCCTCCCAGGAAGTCGGTCTCGATGGCACCGGGCGCCACCGTATTGACGGTGATACCGCGGCCGCCGAGCTCCTTGGCCATGCAGATGGACAGAATTTCGACGGCACCCTTGGCGGTCGAGTAGGCCGAGAAGCCCGGGAACGACACGCGCGTCAGGCCGGAGGAGATATTGACGATGCGACCGCCGTCGGCCAACACGGGCAGGAGTGCCTGCGTCAGGAAGTACACGCCCTTGACGTGGACGTTGAACAGCGCGTCGAACTGGGCTTCCGTCGTCTCGGCGAACGACGCCATCTCACCGTGGCCGGCGTTGTTCACCAGATGGTCGAACGTCTCGCGGTTCCAGGTGGTCTTCAGAGCCGCGCGCACGCGCTCCGAGAACGATTTGAACGTCGATACGTCGGCGGCATCGAGCTGCAGGGCGACAGCCTTGCGGCCGAGCGCTTCGATCTGCGCAACGACCTCACGGGCTTCGGCCTCACCGCTGCGGTAGGTGACGATGACATCGCCGCCGCGGCGGGCGATGCTCAGGGCCGTGTTGCGGCCGAGTCCACGGCTGGAGCCGGTGACGATTGCGATCGTGGTCATGACATGTCTTTCGATAAGGGGGTGGGGGCAGACGGGAATCAGTGTCTCGCGTCGCCTTCCGGGAAAGTTGCGGGTTCCTCGCGCCTTCTTGCTCATTCCGCCAAGGGCCGTTGCGAAGCCCAGGGGCTGCCGGTACCGTTCAGCCATGACCGACACCTTGCTCCACGCGGTACGCCGTTATGCAGATTTCCACGCAGATTCGAATGGCGTCGCCGCGACGCCGGTACCCGGCTTGACCGTGGTGCGCGCTACCGCGCCCGGAGAGCTGCAATACGCGATCTCCCGCCCGCTCATCGCCGTCGTGGTCCAGGGCACCAAGCGCGTGCTGACGGGAAGACAGCGTTTCGACCTGCGCGCCGGCGAGTCCATGCTGATCACCGCGGACGTGCCCACCGTCAGTCAGATCACCAGCGCATCCGCGGGAGCGCCGTACTTTTCGCTGGTGCTGGATCTCGATCACTCCGTGATCGAGCAACTCATCGTCGAGCTGAACGTGGCGCTCGAGGGGCAGGGCGCTCCGCTCAGCATCGAGCCCACGGATCCGGAGCTTGCCGCTACGGCCTTGCGTCTGATGAAGGTGCTGGATCAGCCGACCGCGGTCGCGATCCTTCAAGCGCAACTGGTGAGAGAGATGCACTACTGGCTGCTGGCGGGTCAGCACGGACCCGCCATTCGCAGTCTTGGCGTGGCGGGGAGCCATGTGCAGCGCGTGTCCCGCGCGGTCGCCATCATCCGCGCCGAATATCAGCGTCCGCTCAGAGTCGAACGGCTTGCCGAAGCCGCCGGGATGAGCGCTTCAAGCCTTCATCAACACTTCCGATCGCTGACGTCGCTCTCACCCCTTCAATTCCAGAAGCAGCTTCGACTGATCGAGGCCCGACGCATGATGCTGTCGGAGGGCACATCGGCCAGCGATGCCGCGTACTCCGTGGGGTATGAGAGCGTTCCGCAGTTCACGCGAGAGTACGGCCGCATGTTCGGTGCGCCTCCGGCCCGCGAGATCAGGCAGGCGAAGACCCGAGCACCGCTGACCAGCTGAATCACGGTTGGGCTGGCTGCTGCGCTACGTCGCTTGTTCCTCCCGACCGCCTCGCTGTCGAATCAGGCAAGGAATCGCCGAGGAACCGGCAACCGGGTGCGCCGTGGCTCCGACAGACTTGTCTTCGTCGACACAGGCCCTCGATTCCGGATGCGCACAAGCGACCATCGCGGAGCGCAGTGGAGTTGCTCGACTCAAGTGGACGCGTGCCGACGGCCAGAAGTACGACAGTGGCGTGTGGGCTGAGGAATTCATCGTCATGGACGAGAAGCTCTCCAAGACCGGCTTCCAGGTCGATCTGGCCTCGCCCGGCGGCGTGGCTCCGACCATCGACAAGCTGAGTCTTGACCCCAAGATGGCCGGAGGGGACGCGGCGGTGAAGCACTTCCGCAGTGTCCTGGCCGCAAACGCCGCACGCATCGCCAAGCCTCTGGCCGAACCCTGTTCACCGGCCAGAACCCGGCCTCCACCGCGCCACTGGCTGACGCCATCATTGCCGCGCTGCGCAAGTGATCTTCGGGACCGGGCCGGCAGCGTCTGCCGGCCTCAGCGACTTGTCGCCATCGTGCGGCAAGCGTCTTGCGGCTCCGGCGTCGTACACGCGTCGGGCTGCACCATGGTGCTTTCTGAGTGAATTCCCTGAATCCCCTCGATGATTTGTTCAAGTAAATTCGTTAATAACAAAGCAATTTGATTTTCGTGGCAAGCCATGAACATGTCCGTACCGCCGCTGCGTCGGCTACTCCCTGTGCTGTTGGGTCTTGCAGCCACCGCGGCCCAGGCCGACGTCCGCCTCGCCAGCGTGTTCGGCGACAACATGGTGTTGCAACGGGACCGACCCATTCGCATCTGGGGTTGGGCCGCGCCCGGTCGCACGTTGAATGTGACGCTCGCGGGCAGACAGGCCGTCGCAAAGGCGGGAAGTGATGGTCGCTGGACCGCGCAGTTGCCCGCCATGAAGGCGGGCGGGCCGCACCAGTTGCGCGTGCTCGGCGACGGCGAGACCACGCGTCGCGACATCCTCATCGGCGATGTCTGGCTGCTGGGCGGTCAGTCCAACATGGAGTGGCCGTTGTCGGCCACCGATACCGGCGCACAAGAGACCGCCGCGCCGCAAAACGCTCATCTGCGCCACCTCCGAGTGCCGCTGCGCGCCAGCCTTCGCCCTGAATCCGACATCGCGCCGGCCGACTGGGTGGTCGCCGAGGCGGGCAGGGTGGGCGAGTTCAGTGCAGTGGGCTACCACTTTGCGCGCCAGATCCAGACATCGCTGGGGGTGCCCATCGGCCTGGTCAACACGTCCTGGGGCGGCTCGCATCTGGAGACCTGGATGCGGCGCGAAGCCGCGCTGGCCGACGTCGACCTGGCGCCCTTCGTCAAGGATCTGCCCGCTGACA
The DNA here is from genome assembly GCF_048957715.1 of Mitsuaria sp. CC2. NCBI lineage: Bacteria > Pseudomonadati > Pseudomonadota > Betaproteobacteria > Burkholderiales > Sphaerotilaceae > Roseateles > Mitsuaria sp. CC2. The sequence continues at coordinate 17,288 of NZ_JARVXN010000028.1, read as the reverse complement.
ACGCCGTCTTTGCGCAGTCGCTGCGCCAGCGGATGGAAGAACGCGTGTCAGCCTGGCAGTCGGGCTTGCCTTGGCAGGGGGTGAACGTCAGTGGCTGGTCCGTCGCCAGCGACGGCGTGGACGCTGACTGGCCCACGCTGCAGGTGCCAGGCATGTGGGAAAGCCAGGGGCTGGCTGACCTGGACGGCGTCGTCTGGATGCGCCGCAAAGTCGAGCTGGATGCCGCGCAGGCCGTCGGCGTCGCCACGCTGCATCTGGCGAACGTCGACGACTGCGACGAAGTCTGGGTCAACGGCCGGCAGATGAAAGGGCAATGCGATTTCACTCTGCCGCGCGCCTACGCGCTGCCCGCCGGCCTGCTGCGCGCCGGCGTGAACTGGATCGCCGTGCGCGTGACCGACACGGGCGGCGGCGGCGGCATCGTGGGTGATGCCGCCGACGTGCGGCTGGACACGCCCGCCGGCACGGTATCCCTGGCGGGCGCCTGGCGCGCTCGCGTCGAGAAGGTGATGATGCCCAGCGGCCTCACCGCCAATGACGCGCCGACATTGGCCCACAACGGCCTGATCGCGCCACTGGGCGGCTTGTCCTTCCGCGGCGTGCTCTGGTATCAGGGCGAGAGCAACACCAGTCGCGCGGCGGCGTATGCGGACGGTTTCCGGCGGCTGATCAGCGACTGGCGCGCGCAGCTGCGCCAACCTGACTTGCCATTCTTCTTCGTGCAATTGGCGTCCTTCCTGCCGCTGAAGAACAACCGCCCCGGGCAGGGTGGCTGGGCCGAGTTGCGTGACGCCCAGGCCCAGGCGCTGACGCTGGCACACACCGGCATGGTCGTGGCCATCGACGTGGGTGACGCCAACGACATCCATCCCCGCAACAAGCGCACGCTGGGCCAGCGCCTGGCCGGCGTGGCGCTGCACGACATGGGACTGCGCGCCGAGCCGGCCAGTGGGCCGCTTCTGGTCAGTTCCGAAGTGCGTGGCGATGAGATACGGCTGAGGTTCAAGAACACCGGCGGCGGACTGCGCACCGCCCTGGCGGGTGATGCGCTGCGCGGCTTCGTGGTCGCGGGCGCAGATCGCCAGTTCGTGCCGGCCACCGCGCGCATTGACGGCGATGCGGTGGTGCTGAGCAGTCCGCTCGTGTCGCGGCCGCTGGCCGCGCGATACGCGTGGATGGACAACCCCAGCGAATCCAATCTCGTTGGTGGAGATGGCCTGCCCGCGGCGCCAGCGCGAAGTGATGCCTGGCCGCTGGAGTCGGTGGGCAAGCGTTACCCGCAATGAGCGCAGTCCCGGTCAGGACCTGCCCAATGGAACAGACCGCAGCGAAAACGTCGATCACATGCCGATCACGCGTCGGGCATGCGACGGGCAAGCTCCCGGTCGAAATCCGCCCTGGATCGCTCAATCGTCGGCCATGCCTCTCGCATCCATCCAGCGAAGGCCTTCATCGGCTCCTGCAGGCTCGACCCTCGTTCGCTGAGTTCGTATTCGACACGCGGCGGAACCTCCGCGAAGTAGTGGCGGGTCACGAGACCGTCCCGCTCCAGATGCCGCAACGTCAAGGTCAGCATGCGCTGGGAGATTCCTTCCACGCCGTACTTGATCTGCGAGAAGCGCAACCGGTGTGACGGCGCGACGCTGAGCAACGAGAGCACCAGGATCGTCCACTTGTCGCCCAGTCGGGTGAGCAGGTCGTGGGGCATGCATGCGCGAAGGCGGATGCCGCGCTCGGTGACCTCGTGCGGCCAGCCTTCCAGAATGGATGCCATAGGTTCCCTCGATGTGACCGACACACCAAAAAGTGCCGTCTTGTGCTTCCGGAATGAAAGTATAGAGTCGCGGTCCATTGAAGGTTATCAATGGGAACTAACGTGAAGAACATTGGCATCGTAGGCGCCGGAACCTTTGGATCCATCCTTGCGCGGAGACTGGTTCAAGCGGGCCATCGCGTACGGATCGCCAACTCGCGCGGCCCGGAAACCCTGCGCCGCATCGAGATCGAAACCGGCGCGCTGGCAGTGGACATCCTGGACGCAGCGACGGGCGCCGACATCCTGATCCTGTCCATTCCGCTGGGACGGATGGGCGAGCTGCCGCGGAGGATCTTCGACCGAATGTCCGACGACATCGCGGTGATCGACACGTCCAATTACGTGCCGGCCCGGGACGGGACGATTGCCGACATCGAGGCGGGCATGCCGGAAACGGCATGGACATCGATTCAGGTCGGACGGCCGCTCGTGAAGGCATTGAACAGCATCTCGGAGCTGAGCCTCGAACATCGCGGGCAAGCCTCAGGCCGCAAAGGGCGCATTGCCTTGCCGGTGTCGGGCGACCACGCGGAGCATCGTGCGGCGGCACTGCGGCTTGTCGAGGATCTGGGGTTTGATGGACTGGATACGGGACCTCTCGAGGACTCCTGGCGCCAGCAACTGGGCACACCGGCCTATGCCACTGATCCGGATGAGAGGCAACTGATCCGATTGCGCGCGCGTGCCGACCTCGACAGTCTGGGAAGGAAACGCGACGAAGCCATGCAACTCATGCGCAAGCTGCCAGCGGATTTCCCGAAGGCGGAATTGCTGCAGGTCGCGCGGTTGATGGCAGGACTGGATCAAGGCCGGATCAGGAGCTGGATGGCGCTAGGGAAGCTTGGCCTGGCCTTGTTGCCGAGGGCCTAGTCAGGATCCGACTTCGCGCTAGCGCACCTGCACGGCTCTTTCCGTGAACCTGGTCGACAGCGCCTCGATGCTCGCAGGAATGCGAAGGGCATGCGGCGTATACCAGGGGAGCATCGCCTTCGCCCGCATGCCGGAGGTGACGACCTGCAGGACGAGGCGATGCTTCCACCGGATGCGGCAGCGATCGCCGTGACGTCCGATGTCGACGGCGGACATCAGCCGTTCGCAGTCACGCATGAAGCTGAACATGTGCCGTTGCGCGAACCAGCACATCCGGATGCGATGCGCGTTGTCATCGTGGAAATGCCGGTAGACCTCGAAGGCCACGTGCCGGTGCTCGATCTCCTCGAGCATGTGCCACTTGAAGAGTTCGCCGAACGCGGCGTGGGTGCGCGGGTGGTCGTAGAGACCGCTGCGCAGCAGGTACAGACCCAACTGCGTGGTGTAGGACTCGAACCCTTCGATGTAGCCGATCCGGAACTTGTCGCTTTCGCTGGCGAGGAAGCCGTCGAATTCCTGCTTGAGCCGCTCGGCCCGTTCCGCCAGGCCCGGATATCCGTGGGCAAGGATGACCTTGTTGAAGTCGACGTGCCGTTGGTAGTGCTGAGCCTCTTGGCGGCAGAAGCGGTCCGCCGCCTCTCGCAGCGTCGGGTCGCTGATGCGGTCCATCACACGCCGGAGCGACTTCACGAAGAAGGGCTCGAGGTGTGCCACATACAACCCGATTGCGCTGTGCTGATAGGACAGCTGCGCGTTGCCGGCGACGTAGAGCGGATGGAACTCGTCGTTCCCAGGGGCGTCGAACTGCATCGTCCGAACGGGGATGAGAGGGGTGACCGTCATCCTCACTCGGGCTTGTTGGTCGACGCTTTGGGGTTGCCTGGGTTGTCCATGATGTCCTCGTATCGACGAAAGATACAATCAACTAGTTGGTAGATCATAGAGGCAAGTGATGCTGACGGACAAGCGTTGCGCAGGTCTCGCCCATCGCTGCCGCCGCGCGGCACGCGTCGTTGGCGCCTGCACGAGCGAGAGCAGCCTCATGCGATCGGCGCGCGACGGCATGCGGGATTGAGATCAGAACGCGTGCCTCATGCCCAGGCCGATGGCGCTCGGCCTGGCGCCCATTGCTCCCGCCGTGACGGCGACGTCATTGGAATAAAGAGTGAAAGACGCCTTGTCGTTGTTCGAGACATGCCCGTAGGTGGCATACACACTACTGCGCTTGGACAGCGTGTAGACATAGCCCAACCCGAGCACGTAGCCGCGCCGGTCCCGGCCGCCGGCGGGGTTGTCCTGGGACAGGCGCTGAACCTGCGCCCGCAACGCGCCGAATCCGATGTCCCAGGTCGCGCCCAGCCACGCATCGCTACCGTTGACCGGTGAGCCGACGTTGAAGTAACCGGCCCCGAGCTCGACCGTACCGATCCGGTAGCGGGCGCCGAGGGTGGCATCCTTGCGCCTGGCGGTGCCGCCGGTGAACGCCAGCGGCGATCCCGCCACCAGCGGATAGGTGAGCTCCTGATACGAGCTGAGGACCTGCAGGTTGCCGACCTTGTATTCTGCCCCCACGGCGATCATCCGGTTCGCGTCCCGGGGGAGATTGCCGCTCCCTGTTCCGCCTTCGGAGCCGAGGCTGTACATGGCCCGGATCTTCAGCCCGCTGAGGTCCGGCGAGACGTAGAACGCCGCATTGCTGGCCCGAGCCCAGCGTTCGGAAGTCCCCGTGAGATTCGTCGCCGCCTGCAGGTTGCCGAACAGGCCCAGGACGAACACGTCGGACGAGTTCAGCGCATGGAAGGTTGGGGTGTAGTCACGGCCGAGTGACAAGCTGCCCCAGCGGCTGTTGATGCCGACCACGGCCCGCCTGTTGAAGCCGGTGGACGAGGACCCATTGGGTGCTGTCGGCGTGGCCGTGCTCGGGTTTCCGGCGTAGGCCTTGGAAGAACCGCTGTCGAGATCGAAGCCGGCCTCGAGCACGAAGAAGGCACTGAAGCCGTCACCGAGGTCTTCGGTGCCGCGCAGACCCCAGCGCGAGGCGCTGTTGAGGCCCGACACCACGGCCGTCTGCGTCTTGCCCCCAGGTGCGCCGCTGCGTGCCGAGATGACGCCGCCGTCAACGATGCCGTACAGGCTGACCGAACTCTGCGCATGAACAGGGATCAGTGCATTGAATGCGAGGAGGACGCCGCCGGTGGTCGCCGCAACTCTGCCGGTCGAGGAAAGGTGTTTTTGGTCCATGGACCTTGCTCCGTTGTTATGTGGTTCTATTGTTATTACAACATAGACACTTAACAAATGGGCAAACCCTTGGTGTTGCAGGCGCGTCGATGCGACGCCTGTCTTCGCTTCCGATTACGTCTCTGATCGGGGCTCGCGCAACGGAGGTCGAATCGCGATGCGATCGCCCCTGACCTCAATGTCGGCGTGCAGATCTGCCAGCCAGTGGATCCGCTTGAGATAGGTCAGGAATCGAGCGAACGCGGCCTCGTCCGATGGCGGGATGGGGGCGGGCTGACCTTGCGGATTGATCAGGCACGGCGTCACCTCCACCATCGGGTCCTGTCCCTCGTTGAACGCGATGTGCGCCACGACTGTCATCCGCGACTCCTCGTGGAATGGGACGGTGGGGTAGCCGTCGCGCGAGAAGATCCCGTACTCCCCATGGATCTCAATCGTCTCGCGTACCGCTCGAGGTCTGGCGATCTTCTCGATGCCCGGAAGATCGAAGGCGAAGTTCCCCAGCCCGTGCAAGATGGGTTTGCCTTTGTGGAAATCGACGCCCTTGAGGATGTGCTGGTGATGCCCGAGGATCACATCGGCGCCATGGTCGATGGCCAGCCGGGCCAGCTCCCCTTCGTATTCGGCCAGCATCGCCGGGAAGCAATGCACCCCCCAATGGAAGCTGCCCACCACGATGTCCGCCTGAGCGGCCGCAGCCTCGAAGCTCCTGACCACGCGGGCCACGGCGGTCTCGGTCAGATGCGATCGGACGTGCGGAGGGCTGCCGGGCTGCCGGTGCAGGTCTTGATACTGCGTCGAGATCTCCAGCATCGCCACACCGTCTCGATGAGAAGTCGCGGCGGCATTCCACGAGCCGATCATCGAGGCCGCGACGAAGGCAATGCGTGTGTCTCCCACGGTCACGCAGACCGGAGCGAATGCCTCGTCCGCATCGCGTCCAAAACCAACCGGCCGGATGCCCACTCGCTGCAAGGCATCGAGCGTCGAGTGCATGCCGGCCCGCCCCCAGTCGTTGATGTGGTTGTTGGCTACCGACATCACGTCGAAGCCGGCCCGGGCGAGGGCAGCGATGTTGCCGGGTGGCGCCAGGATGGCCGCCATCATGTCGGCATCGGCCTGCGGGTCCTGGGCGTAGGTTCCTTCCGAATTGCCGAACGTGAGGTCGCTCTTCTGCAGCAGGTGACCGACATGCGTGAAGGACTCGTCCGGATCGTCGCGATTCAGGAAGACGTCGCCGACGGCGACGAGCTCGATGGACCCGGGCGTGCGCGGGGAGGGCGCCTTTGTCACGTCGTCCATGGATGATCCTTCAGTTGTTCACGCAGCCGGGTCTTGAGCATCTTTCCGGTGGCGCCCAGAGGGATGGTGTCAACGAACACCACATCGTCTGGGATCTGCCACTTCGCCAGCTGTTTGTCCCTGAAGAAGTCGAGCAGTTCCGTCGTCGTGACCTGGGCCCCCGGGCGGACGACCACGGCAACGACCGGGCGCTCGTCCCATTTCGGATGCTTGATGCCGATGCAGGCGGCCATGCCCACGGCGGGATGCGCCATGGCGATGTTCTCGATCTCGATGGAGCTGATCCACTCGCCGCCAGACTTGATCACGTCCTTGCTGCGGTCAGTGATCTGCAGGTAGCCGTCGGCATCGATGGTGGCGACATCGCCGGTGGGGAACCATCCATCGACCAGCGGATCGCCGCCTTCCGACTTGAAGTAGTCGCGCACGATCCAGGGGCCGCGGACCATCAGCTCGCCAGCGGACCGCCCGTCCCAGGGCAACTCGCGGCCGTCGTCAGCGACGATCTTCATCTCGACGCCGTACACCGCCCGGCCTTGCTTCTCGAGCACGCGCAGGCGCTCGTCGGCCGACAAGCCATCGTGCCGCTTCTTCAATGAACAGACCGTGCCGATCGGACTCATCTCGGTCATGCCCCAGCCGTGCAGCACCCGCACATCGTGCTGCTGCTCGAAGGCCCGCAGCATCGCGGGCGGGCAGGCCGCGCCGCCGATGACCGTCCGCTTCAGCGTCGAGAACGAGTGGGCGCCCGACTGGACGTGGCTCAGCAGCATCTGCCACACCGTCGGCACGCCGGCGGCGAAGGTCACCTGCTCTGATTCCATCAGTTCGTAGACGGACTTCCCGTCCAGGGCCGGGCCGGGGAACACCAGCTTGCAGCCCACCATTGCCGCGGAGTACGGGATGCCCCAGGCGTTGACGTGGAACATGGGAACCACCGGCAGGACGGCATCGCGGGCGGACAGTCCCATGATGTCGGGCTGGACGGAGCCGTAGGCATGCAGGACCGTGGATCGATGGCTGTACAAGGCGCCCTTGGGATGGCCCGTCGTGCCGCTGGTGTAGCAGAGGCTCGACGCGGTGTTCTCGTCGAAGCTCGGCCAGACATAGCGGGAGGGATGCGCCGCAATCCAGTCCTCGTAGCTGATCAAGTCGGGGATGCCACTGTCGACGGGCAATCGGCTGCTGTCGCACAGCGCCACCCATCGCTCGACCGTGTCGCACCGGCTGTGGATGGCCTGCACCAGCGGCAGGAAACTGAGATCGAAGCAGAGGACGCGATCATCGGCGTGATTGACGATCCACGCGACTTCGTCGGGATGCAGTCGCGGATTCAGCGTATGGAGTACCCGGCCTGACCCGCTCACCCCGTAGTAGAGCTCCAGATGCCGATATCCATTCCATGCCAGGGTGGCCACGCGATCGCCAGATTCCAGGCTCTCGGCATCCAGGGCGTTGGCCACACGGCGGGCCCGCTGCGCGCACTCGGCCCAGGTGTAGCGGTGGATGTCGCCTTCGACACGGCGCGAGACGATCTCGGTGCCGCCGTTGTGCCGTTCGGCGAAGTCGATCAGTTGGGAAATGAGCAGGGGACGGTCCTGCATCAAGCCGTTCATGGGTGACCCTTCGTGAGATTGCTGGGGCCCCGGCGCAGGCGGCAGACCGCCGTCCAGGGCCGCTGGTGAGACCGCGAGGCGGTCAGCCCTCGATGACGATCTTGCGTTCCGAGATCAGCTGTTTCCACTGCTTGAACTCGGCAGTGATCGTCTGCTTCGGGTCCACCTTGCCGGTGGCGATGGTCTGTCCGAGGGATTCCATCCGGGCGGCGATCGCCGGCGTTCCCATGGCCTCCCGAAGCGCTTTCTGGAGCTGCGCGACGATGGCCGGCGGCAGCCCTGCCGGGGCCATCAGCGCATACCAGCCTGGCGCGTCGAAGCCGGGAATGGCGCTCTCCGCGATCGTCGGCACATCGGGCAGGCTCGGCAGGCGTGCCGTGGAGCTCACGCCCAAGGCCTTGATGTGCCCGGACTTGATGAAGCCGGCCGTCCCGGTGTACGTCAGGAATCCGAACTGGACCTCACCGGACATCAGCGCGGTCACCATCGGCGCGCCGCCGCGGTAGGGCACGTGTACGGCGAAGGTCTGACTGCGGGCCTTCAGCAACTCGGCCGCCAGATGGGAGACGCTGCCTGAGCCGCCAGAGCCGTAGTTGAGCTTGCCCGGCTGCTTCTTCAGCAGGTCGATCAGCTCACGCGCATTGTTCGCAGGCAACAACGGCGCTGCGATCAGCACCTGGGGCGCCTGAGACACCATCGCGATCGGCACGAAGCCCGTCAGCGGGTCGTAGCCGGGATTGCGCAGGGACGGCACGATGGTCAATGGCGCGTTGTCGAGGAGCCCGAGCGTGTAGCCGTTCGGCGCGGCGCGGGCGACGTCAGCGGCTGCCAGCGAACTGCTGGCGCCCGGCTTGTTGTCGACGACGACCGCCTGGCCGAGCAGGCGCGCCAGCGGTACGCTGATCTCGCGCGCCATGACGTCGGAGCCGCCGCCTGCCGGATAGCCGACCACGAGGCGGATCGGTGCGGTCGGCCAGGCGTCGGCTGCGGCACGGGCCGTCAGTGATGCGAGTGGGGACAAGGCGAAGCCGGCGCCGCCTTGCAGCAGGGTCCGCCGAACGGTGTTGTGCTTGTCAGTCATGGCCGCCTCACTGCACGTTCTTCAGCATGAACTCGTTCAGGTGACCCGACGGCAGCACGTCCAGACCGGGGTCGGGCGGAAGCTCCACATTGAAGTAGCGCTTGAGCACGCCGGCGATCAACTCGTAGCAGACGCCGATCCGGATCACCTGCATGTTCGAGAAATTGATCAGCGTGCCCGCCCGGCGATAGGTGTGATAGCGGCACAGGCCGTAGTCGATCGTGATGTCGGCGATGGCGCGCAGCTCCGGCTGGATGTCTTCGACGGCGAACTTGGTGCCGGTGCCCGACAGGTTGGCCGAGGACCCGAACAGCGGCACCACCTCCTCGCGCGAGAGCCGCGTCAGCTCCTTGTGGAACGGACCCGCGTTGAGCAGGTTGCCGATGGTGCCGCCGGCGGTGGAGGCCTTCAGGGCGTCGCCGCCCAGCTTGACGAGCAGCGGATGATCCGCGCGGAAGGTGCCGATCACGCCAAGCGGCAGATCGAAGTCGACGGTGATCGCCTCGACCATCTCCTGCTCGCGCTTGCCGAGCGTCATCAGTTCGCGCTGCGTCTCCAGGTCGGCCGCCATCGCGTTGCGCTTGTGGCCGCCGCGGCGCTTGGTGTCGTAGATCTTCTGCAGCGGGTCCAGCATCGCGCCGGTCATCGCATAGCCGGTCTGGTTGGGCACCAGGGCGATGCCGCCCTGCTTGATGACGTCGATGGTGCGGCGGGCATCGCCGGCGATGTCGAGGGTGGGCATGGCAAGTCTCCTGTTGTTTGAGGAATGGGGTTCTGTGAAGCGCCGGGGTCCGCGCGCCCGGATCTACGCGCCGACGGGCCGCCAGGCCCACGCGCGCTCCACGCGGTCGCGCGCCTGCCAGGCCCGGATCGCCGCGTCGTCGCGCAGCGTCAGGCCGATGTCGTCCAGACCGTTGAGCAGCGCTTCGCGTCGCGTCGCGTCGACGTCGAACGACTGCGGCGCGCCGTCGCCGGCAGAGATCGTCCTGGCCGTCAGGTCGACCGTCAGCGACGCGCCGTCCGCGCACTGCCGGGCCAACGCCGCGATGTCATCGAGCGGCAGACGGATGGGAAGCACGCCGTTCTGGAAGCAGTTGGAAAAGAAGATGTCGCCGAAGCTGGGCGCGATGACGGCTCGCACGCCCAGGCACATCAACGCCCAGACCGCACCTTCGCGGGAGGAGCCGCAACCGAAGTTCTCGGCGGCCAGCACGAACGGGGCGTTCAGGAAGCGGGGCTCGTTGAAGGGACATGCGGGGTCGGCGGTGCCGTCGGGCAGGTAACGCAGCGATTCGAGGGCGTAGGGGCCGAGCTGGTCCTTGGGCAGGCTGGTCAGGCGCTCGATGCGCACGATGAGATCGGTATCCACGTTGGCCCGCATGAACGGGACTGCGGGGCCGGTGACGCTGGTGAACGGTGTCATGGGATGAGCCCTTCGATCAGGCAAGACGACGCACGTCGATCAGGTGACCGGTCACCGCGGCGGCCACCGCCATCGCGGGACTGGCGAGATGGGTGCGTGCCTGCGGTCCCTGGCGGCCGACGAAGTTGCGGTTGGACGTGGAGACGCAGCGCGCCTTTGGCGGCACCTGCTCGCCGTTCGCTGCGACGCACATGCCGCAGCCGGGCTCGCGCCATTCGAAGCCGGCGGCGGTGAACACCTCGTGCAAGCCTTCTTCTTCCGCCGCGCGCTTGACGTCCTCGGAGCCGGGCACGACCCAAGCGCGCACGTTCGGCGCCACGCGGCGACCGCGCGCCAGGTCGGCGGCGACGCGCAGATCGGACAGCCGCGAGTTGGTGCAGGACCCGATGAACACCCAGTCGATGGGGGTTCCGGAGATCGGCGTACCGGCGGTCAGGCCCATGTAGTCCAACGCCTCGGCGATCGCGGTGGCCTGCTTCGGCGCGGCGTCACGAGGGTCGGGAATGCTGGCGTCGATCGCGATCGCCTGTTCAGGGCTGGTGCCCCAGGTAACCGTCGGCGCCACCAGACTCGCATCGATGACCTCCTCGCGATCAAAGACGGCGTCCGGGTCGCTCTTCAGGTCGCGCCAGGCCGAGACCGCAGCCTCGAAGTCCTCGTCCTGCGGCGCGAAGCGGCGGCCCTTCACGTAGGCGAAGGTCCGTTCATCGGGCGCGATGATGCCGGAGCGGGCACCGAGTTCGACCGTCAGGTTGCACAGCGTGAGCCGGGCCTCGACCTCCATGGCCTCGACCACGGGGCCGGCATATTCGATCGCATGGCCGACGCCCGCGGCAGCCCCGAGTTTTCCGATGATGTGAAGCGCCAGATCCTTCGCCGTCACGCCGCGCGCCAGCGCGCCTTCGCATCGGATGCGCATGCGCCGGGGACGTTGCAGGCGTAGTGTCTGCGTCGCCAGCGCATGCGTGCTTTCGCTCGATCCGACACCGAGGGCAAGAGCGCCCAGTGCGCCGTTGGTGCAGGTGTGACTGTCGCCGCAGATCATGGTGAGCCCCGGCAGCACGATGCCTTGCTCCGGTCCCATGACGTGCACGATGCCGTGGCCGCGCTGACCGAGGTCGAACAGGCGGATCTGTGTCCGCTCGGAGCCGGCCTTGAGCGAAGCCCACAACTTGCTTCCGCCGGGATACGTGCCGCCGTCGCGTCCTGGCTGTGTCGACACCGCATGGTCCGGCGTCGAGAACGCCAGCGCGGGATCGTGCACGGCCAGCCCGCGCTCGGCCATGTCGGCGAGCGACGCCGAACCGGACAGATCGTGCAGGAGATGCCGGTCGATGTGCAGCAGCGACCAGCCGTCGCCGAGCTCGCGCACGACGTGGGAGTCCCAGATCTTGTCGAAGAGCGTCCGGGCGGTCATTGTGTGGGCGGTCATTGGGCGTTGCCTCGTGGGAAGGTGTGGACACCGACCATGGGGGCATCACCGTGGATCGCTTCCGCACCGGCGTTGAAGCGACGACGGAGTCGATCCCAGTCGTCGGCCCCGAAGCGTCGGAAGGTCTCTCCCACGCTGGCGGCGACCGAAGGCACGACGCGGCTCGATTTGAGCGCGGTCAGGGCGGCGTCGCCCGCTTCGATCATGGCGCTGACGAGCAGGCCCGGCACGAGCGCGAGCTTGTAGCCCATCGCTTCGGCTTCGGCCGTGTCCAGTACCGGGGTACGTCCCCCGGCCACGATGTTCAGCAGGCACGCGCCGCGCACGCGGCGGGGCACGAGCTCGACCTCCTCGCGGGTCTGCATGGCCTCGACGAAGGCGATGTCGGCGCCGACATCCAGCGCCGCATTGGCGCGGTCGATGGCCTCGTCCAGGCCGAGCACGGCACGTGCGTCGGTGCGGGCAATGATGAGGAACTTGTGCGAGCGGCGCGCCTCGACGGCGGCCCGGATCTTCGAGAGGAATTCGGCGCGCGGGACAACCTCCTTGCCGTCCAGGTGACCGCAGCGCTTGGGCGACACCTGATCCTCGAGGTGGATGGCGGCCACGCCGCGAGCTTCGTACTCGCGGACGGTCCGCGTGATGTTGAGTTCGTTGCCGTAGCCGGTATCGGCATCGGCCACGAGCGGAATGCCCACGGAGCGCGCCATCACGCCAGCGTTCTCGGCCATCTCCGTCTGCGTCAGGAGGCCGAAGTCAGGATAACCGCGCGCCAGCGACGTGCCGGCGCCGGTCATGTAGACGGCGTCAAAGCCGGCCTGCTCGATCAGCCTGGCGCCAATGGCGTCGTAGGCGGCCTGAGCGACGACCAGGCCGGGACCGGCCAGCAGCTCGCGCAGCGACTTCGGGCGGGGAGGGGTGTGGGTTGTGGTCATGTGGTTATATTGTGAGTACAACTACAGGACGTGTAAAGCCCCTTTGCACTCCCGTGCAAATCTTGGGCTCATGAGGAGCGTGATCAGGCGCGTAGGCGCCGGCGCGATCAGCGCTGGTGGACGACCTTCCCGGCCGACATCGTGTTGATGGCGTCGGCGGGGATGTCCATGAGGATGCGGCTGTGATCGGGCGAGAGATAGATGCTGATGTGCAGGATCACGTGTTCATCGAGGGCGTGCATCACGCGCACCATCTTCAGCAGCGGCATCCCCACGCTCAGGCCCAGCAGGCGGGCACGGGTGGGATCCGCGGGCACGGCGGTGATTTCCTGCACGACGCGACCGAACTGGACTCCCTGCGCCTGGAGAATCTCGTAGAGCGCACGCTTCTTCAAGGATGTCGCCGTCACGCCCTTTGCATGAGCAGGCGCAATCCACGCCTCCGTCAGCATCGTCGGCGTGGCGCCGATCCGGCGCGCCCGCACGGCGTGGATGGCCTTGTCGGAGGATGTCAGACCCAAGGCCCCGGCCACCACGGCCGGCGGCACCTTGGGGCCGACCTCCAGCACATCGACCTGTGTCTCGGCGGCCACATGGCGCAGTTCCTCCAACAGCCCCAGGCTTGGTGCTGGCGCCGTGGCGCCTACCCCCGCACGCACAAAGGTGCCCAACCCGTGGCGTCGCTCGACGTAACCCTGTTCCGCAAGGTCTGCCAACGCGCGCCGGACAGTGATGCGCGACACATCGAACCGCTCGCAGAGCGTCTCTTCCTTGGGCAGGGCCCCGAGTTCCGCGTAGACGCCGCTTTTGATCTCGTTGAGCAGGACCATGTAGATCTGCCGATGCAGAGAAGTACCGGGCGTGCGGCTGAGGGGCTGGGGATCGAGCGATTCGGTAGCAGACATTCACTCATCATAATCACATGCCCACCGCCAGCACGTCCGGTGTCGCCTCAACGGCAGAAGTGTTCCTGCAGAAATCGCCCCCCTTCGGCGAGCGCCGCGCGCGCGGGCGCGAAGTTGGTCGGGAAGATCTGCCACTGGTGAAGCACGCCCCGGTACGTTGCCAACTTGATCGGCACGCCCGCATTCGCCTCCTTCTGGGCAAAGATCAACGCGTCGTCGAGCAGGGCCTCGTCAGCGCCGACCTGGATGAGCGTAGGAGGAAACCCGGTCAGGTCCTCCGACCAGGCCTGCGCAAGCGGGGCGGTTTCGGTGATTCCAAATGCTGCCGCGCTGGAGTTCCTGACCCCTGCCGCGCTGATGATCGGGTCCGTTCCTCCCTTGTCCTGCATGGAACGTGAACTGCCCGAGAAATCGAAGACCGGGCTCATGAGGAAAAGCGACGAAGGCAGCGGCGCACTTCGCTTCTTCAAGCGGACGGTGAGGTCCGCCGCAAGAAGACCTCCGGCGGAATCGCTGGCCAGGGCGATGGCGCAACCCGGATAGCCGCGCGCTCGCATCGCCTCGTACACCTGCTCTGCATCGTCGAGCTGAGCGGGGTACTTGCTCCGGGGTGCCAGACGGTAGTCCAACACGAAGACATCGGCGTTCGAACGGGCGGACAAGGCAGCGGCGACATTGCGATGGGTGCTGGAGGATCCGCTGTAGAACCCGCCACCATGCAGATATACCACCACGTTGGCGGTGGCCTCGCCGCCTCCTGATCTCGCCCACGTCCCGGGTATGCCGCCGATCTCGTCTGCCGCGAAGGTGGCTTGACGGTCGACAGGCATCGCTGCCATCAGCCGCTCAAAGGCCAGGCGTCGATCCTCCAATGTGGCGAGCCCGGCGGACGACTGGCGACGCAACGAGGTGAGTTGCTCGATGGTGAGATCAGCCGGCGGTGCCGCGATGGCGGAAGTTCCCAAGGTAAGTGCGCACAGCAGGTAGGCGACCTTCGGAATGAGGCGAGGGATGCGCATGGATGACTTTCGTTGACTGCGGGGAAGGGTGCACGGCCTCAATGCGGCGCGGGCCTCGCCGCCATGTTGACGCTCGCTATTGAAGCGACGATCGAGAGCACGGCCGAGACCGTCAGGCTGGCTCCAACACACAACATGGCGACCATCAGCGCCCTCGCCATGGACGACGCATCGGGTGAAGTGCCCGCGACGCTGAAGAAGACGCCGCCGATGACCGCAACGCCCAGCGCCGCACTGATCTGCAGCGCCGAATTCGTGATGCCGGCGATCATCCCGGAACCAGTCGCCGGTGCGCGGTTGATGACCGATCGCACCAGCGTCGGCAGCGCCCACCCTTGTCCGAATCCCAACAATCCGACCGCCAGGATCAGCGGCACCTGAGGCGGCATCTGTCCGGGCGTCGCGGCCACCAAGGCGGCAAGGAGTACGCACCCTGCGACCTCGAGCATCATGCCGATGGCCGGAACGCGCTGACCGAAGAGCCGGATGGCCAACGGTGTCGTCAAGGGCCCGATGAAGGCGCCGACGCCGAAGGGCAGGAATATCAGGCCGGTGTCCAACGGGCTCAAGCCGAGTGCCGATTGGAGATAGACGGAGAACACCAGAAAGAAGGCGGAGACGACGTAGAAGAACAGCACGCCTGTGAGACCGCTCATCAGGCCAGGTCTGCGGATCAGGTCCACGCTGATGAGGGGCATGCCGCCTCGGCGGGCGTAGGCCATTTCGTAGCGCCAGAAGCCGATGGCGGCGACGGGACACGCGATCAGCATGGCGCAGGCCCACAACGGCCAGCCATGTTCCCGCCCTTCGACCAGAGGCACGATCAGCAGGCCGAGGGTCAGGGCGCAAAGAAGTACGCCGATGCGGTCGACCGGCGCCGGGCTGTCGCCGCGGGCGTCGGGCAGCAAGGGCAGGCCGAAGATCAGGACGGCGACCACCACCGGCAGGTTGATGAGGAAGATGATGCGCCACGCCAGGTGAAGGAAGTCCGCGGAGATCAACGCACCGCCGAGCGCCTGCGCGGCCACGGCCGCCAGCCCCACGGCTGCGCCGTAGAGTCCCAGCGCGCGTGAACGCTCATGTTCCGGGAACAGCGCATGGATGGAGGCCAGTCCTTGAGGCGCCATGGCCGCGGCGCTCAGGCCCTGGAGCACCCGCGCGATGATCAGCATGGCGGGCGATGTCGCGAGGCCGCACATCACGGACGTCAATCCGAAGCCGGTGATGCCGATCAGGAAGATCCTGCGTCGGCCGAAGAGATCGCCCAGCCGCCCTCCGGTGATGAGGAAGACCGCATAGGCGGCGGCATATCCGGAGATGACCAGTTGCAGTTCCGCAGGGGTCGTGTGGAGCGTGCTCTGGATCGAAGGCAGGGCGACGTTCACGATGAAGAAGTCCAGCGGGGGCAGGAACGCCCCCACCAGCAACACCGCGAACGCCGACCACCGGCGCGTGGCGGAAGTCGTCGTTTGCATGATGGTCGGTGCTCGCGGTTCGCTTCAGTCCGGACGGCCGAAACGTTCGGTGCCCATGATGGGAACCCAGTTCTGGAGCGGCACGGCGTAGTGCATGGTGAAGGTGCGCTCCAGGAAGGCCCAGCGGCCGTCGCGTCGTTGATAGACGTCGCGGTACTGGCCGCTCGCCTGGAGAGGACCCTTGTCCACGTCATAGAAGATGCAGTCCGCAGCGACCAGACCGTGCGCGTTGTCGCCGTCAACGGAAATCAGCGCATTCGCCATCCAGTGGTGCATGTGGGGCATGCGCTTCATGTTGACGCGTGCCTGCGCCATGATGGCCTCCAGGCCTTCGGAGTTGCCGTTGGCGCCCAGGAACAGTCGCGACTCGGGGAACCAGAGCGATTCCAGCAGCTCCTCGTTCATCGTGTCGAACGCCTCGGCGTAGTTGGCGATCAGCGCATCGATGGCGAAGCGGCTTTCGATGGCATCCAGACGGGCTTCAAGTTCTTTGGACATAGGATTATTCCGTATCGGTTGGTACACAAATGGAGAAAAAAAATGCGGGTTGGTGATCACCCGCGTTGTCCCGATTTACGTATCGAGCAGTACAAATATAAGGCGAGCTGGAAGATCGTGTCAACAGTCTTCTCGCGAGAGCGAGCGCTCGGCAGCAAAGAAAAGCCGCCACTTGCCCCGGCATTGTGTATCGACTAGTATGTATCTTTGAACTGACGGAGACGTCCATGGCTCAGCGGGGCCGACCACGCACCTTCGACCGCGATGCGGCGGTCACTTCGGCAATGCATCTCTTCTGGGAACACGGCTTTGAATCGACGTCCCTGTCGCAGTTGAAGGCGGCGATGGGAGCCGGGATCTCCGCGCCCAGCTTCTACGCTGCGTTCGAGTCCAAGGAGGCGCTCTACAAAGAGGCCGTGGAGCGATACATGGAGATCTACGGCAACCTGACGCGGAGCCTGCATGACACGTCGGTTCCGCCGCGCGAAGCCGTGTTCCTTGCAATGCACCGGTCCGCAAAGATGCAGATCGAGAGCGGCCATCCGAGAGGGTGCATGGTCGCGCTCGGCGTGGTTGGGGCCACTTCCGCGGGCAGCGAGGCCGTCACGCAGTTGCTTCGAGAAGTGCGCAATCGCACCCGGGCCGGATTCCGTGCCTGCGTGGAGCGGGGCATCA
>NZ_JARVXN010000027.1:0-374224 GCF_048957715.1 Mitsuaria sp. CC2 | reverse complement strand
GAGCTGCGCGACACCACGGATCCGGCTTCACTGTCCATCGCGTTCGACTGCTTCTTCCAGGGCTTGTCAGTGCTCGCCCGGGATCGTGTGCGAAGCGCAGTCATCGAGAAGGCCGTGGTCGATGCGATGGGGATGTGGGACGCGGCAGTAGATCGAGCGACGAACTAGCGCGGTGATCTTTGTCTCGCTGCGCACGAGGTCGAAGGAAAGTCGCGTCCCTGAATTGAAAGACAGCGGACATGCGAGGCCGTCCTGCAACCGGCACTCAGCGCTGCAGGCGGCCCCGCAGGTCGTACCAGATGGCCCCCAGCGCGGTGAATGGGATGCGCAACAGCCGCCCACCGGGGAAGGGGTAGTGAGGTAGCGAAGCGAACGCGTCAAAGCGTTTCGGCTGCCCCTGAAGGGCTTCGGCCAGGACCTTGCCGATCAGGTGCGTGAAGGTGACGCCGTGGCCGGAGCAGCCCTGCGAGTAGTCGATCTGCGGCGTGGATGTGGCGCTCGCGAGCTTCACAGGCAACAACCACGAGCTAGAACTGCATCCCAGCCAATGGATGGACTCGGTCGACCTGGTCGACCATTGGTTCCAGCGCCATGACCCGACGACGTCGTAACGGGGCTCCGGCCCCGGTTCATCCGCCTGGTTCATCCGCCTGAACGGCGCTTGAATCGCGCCTGTCGGTGGACAGGTTCCTGGCGGGTACTCAGGGGCGACGGGAAGCGTCCCAGATCTGCATGACCTGTGCAATCGCTGCATGCAGGCGGCTGACCTTGGCGCCATCGCGCGCGAGGGTCGACAGTCCGATGAGGAAGCTGTCGAACGCCGTGGCAAGCGCAGCGATGTCGGTGTCCGCGCGGAGTTCTCCGCCGTCGACACCGCGTCGGACGCAGGCGCGCAGGCCGGCGCGCGTATCGGCGCGCGAATCCAACAGCGGCTTCGCTACGGCGGCAGTCGTCGGTGACGACCCGCTCATGGTGCCCAACGCCACCATGCACCCCCGCGGATGGCCCGGCTCGCATTGCATCGCGGCGGAGCGGCGCAGCGCTGTCTCAATGGCCTGGCGCGGCGGCAGGCTGCCGTCCCGCAGACTGTCCGTGACCCGCCCGTGGGTCTGCAGATAGAGGTCCACGCATTCGCGGAACAACGCCTCCTTCGACCCGAACGCCGCATAGAAGCTGGGCGCGGAAATGCCTCCGCCGAGACTGTCCTTGAGCTGCGCCAGTGAAGTCGCGTCATAGCCCTGTTCCCAGAACAGATGCATGGCGTCTGACACCGCCGTGTCCCGATCGAACGCGCGGGGGCGACCCATCTTGGCCATGGTGAATTCCTGCAAGCGACGAGGTTGATTAACTTACATACTAGTTGATACAGAAGTTGTTGGCAAGCGAACTTCACGGAGTACGACATTTGTCCTTGTCGATACAAAAGTCGTGACCTCGTCAAGAGCCCGGAACTACATTTGCACTCATCGATACAGAAGTTGAGTTGAGCCAATGAAGGCGAGGGCTTTTGAAGTAGCACGGGGGCAAGGTGGCCCATTCCAGGAGGCCGGAGAACTTCTGCCGATGGCGGCACTGCTCGCCCTGGCCATGACCGGGTTCATCTGCATCGTGACCGAGACGCTGCCCGCCGGTCTGCTGCCGCAGGTGGGAGCGGGGATGGGGGTGTCGCAGGCCCTGGCCGGTCAGCTCGTGACGGCGTATGCGCTCGGTTCGCTCATCGCCGCCATCCCGTTGACGATCCTCACCCGGCGCTGGTCGCGGCGCCGTGTCCTGCTACTCACCCTCGTCGGATTCCTGCTCTTCAACACGGTCACCGCGGCGTCGGCCCGCCTTGTCGCTGAACGTCGTGGTCTGGAACAGCGCCATTGCCGGTGGCGGCGTCCTGGGCGGCGCGCTGCTCGATTCGTTGGGGGCCGTCGTCATTCCCGTGGGCGGTGACCGTGCTGACGCTGCTGGCGCTGCTGATCACACGTGCCGCGCATGCGCACGGCTTTCCACCCAAGTGGCGCCACGGCATCTAGCCGGGCGAGGCTTCGTGCCGACACCGGCGACGTTCGCTGCGCCCCTTTTTTCCTACCCGATTTTTTCAACAGGAGAGCTCATGCTTCCACCCACCCTCCGCGCGCTCTGCGCTGCAATCTCCCTCGCCCTGGCGGCCCCAGCATTCGCCGCGGACGAGTTCCCGCTGCCCGCCGGATTCACCAGTGAGCACCAGACCATCGACGGCGTGAAGCTGCACTATGTCAAAGGGGGGTCGGGGCCGCTCGTGTATCTGGTCCACGGCTTCGGCCAGTCCTGGTACGAGTGGCATCAATTGATGCCAAGGCTGGCCGAAAAATTCACGGTGGTCGCGCCCGACCTGCCAGGTCTGGGGCAGTCCGCCGTACCGCCGTCGTTCCGCGCGACCGATGTCGCGCCGCTGCTCTACGGTCTGGCGAAGAACCTCAGCGGCGGCCAGAAGTTCGACCTGGTCGCGCACGACATCGGCATCTGGAATACGTATCCGATGCTCGTGGCTCACCAGGACCAGATCCGGCGGGTCGTCTACATGGAGGCGCCTATCCCTGACGAGAGCATGTACACCTTCCCGGCCTTCACCGCTGAGGGGGAGTCCCTGGTCTGGCACTTCAGCTTCTTTGCGGCCGGGGGCAACATGGCTGAGAAGTTGATTGCCGGCAAGGAGAGGTTCTTCTTCGAACACTTCATCAAGGTGCACGCCACCAACAAGGAGGTGTTCACGCCCAAGCTGCTGGATCTCTACGCCAGGTCGTATGCCAAGCCGCACAGCTTGAACGCTGCGTTCGAGTACTACCGGGTGGTGAACCAGGGCGTGCAGGACAACAAGGTGCTGGCCAACAGGAAGATCACCGTCCCGGCCATGGCCATCGGCGGTGGCGGGCATGGTGGCCTGGGGCAGTTCCAGGCGGACCAGATGAAGCGCTATGCCACCGATGTCACGGGGGTGGTGCTGCCTGCCTGCGGCCATTGGCTTCCGGAGGAATGCGCAGTGCCCTTGAATGACGCGGTCACGGGATTCCTCAGCCAGCCGTAGCAGGCAACTACTCCCTCGCCCTTGTCATGGAAGCCGTTGGCGCCGTGTGCAGTGGCTTGGCCCGTCAGCGCTTCTGGTAGACGCGCACATAGTCGACCTCAAAACTGCGAGGGAGGACGGCGGGATCCACCCATCCTGCCATTTCGCCGCCGATGGCGAGGTTCATCAGCAGGTATTGAGGTTTGTTGAACGGCCAGGACGCCGCGCCTGTGCCCTTGTTGGCGTAGGAGTGGTAAGGCTTTCCGTCCACGGCGAACACGATGCGGTCCGCTGTCCAGGTCGCCTGGTAGTTGTGGAACGCCGTACAGGCGTCCGACACCTTGACCTCAGCGCCGTTGCCGCTGGTCCCAGCCGTTGACCGGGTGTGGATCGTGGCGGAGATCATGTCGGGATACATCCCCACCTGTTCCATGATGTCGATCTCGCCGCTGTCGGGCCAGTTGTCGTCGGTGCCGAGCATCCAGATTGCAGGCCAAGTGCCCTGGCCGCACGGCATCTTTGCGCGAACCTCGAAGAACCCATAGGTCCAACTGGCCTTGCCACGCGTGAACAGGCGGGCGGAGGTGTAGATCTGTCCACCCCAATCGGGTTCAGAGCTCAACGAGGCCTTCCGCGCGGTGATCAAAAGCGTGCCGTTCTGCTGCCGCGAGTAATCGGTCTTGGCCACCGCGTAGTACTGCTCCTCGTTGTTGTACCAACCGGTGAGGTTGGCCTCCGTGTCGTAGCCCCATTTGGCGGCGTCCGGCAGGCCGGAGCCATTGAACTCGTCGTTCCACACCATCGAGTAGCCCGCTGGTACGTCAGCCGAGTGTTGAAGCATGGGCGGAACCGGCGCAGGTGCAGGCGCAGGTGCAGGTGCAGGCGCAGGTGCAGGTGCAGGCGCAGGCGCAGGCGCAGGCGCAGGTGCAGGTGCAGGTGCAGGTGCAGGTGCAGGTGCAGGTGCAGGCGCAGGTGCAGGCGCGGGCGCAGGCGCGGGTGCGGAGCCGACGGGCAGCTTGGGCTCAGTCGTTTCGCTGCCGCCTCCGCCACAGGCACTGAGGAGCATGCACGCAAGAAGAGGGGCGAGTTGCTTAGGTTCCATCATGGTCTGCATCAGAGTTCTGGCGGTCAGCACGATGGCTGTCCGTTGAGGAGGGCCTGCGCTTGCGTCGAGCCTGGGCACGGGCCGTGGAAGTCGGGGATCGGAAGGGCTCGAGCGGATGCCAGGTGATCAGATGCATGGTCGGCGGGACATTCGGCATGGGCTGCTTCGGAGCGCACTCGTGGGCTACGCCCTGCAGGTGCCCGTTGCCGCAGGAACCGGTCTGCCCCATCGGCGGCTCTTCGCGATGCTCAGCGCAATCGACTGCATCTTGTTTTTCGTCGTCGCAAGCGGGAGCGACTTCTTCGCTGTCCTTTGCCGCGATCTCCTCTGAGGAATCGCAATTCGCGAGGCCACCTGAGTGCCTGGCGCTTGCAGGTGCTGCGCGAGACGGCTTGCCCCCGCTCGAGCAGGACGACTTCCGTGACGCGCGGAACTGCTCGATGGCCGCTTCAATGTCCGGTCGACGGGACCCCGTCAACAACCCATCCAGCGATGTCGTCGGGCGGCCTGAAGCCGTGTCGAGCACCGCCTTGGCGTGATGGATCGCGATCTGCGCCGAGAAGTCGCCGGCCGCAGCGGGTGAAGGCGCTGCGCTGATCGGTTTTGCGACGCCGACGAAGGGCGCGGTGATGGGAGGAAAGCCTCGGATGCCGGTCATGGACAACCCTGGTGATCGCTGTTCTGCGGTAGTATTAATCAACTAGTAGATAGGCCGTGTGATCACATGTATTTGGCTTGCAAGCGCGTGAAACGACGCATTCAAAGTTTGTCGCTACCGCTCCTGCCGTTCGTGCCAGGCGTTGCAGAGACCCTGATCCGCTTGCCCTCCACAAGCCCGTTCACAGCAGGCCCTAACGAGTCGTGGAGTCCGACGAACGCGCTGACATGGCTCATCGTCTTCATGACAGGCGTGTCGCTTCAGCTTCGCGGACGGTGCACGAGGCGCTCGCCGCGATCGGATCGCTGACCGCGGCGCCTGCGCGTATCTCAAAGCTTGCCGTGCAGCCGACGCAGCCCTCGACTCAGCGCCGCCCCCATGATGGATTCATGACTCTCCTCGGGGTAGACATGGGCTTCGACCGAGAACTGATCGCCGCTCCATCCGCTCAGGATCTGCTCCATCATGAACATGTCGCCCGGCATGTCGACGCTGCCCAGCGCCTTGCTGACGACCGACTTGATGTGCTCGGGCATCGGCCCGTTGAACTGCCGGCCGAAACGCGCCTTGTTCTCCAGCTCCCCCGCGCACAGGTAGACGCTGGCCGTGGGGGCGGGATGTTCAGAAACGATGCGCGTCGCGGCCTCCAGCAGCGATCGGTCGTCCCACCACAATGAGGGACTCACCGCCAGATACCGCCTGAAGACCTCGGGGCGGGTCAGGAGCGCATAGAGCGTGAACAGTCCGCCAAAGGATTGCCCCGCCAAGGTGGCCTCGGCCAGGTCGATGGGGAAGGCTTCAGCCAGCGACGGCTTCAGTTCCTCCGCCAGGAACTCGAGGAAGCCGTCGGCGCCTCCTGTAGGTGCGACGCCAGGGAGACCAGCCATGGCTGCGGTCACCGGTTCGAAAGCAAACCATTTCGTCGTCAGGTCACGGTTGCGCTTGATGACGAACGGCGGATTGGCGTCCAGCGGATACCCGATGCTGACGCCATAGACATACGGCAGGTCGAGTCCGACAGCGCAGCTCTTCAGTGTGCTGATGAGGGTGCCCGCGCTCAATTCCGCATCCGTACCGATGATCAGGCCGGCCCGATGCCCCTCGGGCGGCGTGCGATTGGGCGTGATGCACACGCGCAGGATGTCGTCGATGTTGTCTGGCTGAACCAGCCACACTTCAGTACCGGACAACAGCGTGTCCTTGTGCTTCTCAATGATCTTCATGCGTTGCTCCAGATTGCAGAATCGACAGGTGTGTTGAGGGGGATGCTCAAGCCAGTGGCCGGGTAAGACGCCGGATGGCTGGATTCACGATGGCGCCGAACGACAACGGATCGTCCACAGCCCGCGCCATGAGCATCGCGCCCTGCACGATGGCCATGAAGGCTCTGGCCGACACGGACGGCGAGGCGCCCAGGTGGAGGACACCTCGTTCGGCACCGCGTTTGAGGACCGATGCCAGCCACTCGTTCAGGAACTCGAAGTGCGCCACGACCTCCTCCGCCACCGACTCCGGAATCGTCGACTTCTCGATCCACAGCATGGAGTAGATGCAGAAGGGCGAATCGCAACTGCCAATGCAACTCTCCCAGTTCCTCGCGTAGGCAGTGAGTTCCAGGAGTGGGTCGTCAAGCTCGCGGACCAGCGCATCGAGCCCGTCTTCAGCTTCCCTGCGGGACAGCACGACGACCGCCTGGACAAGCAGCTCCTTGCTGGGGAAGTGATGATGAATGCCTGCCTTGGAAAGGTTCACCCGCTCGGAGAGATCCGCATAGCTGAAGCTGTTGTACCCACCCCCGGAGAGGATCCGCCGGGTGTGCACCACGATCTCTGCAGCCTTGGGCGAGAGGCTGCCGGCAGGGGTATCGCGAAGCCACGACAGCCCGTCCTGGTGTTGAGGCGATGTCATGTGATCTCCGGATGCGCGCAAGACCAGGCTCGCAACTCCGACTCGGCTGTCGCGGCGTCTATGTCGAGAATGTCGAAGACTGACTTCCGGTTCGGGCGCAGGCTCGCTACCAGCGAATGCGCCTGGTCCAGCGGAAGCGGCCGTCCGAAGAGATATCCCTGGATCTCATCGCAACCCAGGGCGATGAGCAGGGCCCGCTGCTCAAACATCTCGACGCCTTCCGCCAGGACGGTGAGATGCATCGCGTGTGCGAGATCGACCACGGCCCGCACGATGGGAACTTCCCCTTCGGACCACCCCCGACACATCCCGCTGATGAACGTCCGATCCAGTTTGAGCTTGTCGAGCGGCAGGCGGTGCAGGCGTGCCAGGCTGGAGTAACCGGTCCCGAAATCGTCCATGGCCACCGACACGCCCATGGTCCGTATTTCCTGCAGGACCTGGCGCACCTTGTCGGGCTCCTGCATGGCCGTGCTTTCCGTCAATTCGATCTCCAGCCATTGCGCGTCCGCACCCGACCGGGACAGCCCCGCGCGCACCATGTCGACGAAACCGGGGTGATGAATCTGCTGCATCGCCACGTTGACGGCAATCACGAGGGGCCGCGTGAATTCGGCTTGCCGTTCACCATTCCATTCGGCGGCCCGCAGGCATGCCTGCTCGAAGACCCACGCGCCGATCGGGACGATGAGTCCGGACGCTTCCGCCACCGGGATGAACTCCAGAGGAGCTACCAGGGTCCCCCATCGATGCCATCGAAGCAGGGCCTCGAAGCCGCGGAGTTCGCCCGATGCCAGGTCCTGCTGCGGCTGATAGTAAGCTCCAACTCACCTCGTTGCATGGCCGAGGCGAGGTCCTCGGCCATGCTTGGAGGCTCGACGGCGGGCAACGGCGGGTGAGGGGAGGCGCGGTGACAACTGAGGTGATGTTCACCCGGGGCAGGACGGTTCATATCGGGCGTCTTCTATGGGCCAGAGCGTTCACGATAATCGCTCTACTAGTTGGTAGACTAAAGTTTAGAACGCCGGGTGGCGGAATTCGGATCTGAAATGGATTTGGGAGCTACAGGCGCGCGGCGAAGCGCGAGGGCGAGCGCGACTTCGTCAGGCTGGAAAACGCAGTTCGAATCGGATGGTTCCGCCTTCTGAGCAGGTCACGCGCGCCTGGCCGCGATGGAGGTCCATGATCGCCTTCACGATCGACAGGCCAAGGCCGCTGGATTCGGCGGGGCGCTCTCCGGTGGCGTCCGCGCGGTAGAAGCGATCGAACAGCCGCGCAAGCTGTTCGGCAGGGATGAACACCCCATCGTTCTCGACAGCAATGAGGGCACCGGACGCGAGCGGCTCGCCGATCAGGCGCACGGTCGTGTCAGGACGGCTGTAGCGCAGCGCGTTCACCACCAGGTTGTGGATGGCGCGCCGGACCAAGGGTGCGTTGGCCATCGCGGTGCCGCTGGCCTGCACGGAGAAGCGCAGACCGGCCTCTTCAGCAGGTCCTTCAAAGTATTCGGCGATCCCCTGGAGCTCGTCGGCCATCGCCAACGGTGCGAGCGCGATGTCGAGCATCGCGTGGTCGGCCCGCGCCAGGAACAGGATGTTGTCCACGATCAGGCTCAGGCGGGTCAGTTCCTCCAGATTCGATTCCAGCAGCTGCTGATACTCGACCGGCGTGCGCACGCGGTTGAGCGCGACCTGGGTCTGCCCGATCAGTGCGCCGACCGGGGTGCGGATCTCATGCGCCAGGTCGGCCGAGAACTGGGACAGCCGGTCGTAGCCCTGGGCGATTCGATCCAGCATGGCGTTGAACACCGTCACCATCTCGCGCAGTTCCCGCGGCGCGTCGTGTTCGGGGAAGCGGATGGAGAGATTGATCGGATGGATCTGCGCCGCATGCGCTGCCACACGACGCAGGGGTCGCAGCCCATGGCGCAGTGCCAGGTAGACCAGCAACACGGAGACGGCAATCGACATCAGCGTGCTTCGCAGGACATGGAAGCGGCTGCGATCGATCATCTCCAGCTCACTCTCCAGCGGGTGCCCGGTCAGCACCTCCACCATCGCACCGTCCATTCCCGATCGCGCCAGTCCGGCCACCCAATGCATCTGGGGGTGGTCCTCGGTGCGCAGCACATCCGCTGTCGTCATCCGGCGGTCCGTCGGCACCAGGGCGAGGGCGCCCGGCACCGCGATGCCTCCCGGATTCACCTGGATGAAGGGCGGCTCCCCGACGCGACGCAGGATCAGCACGTCCGTCGTCGCGCCCAGCAGCGCCGCGAACATCAGCGACTGGTCGCGCAGGTCCTGCACGTTGCGCGCGTCGCCGACGAGGTTGCGGAAATGCTCGGCCCGGCCGATGAGCTGATCGTCCGCGTGGGCATTGATGGCCGTACGCGCGAAGAAGAAAAAGTAGGCGCCGAGCATGCCGGTCATCGCGAAGGCGATCAGCCCGCAC
This sequence comes from Mitsuaria sp. CC2, assembly GCF_048957715.1. NCBI lineage: Bacteria > Pseudomonadati > Pseudomonadota > Betaproteobacteria > Burkholderiales > Sphaerotilaceae > Roseateles > Mitsuaria sp. CC2. Next base: position 365,071 of record NZ_JARVXN010000027.1, on the reverse strand, counting down.
AGCAAGGTCACGCGGACCGCGAGCGATCGAGGGAACCAGCGCTCGCTCATGTGGCGGCCTCGTCCTCGTCGGGCGCGTCGCCGAACGAATAGCCGACGTTGCGCACCGTGTGGATCAACGGCGTCGCGAAGGGGCGGTCCACCTTGGCCCGCAGCCGCTTGATCGCGACGTCGACCACATTCGTATCACTGTCGAAGTTCATGTTCCAGACCTCCGAGGCGATCAGCGTGCGCGAGAGCGCCTCCCCCTGGTGCTTCACCAGCAGGTGCAGCAGCAGGTACTCCTTGTTGGTCAAGGTGATCTCCACGCCCTCGCGTGTCACCTTGCGCCGCAGCGCATCCAGCTTGAGGTCGGCGACCTGGTACACGTCGGCGTCGCCCGACACGCCCCGCCTCAACAGCGTGCGGATGCGGAGCACGAGTTCGGTGAAGGAGAAGGGCTTGACGAGGTAGTCGTCGGCCCCGAGTTCGAGACCGCGGATGCGGTCGCTCAACTGGTCGCGCGCCGTGAGGAACATGACGCGCACATCGCCCTTCTCGCGCAGCGCCGGCATGATCTGCCACCCGTCGATGCCGGGCAGGGTCACGTCGAGGACGACGAGGTCGTAGTCGTTGTTCAGCGCCATGTGCAGGCCGTCGCGCCCCGTGCGCGACAGGTCGACGGCGTAGCCGCTCTCCCGGAGACCCTTCTTCAGGTAGTCGCCGGTCTTGGGATCGTCCTCGATGACCAGGATCTTCATGCGACGGGATTCTGCATGCCCGCAGGCGGCGTCGCATGACGTTTTTGTCATCGACCTGTCACCCCCCTCCGGCGGGCAAATTCCTACAGTCTCTTCGACCGCAACACCTGACGCTTCCAACGCAGGTCTGCTGTCTGCGCGCTGTCCTCGGAACGAGGCGCCGCGCAGCGATCACGCCCATCGGTCGGCCCCTAGCGTCGATCTCCACCAGTCCATCTGAAGGAATTTCTCATGCGTCAACGTCTTCATTCGTTCCTCGCCGCCGGCCTCGTCGCGTTGGCCGTCGCCGTTCCCGCCGTCGCCTCCGCGGCGGACGCAGTGCGCGTGCGCGGCACCGTGGTCGCCCGCACCGGCGACGTCCTGGAAGTGAAGGCCCGCGAAGGCGACGTCGTCAAGATCAAGCTCAAGGAAGGCTTCCACATCAACGCCGTCGCCAAGGCGGCCATCACCGACATCAAGCAGGGCGACTACGTCGGCATCGCTTCGCTGCCCAAGGCGCAAGGCGGCGACGGCGCGCTGGAGGTGCTGATCTTCCCGGCCGCGATGAAAGGTCTGGGCGAAGGCAGCTACGGCTGGGACCTGAAGCCCAAGAGCTCGATGACCAACGCCACGGTGTCGAACGCCGTGAAGTCGGTCGAAGGCAGCACGGTCACCCTGACCTACCACGGTCAGGAAAAGAAGATCTCGATCCAGAACGGCACGCCGATCGTGACGCTGATCCAGGCCACCGCGGATGACCTGCGCGCCGGCGCCGCCGTGTTCGTCTCCGCCGAGAAGGCGGCTGACGGCAGCCTGTCCTCCGGACAGCTGGTGGTCGGCAAGGACGGCGTCGTTCCTCCGATGTGATCGTGACGCGGCCGGCCATGAGCCGGCCGCCTGAAGTGGAGCCCGCCATGCAGAACACCCCGACGCCCCCCGTCGCGCCGACGCTTGCCGTCGAGCCGCCGCCAGACGTGGACCGGCCCCCTGAAGCGGAACGACCGCGCATCACCCTTGTCCGGAGACATGGGGTGGTGGTCCGGCTGAGTCACTGGTTCAACCTGGTCTGTGTCGTGTTCCTGCTGGCGAGCGGGCTCCAGATCTTCAACGCGCATCCTCGGCTCTATCTGGGCAAGTTCGGGGCGGACAACGATCACGCGGTGTTCGAGATCGCCAGCACGGGCTCCGGCGAGTCGCTTCGGGCAAGCCTGCGCATCGGCGGCCTGAGCGTGCCCACCACGGGCGTCCTGGGCGCGAGCAAGGAGGACGGCGCGCTCGTCGAGCGCGCGTTCCCGACCTGGATGACGCTGCCGTCGTATCACGACCTCGGCGCCGGCCGGCGCTGGCACTTCACCTTCGCGTGGCTGCTGCTGTTCAACGGACTGGTCTACATGGCTTACGGAGTCTTCCGGGGCCACTTCCGCCGGGATCTGCTGCCGTCACGCGACCAGCTGACGCCGGGCCACCTCTGGCACGAAGTGCGCGAGCACGCGCGCCTGAGGTTCGCGAAGGGCGAGGAGGCGCGGCGCTACAACGCGCTGCAGAAGCTGACCTACCTGCTGGTGATTTTCGTGCTGCTGCCCGCGATGCTGGTGACGGGACTCGCGATGTCGCCGGGGGGGAACGCGATGGTGCCGCAGCTGCTCGATGTGCTGGGGGGGAGGGCGACCGCACGCACCCTTCATTTCGTCAGCGCCTGCTCGATCGTCGCCTTCGTCATCGTGCACGTGGCCATGGTCGTGGCGTCGGGCCTGTGGAACAACCTGCGCTCGATGATCACCGGGCGCTACGCCATCCAACTCGAAGAGGACAAGCAATGACACGACTTCTCACGCGTCGACGGCTGCTCGGCGGCGCGGTCACGGGTCTTGGCGCGCTGGCGCTGTCCGGATGCGATCGTCTGGTCGCGACGCCCGGCGTGGACGCCATGGTCCGCAAGACCGAACACCTCACGCAGGGCGCGCAGCGGCTGTTCCTTGAACGGGGACGACTGGCGACGGAGTTCACCGAGGCGGACCTGTCTCCCGTATTCCGTGCCAACGGGACGAGCATGCCGGACTCCGAGGAGTACGCGCAGCTTCTGAACGGCAAGTTCTCGGACTGGCGACTGCGGGTCGACGGGCTGGTCCAGCGGCCGTTGTCGCTGTCGCTCGAAGACCTCATGGGCCTGCCTTCACGCACGCAGATCACACGGCACGACTGTGTCGAGGGATGGAGCGCGATCGCCAAATGGCAGGGCGTGCAGCTCAGCCGGGTCCTGGACGCCGCGCGTCTGTCGCCCGGTGCGCGCTACGTCGTCCTGCACTGCGCCGATGAACTCGAGCAGACGCTCGACGGCAGCGGACGGTACTACGAGAGCATCGACCTGATCGACGCGTGGCACCCCCAGACCCTCCTGGCCTACGCGATGAACGACCAGCGGCTGCCCGTCGCGCATGGGGCGCCGCTGCGGCTTCGCGTCGAACGGCACCTCGGCTACAAGCACGCGAAGTACCTGATGCGCCTGGAGGTGGTGTCCAGCTTCACCCACCTCTGGGGCGGTAAGGGCGGCTACTGGGAAGACCGCGGCTACGAGTGGTACGCCGGCATCTGATCGACAACAGGACATCACTTCATCATGAACAAGCAAACCGACACCGCCATCGTCCGTCTGGACCAATGGCTCAAGCGCTACTACCTGGCGCGGGCGCTGTTCTCCATTGTCTGGGTCGCCGCTGCGCTCGTGATCGGCACCCGGTCGATCACCGTTGCCGCCGTGCTGCTGGTCCTCTATCCCGCCTGGGACGCCGTCGCGAACTGGGTAGACGCCAACGCGAGCGGCGGCCTTCAGGCCAATCGCACGCAGCGCATCAACGTGTGGGCGAGCGGTCTCACGACCGTCGCCGTGTGCCTGGCGCTGACGGCGGGCATGAACGCCGTCCTCGGCGTCTTCGGGCTCTGGGCCATCGCCTCAGGTCTGCTGCAGCTCGGGACCGCACTGCGTCGCTGGAAGTCGCACGGAGCGCAGTGGGTGATGGTGCTGAGCGGCGCGCAGTCCGCGCTGGCCGGCGGCTTCTTCATCGCCCAGTCGCAGATGCCGACCGTGCCGTCGATCGCCAACGTCGCCGGTTATGCAGGCGTCGGCGCGCTGTACTTTGCGATCTCCGGCGTGTGGCTGACGGTGCGCCAGATGCGGAGCAAGCAGGCCGCGGCTTGAAAAATGAAACAAGCCATCCACGCTTCGAGTGTCATCCTCATGAGGTGGTTGCTGGGCGTTCCATTCGCTCCCGACGTATTGAATTCGACGATCCGGAAACCATGAACTTTTTCTTTCGCATGAATTCAGGCGTTGGTGCCTCGATCGCGGGCGTTGCGATCGCGATGCTGACATCCCTGAGCGGACCCGCCGTCGCGGCGAGTCAGGGCGACCGGCTGGCGACGATGGAAGCCGCGCTCGACGCATGGCGCATGGACGAGGTCGGCGCCATGCTCCCTGGTCTGCCGCACACCGTCGGGGGAGATTACCTGCGTGGCATCGCCGCCAACCGCGCCAACGACATCGATGCGTCCCGGCAAGCGCTCCTGCGCGCGCTGCCGGCACTCGAGCGGGAGCATTCGCCGAGAACGGTCCAGGCGCTGCTGGTGCTCGCCGACGACTATCGGAAGAGCTCGTCCTATTCCAAGCAGGCGAGCACCCTGCGCCTGGCCGTATCGCGCTACGCCGACCAGATGAAACCCGGGATGCTGGATGGCGTTCGGACCGACCTGGCCTTGGCGAGCGCGCTCTCCGGCTCGCCGCCGCAGACCGTGAGCCTGTCCGGCGAGTCGCGCGTGCCGATTCGCCGCAACCCCTTGGGAACCTTCGACGTGGATGTCGTGGCCAATGGCGTCGACGCTGCCTGGATGCTGGACTCCGGCGCCAACTACTCGATCGTCAGTGCGAGCTTCGCCAGGCGCCTGGGGCTGGACGTCAAGGGTGACATCGGCGAGGTCGCCAGCAGTACCGAGATCGCGGTCAGCAGCAAGGTGGCTGTCGTGAAGGAGATCCGCCTTGGGAGCGCCACGCTCCGCAACGTGGTGGTGCTCGTGGTCGACGATGAACATCTGCACATTCAGCTTCCCCATGCGGAACACCAGATCTCCGCAGCACTGGGCTATCCCGTGTTCCAGGCGTTGGGCCGGGTGAGCTTCATTGGAGACGAGGCCATCTCGATCGGTTCGCCATCGCTGGCGACCGGCGAGGGCGCGCGTCTCTACATGAATGAACTGACGCCGGTCGCCCTGCTGGGTGTGGAGGGTGTGCAGATGCCATTCAGCCTCGATACGGGAGCCAATGTCACGGACCTGTCCTACACGTACTGGATGACGGTGAAGGATCGCGCGTCGGACTGGCCACGCAAGACGAGCAGCTATGCCGGCCTGGGCGGAGCGAAAACTCGCGAGACAGCCATCCAGCCCGAATGGAGGGCGTTCGTCGGCTCTGAGGAAGTCGTGCTCAAGGAGGTGGACGTGAAGACGCAGCGTGGACCAGGGGAGGGGCCCCAACCCATGTTCGGCAACCTGGGGCAAAACCTGTGGCGCGACGCATCGGGATTCACGATCGACTTCCGGGCGATGCGGTTCAGGATCGACAGATAGCCTGTCGGCGGTGTGTTTCAGAGCGGGGCTTCGGCCCCGTTTCCGTTTGCATTCAAGCCTGTCGATCCCGCGGGTCTTGAAGATTGCAAACATGTAATGCCAATGTGCGTTTCAAGTGGGTGGTCGGTTTCTAAAGTTCATTCCCAGCAGTCGACGAAACGCGCTGCAGAACCTGAACGATTCATTCCACCCAACGTTTCAAAGGAAACCGAAATGACCACCCGCCAACAGTCGCCCCGTACCCGTCGCCTGACCCCGATGACGATGCTGCGCATCGCCGGCCTGCTTGCCATCGCCGCACCGGCTTTCTCGCATGCCGCCACGGCACACGTCTCTTGCCTCGACACCTTCGCCAATGGCATGTGCGTCTATGGAAGCGCTGACACCGGTGCCGCGCCCATGCGCGTTATCGACTTGACCGCCACGAAGCGTGACGTGAGCGTCCAGTACGGCGAGACCGTCCGCTTCGTTGCTGGCGATCGGTCTTTCATCTGGACCTTCAACGGTCTGGGTGGCCGCAACGTGTCGCTGAGCCGCATTGCGCCCGAAGGTTTCCAGACGCATGGCGTGGCGGTCGAAGTCGACGTCGACCCGAGCACGCAATCCTGATCGAAAGAGGGAGCACGCCATGAATCGGAGACTTTGGTCGGTCAGTTGATGACCGCGACATTCGTCGCTACCGTGTCGCTCGGCGCTGCGCACGCCCAATCCGCCAATGCGGACGCTACGCCCGTCGCCGAGCCCATCTCCGACTCCGCCAAATCGTCACCGGTCGCCGTCCACAACGTCGTACTGGTGCACGGCTTCCACGCGGACGTGAATTCCGGCCACGTCCCGATGCTGTCGCAGCCACAGGCTGTCGCACATCTGATCGTCAAGGCAGCGAACGGTCAGCGCTGAAAGACGCGTTGTGAACGACAGCCGCCCGGAGCTCCATTGAAAGCTTTAAGGACACTCTGCAAAACTCCGCGCTGATCCGCCTTGCAAGGGCGTGACGGTTCGGGGAGCATGCTGCACATGAAGCAGCTCGGATTTGGATTCAATCTCTCCACGAAGAAGACGCGCAAGCGCGATTACTTGAGGAGATGGAGCACGTGGTGCCGTGGGGCGTGCTGGTGCAGGTCGTAGACCCGTACGACTCGAAGGCCAAGACCGGCCGCCCGCCGTTCCCGGTGGAGACGATGTTGCGGATCCATTACCTGCAGCAGTGGTTCGGCCTCTCGGACCCGGCGATGGAAGAAGCGTTGCACGACGTGCCGCTCTACCGTGAGTTCGCCCGGCTGGAGGGCGCGACGGACCTTGCGATGGTCTCGTGCGAGACCTGGCGGTCAGGGTCATCTGGGTACACGCGGCGCAGTGTCGCAGCGATCTGCCATGGCGACCACTTCCAGGACAACATCGTCGTCACCGCGCCCCACAGAACGCCTCTCGGATCGAGCGTGGTCGGACCTCTGGCCGCCCGTCGCCGGGATGCTCTTCGGCGCTGCGCCGCTTGCGATTCGTAGGTGGCGTCCTTGGCCGCGTGGCGTAAGCGTTCCGAGAAGTCAGGTTGACCCCGAGCGAAATAAGCGATGGTCGATCAGATGGACGGAGGCAAGTGCGAGGCGGCTGCTGAGCGCAACTCCACCACGATGCTGGGCAGGTCAAGCTGCGCGGCGTCACGCTTGGAGATGAGCGCCTGGTACGCACGGGTTTGGCGAAGAAGCTTGACTGCGAAGTAGCCCACCAGGAGAGCGAGACCCGCCATACCGAACCGCTGCGTCACGGCGAGCGCCACGGCAAGAGCAAACGTTGCAAGGGACACGACTACCGGAGCGCGTGAAAGCCAGAGTTCGCTTGAGGTTGCCTCAACCCGAAGGGTTTGGCTGACCAACTCGTCAGGGAACTCAGTGTGGAACGCTGTGTAGCGGTATTCGCCCTGTGGGATCGCTCCATCCGCTCTGATGTGGCGGTTCGGCTTGAAGCCGACAAATGTGGATTCGATGCCTCCAAAGGCCACATTGCCTTGTTCGGTGCGGAATGCACCCGTGAGTTTGTCATCGGCAAGGCAGTAGCGCTGTAGCTCTGCCGGGATCGGTTCGTCCACATACAGGTGCAGCAGGTAGCCTCCATCCCCGCCAGTGGGAAAGCGAACCAATCGGTTGGATGCCTCTAGCGCTGCGACTGTCGAATCATCTGGCCTCGCTGCCGGCAGCGCGTTGACATCAAACAGCGCCATCTCGGCAGCGTCTGTCCCACCGGGGAGGCGAAGGTGCGTCATTCAGCCGCGGCTCTCAAGTGTTGGTTACCCATGGGCATTCTTGGGAACGCCCCACATGGCCTCGTACAGCGCTCGCACCGTATGCGCGATATGGGGCCATGCCCAAACCCGGTCGGAAACGTCGAGGTCCCACATTAGGTTCTCTGCATAGGCGACATCGACTAGCGATCGCACTGACTCAGAACCTTGGCGATGCTCCGTGGCCATGAACTCCGTATGAGCCTTGATAACCGCTTCATCATGCCGCCTGACGGCTTCGGAAGTTCTGTCTGCGAAGGCCTCGATCCAAACGAATGTCACTTCATCAGGAGCCCATCCGCGCTCTTGCAGCCATTGATCCGTTGTCAATGCCTCTTCGGGGAATCTGGTGCGAGTGCGCTCCACCAGGCCTCGTGCTTCCGCATCAGCGTCCATAGCTCTCTTGCTCAGTGCGTTGTTGTGCAGTCTGCCACTGGTACGGCATGAATCGCCCCAGGTTTGCTAGACATCTCCGAGCCTCAGAACTGAGGCCCAATAGGAGGTGCCATGAAAACGAACCAACCCTACGCGGAAGAATTCAAGATCGAGGCGGTCAAGCAGATCACCGAGCGCGGCCACAGGGTCGCTGAGGTGTCGGCGCGAATCGGCGTCGGTCAGCACAGTCTGTACAAGTGGATCAAGGCTTATGGCGTGCCAGCACCTGAGCGGCACATGGCCAATTCGCAGGCTGAAGAGCTTCGACGACTGAAGGCTCATCTCAAGCGTGACCGAGGAGCGTGACATCCTAAAAAAGGCCGCAGCTTACTTTGCCAAGCAGTCCGGGTGAGGTACGCGTTCATCAAGGAGCACGAGCATGAGTACAGCGTGCGCCGCATGTGCAGCGTGATGCAGGTCCACCCGAGCGGCTTCTACGCGTGGAGAGCCGAGCCGCAGAGTCCGCGCGAGCAGATGACCGCAGGCTGCTGGGGCTGCTCAAGCATGCCTGGCTTGAGAGCGGCGGGACCTACGGTTACCGCAAGCTCACCCTGGACATGCGCGACCTCGGCGAGTGCTGCGGCAAGCATCGCGTGGCGCGGCTGCTCAAGCGCGGAGGACTGCGCTCTCAGACGGGCTACGGACGTTGGCCCGGCCTGCGTGGTGGCAAGCCTACCGTGGTGGCGCCAAATCACCTGCAGCGACAGTTCACTGTCGACGAGCCCAATCGAGCTTGGGTCACCGACATCACCTACATCCGCACGCACGAGAGCTGGCTGTACCCGGCGGTGGTCGTGGACCTGTTCTCGCGACAGGTCGTCGGATGGTCCATGGGCAGCCGCATCGACACGACTTTGTGGTCCTCGACGCGTTGCTGATGGCGCTGTGGCGGCGGCGACCCCAGTCCTCGGTGATGCTGCACTCGGACCAGGGCTGTCAATTCACGAGCCATGAATGGCAGGACTTGCTGCGCGAGCACAACCTCGTCTCCAGCATGAGTCGTCGCGGCAACTGCCACGACAACGCCGTGGCAGAGAGTTTCTTCCAATTGCTCAAGCGGGAACGCATTCGTCGACAGATCTACCCGACACGAGATGCAGCCAGGTCCGACGTCTTCAGCTACATCGAGATTTTCTATACCGCCAAGCGGCGCCACGGTACTGCCGGCGGCACATCGCCCGCCGAGTGCGAGCGCCGCCATTCCCAACGGCTCAGGACTGTCTAGGAAATCCGGGGCGATTCAAGCCACTCGGCACGGAGCACCGACGCCTGGGCGTCGGCCTTGAGAAGGTCAGGCGTCCCCAGGGAGCAGCGGTGCGCCCACTCACTGGGGTACTGAGCCTTGAGGTCGTCTGGGGTCTTGATCCGCCACTGATAGTTCTTCGATGCCTTGATCGAATAAACCCCAGTTTCACGCTTGGGCATGGTGCTGTCCGTCATGTTCAGATTTTGTCTCAGGTGACACACTGAACTGACACACCAGCCGTTCCAAGTCCTTGTCAGCCGCCAAGTTGTTGAGGCGCAAGGAAAAAGAGAAAGAAGGTTGACGAGCCTTACCCTCGGCACTGGTCACAACGGTTAGGGCTGCTTGGTTCCCCATCTGACCCGGTTGGCCGCGCTTCCATGCGAGGAGGCCCGTCAACGAGCATTCTATCCGAGCTTTCGAGGGGCTCCGACCGAGTCGCCCTCGATCGCTCCTCCGTCCGCGCCTCCCCGTGCGACCCGCGTGCGAACAACGCCGCCGCGCCGTCGACTCAAGTCCCGCGCCTGTGGTTAAATCCGTTCCGGACCTCGCGGGCGCCAGCCCTCCAGTGCCATCGCCGATTTACCAACTACTTGCGGGCGATCAACAAATGCGGCTAAAGCGTTGCGGCTCCGACTGCCCCCGGACCGGCAAACGCCGGTGATCTCTGTGGGCTCTCGGAGTTTTTTCATGTCCGCTCGTCTCGCTCAGTTCGACGCTCTGCTGTCCCGCCGCCGCGCCGCTCGCATCAGGACCTCCACGGCTAACGCCTTGCCCGCCCAGGCCCCGCGCACCTTGCGCGACCCCTGGGGCGAACCGGTCGCCGAGTTCTCCCGCTTCCCGTCCGACCTCGAACTGCTCAAGGCCGCCCATCGCCTGCAAGCCGACGACTGGATCGGCGCCCTCGCCGACGACGGCCAGGCCCACCGCCTGAACGCCGCCTGGCGTCTGGCCCTGCTGCGCGCCGACCGCCATGGCCGCGCCCGTTTCTCGCGCGAGGTCGGCCCGCAGTGGCTCAGCGCGCCCCACGTCGCCCGCCCCGGCGAACGCCCCGCCGCGCTGCGCCGCGAGCTCCACGCCGCCGCCGTCGACCAGCTCTGGTCGGCCGGCTGGAAGCTGGTCTGAGTTCCGCCTGCTCCCTCACATCGCCCGATTGCAAGCGTCCCCAACCCTGATCGTGCGCAGCAGGAACCGCCTCACGGCCACCGCGGTGGGCGTCACGCCGTGACGAGCCGCTCCGCGAGCCAGGCCTCGGTGGCGTAGGGGAACGCGATCGTCGGTTCGCGCAGTTCCGCGTAACGATCCCTCAGCGCGCGCAGCCGGTCCGCAACCCGCGCCTGTTCCGCCTCCGGCAGCGCCGCGATGAAGCTCACCGACAGGATGCGGTCCAGCACGACCTGCTCGAACGACCCCACATGGCTGTGGGGCAGCACCGTCCGCTGCAGCGGCCCGAAGAGCGCCTGCCCCTCGAAAGGCTGCTTCCACGTGCCCTTGTAGAAACGCGGCGCGTCACCCTCATAGGGGGTGACGATCTCGGTGATCTCGGCGACCCAGTCGCGCGACTCGTCACGCACGTTCCAGATCAGGCCGAGCCGCCCGCCCGGGCTGAGCACGCGGTGCATCTCGCGCAGTGCCTGCGCATTCGCGAACCAGTGGAAGGCCTGCGCGCAGACGAGCACGTCGGCATCGCCGTCCGCCAGCGGGATCGCTTCCGCCGTGCCTGCGAGCGCCCGCACGTCGGGGAGGCTCTGCGACAGCCGCGCGCGCATCGCGTCGACCGGTTCGACCGCCGTCACCGTCGCGCCGGTGCGCGCCAGCAGCTTCGTGAACTTGCCGGTGCCCGCGCCGAGGTCGACGACCCGCGCGCCCGCTCGCACGCCGAGCGCCTCGCCCAGCCAGCCGGCGAGGGCGTCGGGGTACTCGGGGCGGCCGCGCTGGTAGTTGTCGGAGGCGCTGGTGTAGCCGCGCTGGGCAGCGTCGTGGATGGGGGTGTTCGAGGGCATCGGATGATCCTACGCGCCATGCGGCCAGAAGGCGTCAAGACCGCGTCATCGGCGTGATCGGCCTCATCCGCCTCATCAGCTCATCCGCTCATCGCCTCGACCGGCTCGACCGGCTCGACCGGCTCGATCATTTCGCTCAAACTCGTCAGAGTCCTAGCAAGACCTGACGCGTCACCGACACCGCCATCACGTACGCGAGCGCGACCAGCGCCAGCACGTAGCCGAGGACGCGGAACTCCCCGCGCCCGAAGGCCCAATGCCCGGTCGCGAAGTAGATCCCGAGCGCGATGAACTTCGCCGTCATCCAGGGCTCGTAGCGCGGGTCGTGGTGCAGGGCGCCCCACAGGCTGATGCCAGATACGACGATCAGCACGTGGCTGCTGAACACCAGCGTGCGCAGCCGCTCATCCGTCACCCACGCGGCGCCGAATTGATGCGCGAGCCCGCGGACCAGGAACAGCCCGATGCTGCACCACGCCAGCAGCGCATGCATCTTGACCATCGGCACGTAGAACCAGTCCATGACCGGGGAGCTTCGTCACCGGGCGGGGGGATGTCAACCAGGGGAACGTGGGGCGAGTGGCCACGTAGAGGAGCAGTTGCGCCGGAGAGCGATAGATCAGCGTCCGGGTGATCCGGGATCCCGAGGAGGTGCTCGCTGGGCGTAAGGAGTACCGCCGCGATCAGGCCGATCTGACGCGCCAGACCGTGTCCCCCTTTCGGGAGAAGCCATCCCCGTCGTTCGGGCGAAGAATCCGCCCGTGCCATCCCACAGGAGCTCCCCATGGTCACCGACCTGATCCGCACCGGCCGCGAGGACGCGCCGCAGGGTAATCGCCGCGATTTCATGGAAGCTGCCGCCGCGCTAGGCATCAGCGTGATGGCAGGGCCGGTGCTGGCGCAGTCGGGGCAGGGCGGCGCGCCCGACCTCATCCTGCGCAACGGCCGCATCACGACCATGGATCCCGCCAGGCCCGAGGCCACCGCGATCGCGCTGCGCGACGGCGTCGTGATGGCCGTCGGCTCGGACGCGGAGATCGCCAAGCTCGCCGGCGCCAGGACCCGCGTCGTCGACGTCGAGAAGCGCCGCGTGATCCCGGGGCTGACCGACTCCCACATGCACATCATCCGCGGCGGGCTCAACTTCAACATGGAGCTGCGCTGGGACGGCGTGCGCTCGCTGGGCGCTGCCTTGCAGATGCTCAAGGACCAGGCCGCGCGCACCCCCGCGCCGCAGTGGGTGCGGGTGGTCGGCGGCTGGAACGAGTTCCAGTTCGACGAGAAGCGCATGCCCACCCTCGCCGAGCTGAACGCCGCCGCGCCGGACACGCCGGTGTTCGTGCTCAACCTCTACAACCAGGCCTTCCTGAACCGCGCCGCCCTGCGCGCCGTCGGCTACACCAAGGACACCCCGCAGCCCGCCGGCGCGATCATCGAACGCGACGCCCGCGGCGAACCCACCGGCCTGCTGCTGGCCGAGCCCAATGCCTTCATCCTCTACAACACGCTGAACCTCGGCCCCAAGCTCGACCCCGAGCAGCAGCTCAACTCGACGCTGCACTTCATGCGCGAAGAGAACCGGCTCGGCGTGACCTCGGTCGGCGACGCGGGCGGCGGCTTCCAGAACTACCCCGACGACTACGGGATCATCGACAAGCTCGCCAAGGAGAACCGCCTCACGGTGCGCATCGCCTACAACCTGTTCCCGCAGAAGGCGAAGCAGGAACTGGCCGACTTCCAGCGCTGGGCGAAGATGGGCAAGCCCGGCGACGGCAGCGACTTCTACAAGCTCAACGGCGCTGGCGAGATGCTGGCCTTCAGCGCTGCGGATTTCGAGGACTTCCTCCAGCCCCGTCCCGAGATGCCGGCGGCGATGGAGAACGACCTCGAAGGCGTGGTGCGATTCCTCGCTGGCAACGGTTGGCCGTGGCGCATGCACGCCACCTACAACGAGACCGTCTCGCGCAGCCTGGACGTGTTCGAGAAGGTCCACCGCGACCATCCCATCGACAAGCTCGGCTGGTTCTTCGACCACTGCGAGACGGTCACGCCGCAGAACCTCGAGCGCATCAAGCGGCTGGGCGGCGGCATCGCGGTGCAGAACCGGATGTCGATGCAGGGCGAGTACTTCATCCGCCGCTACGGGCTGAAGGCGACGGCCGAGACGCCGCCGGTCAAGCGCATGCTGGAGATGGGCCTCCCCGTCTCGCTGGGCACCGACGCGACACGGGTGAACAGCTACAACCCGTGGCAGGCGCTGTACTGGCTGGTGTCGGGACGCACGATCGGCGGCACAGTGCTGTATCCGGAGGAGCGTCGACTGGACCGCATCGCCGCGCTGCGGTTGATGACGGCCGACGGCGCCTGGTTCTCGCGCGAGACCGGGAAGAAGGGCGTGCTGAAGCCGGGCGCCTTCGGCGACCTGGCGGTGCTGGACCGCGACTTCCTGACCGTGCCCGAAGACCAGATCCAGGACATCACGTCCGTGCTGACCGTGGTGGCCGGCAAGCCGGTGCACGGCAGCGGCGCGTACGCGTCGCTCGCGCCGGCCCTGCCGCCGGCGATGCCGGACTGGTCGCCGGTGCGCCGCTACGGCGGCTATCAGGCGCGCAAGTCGTCGGTGGCGACGTCGATGAGCGACGCCGAACGCCGCTACCAGTACGCCGCGCAGTGCGCCTGCGCGAGCGGCTGCGGCGTGCACGGTCACGATCACACGGCGGTCGCGAGCGCGGCGCGCGACACGACGGCGGCGCAGGCGTTCTGGGGCGCCCTGGGATGCAGCTGCTACGTGTGAGGCCGTCGCCGACCTTCAGTCGGCGAGTCCGAACAGCTTGGCCGCATTGCCCCACGCGATCTGGCGGGCAATGTCCGCCGGCAGATCGCCAAGCCAGACGCGGTAGCCCGTCATCGTGGCCTCGTAGTACTGCCAGCGCTGGTTGACCCAAGTGTCGGAGCCCACGAGGAAACGATCCGGGTACTTCCCGATCAGCGCTCGCCACTCGGGGCAGAGCTTGCCGTCGTCGCAGGTGAGGCCGGGGCGGTAGGACAGCTCGCCCATCAGCCTCGGGTACTTCGCGAGCAGCGCCTCCACGCGCTCGATCGACGCGCCGTTGATCCCGGTGTGTGCCCAGATCAGGCGCGCTTCGCGGCCCTTGCTCGGTGTGCCCGCCATCAGCAGGTCGATCGCCTCGTCGTCGACGTGCGCCAGCACGACGAGCGACTGCTGCTCCGCCAGCGCCATCAGCTTCTGCGCGACCGGCCCGCGCGCGTTCGCGCTGTCGTAGAGGTGGAACTCGCCGAGCCCGCGGTACGGCCCTGACGCCGTCCCGCGCGCGAGTTCGTCCTGGACCATCCGGTAGATGCTGTCGTCGCGGAACCAGCTGTCGTAGTCGGCCCGGTTGCGGTAGAGGCGGATGAACGGCACGACGGTCACGCCGGCCGCGCGCGTCTGCGGCAACTGCGCGAGCGTGCGCGTGCCGTCGTTCGGGCGCGAGTTGGAGAGGATCGCCTTCACGCCGCTGCGCTTCATGCGCGCGAGCACGTCCGACGGGGGATGCGGTCCTTCGCGGCCGTTCCAGGCTTCCTCGTTGTAGTGGAGGTGGGCGTCGAAGATCGGCCCGCCGTAGTCGGCGACGTGGGCCACGCCCTCGGACTGGCACAGCGCCAACGCGGCGCACAGCGGCATCAGCAGGCGGAAGGCAGGACGCATGAGCGGCTCCAGTCGACGGGACCGGAGTCGATTCTCACTCAGACCCCCACTCAGACACTCACTCGATCGACAGCAAGGTCACCGAGCGGGCCGGCACCGTGAGCGTCTTCCCCAGCACCTTGCGATCGCCCGTCATGACGTCAACCGCCCTATCGCCGTCGCGCAGCATTTCCGGGAAGCGCGTCAGGTCCAGCTCGCGCGGCGCCTTCGCCTTGCTCATCACCAGCATCAGGCGCTTGCCCTCCCGGCCCTTTGCCGCGTCGTAGCGGAACAGCACGTAGCTCTCCTCCAGCGGTGCGTATTGCATCAGCGCGCCGTCGTGCACCAGCGTTTCGGCCTTGCGCCAGTTCAGCAGCCGCTTCAGCCACGCCTGCGCGCCGGCCTGGCGTTCGCCCAGCCCCGCGCCGGTGAAGGCGTTCACCGCATCGCCGGCCCAGCCGCCCGGGAAGTCCCCCCGCACCGCGCCGTCGTCGCGATGGCGCGGGCTGGTCATCAGGATCTCCGAGCCGTAGAAGAACTGCGGGATGCGCCGCACGAAGGCCAGGTAGGCCCAGGCCATCTTGGTCAGCTCGAGGTCGTCATGCAGCACGCTGTAGACGCGCGGCGTGTCGTGGTTGCCTTCGAACAGCACCAGCTTGGCCGGGTCCGGATAGACGAAGTCGTGCGCCAGTGCCTCGTAGAGCTTCATGAAGCCGCCGTCGTGCGCATCCTGCTGGTTCAGGCCGGCCAGCAGCGCCTCCTGCAGCGGGAAGTCCATCAGGCTGGGCAGCGACGACACGTAGCCGTCGTGGTTGCGCTTGCCGGCCTGCCAGTACGAGACCACCGCCGGATGCGGGCTCCACTCCTCGCCGACGATGTTGAGCTTCGGATACTCGTCCGTCAGGCGCTTGGACCAGGCGGCCAGGAAGTCCTTGTCGGAATAGCTGTAAGTGTCGGTCCGCACGCCGGCCAGGTCGGCGGTCTCTATCCACCACAGGCTCATCTGCGTCAGGTAGGTCGCGACCAGCGGCTGGCGCTGGTTGAGGTCGGGCATGCCCGGGCTGAACCAGCCGTCGCTGAAGCGCTGGCGGTCGCTGGGCGCCGCGTACGGATCCTGCAGCGACATGCGCGCGTGATGCGTCTCGGTGTACTGGGGCCAGGCGTTGACCCAGTCCGCCGTCGGCAGGTCGCCCATCCACCAGTGGTGCACGCCGATGTGGTTCAGCACGATGTCCTGGATCAGGCCGATGCCATGGCGCTTCGCCTCCGCGCCCAGCCGCACGTAGTCGGCGTTGCTGCCGAAACGCGGATCGACGCGGTAGAAGTCCGTCGCGCCGTAGCCGTGATAGCTCCACTTCGGGCTGTCGTTGACCGACAGCGGCGTGGGCCACAGCATCGTGAAGCCCATGGCGGCGATGTAGTCGAGGTGGGCGGTCAGGCCGGCGAGGTCGCCGCCGTGGCGGCCCCCTGGATCCTGCCGATGCAGGCCTTCGGCGAGGCCCGGCACGACGTCGTTGGAGGGATCGCCGTTGGCGAAGCGGTCCGGCACCACCAGGTAGATCGCGTCCTTCGGGCCGAAGCTCGCGCGCTGCGCGGAGCCCGGCGCGCGCGCGCGCAGGGCGTAGGGATGTTCGATGACGACCTTGTCGCCGCGCTTGAGACGCAGCGTGAGCGTGCAAGGCTTCGCCGACGCCTCGATCCTCAGATCGACGAACAGGTAGTTGGGGCTGTCGCCGCGCCGGGTGCCGACCAGCGAGACGCCGGGGACCGGAACGAGCTCGACCTGTAGGGCGCCGATGCCGCCGCCGTGCAGCATCAGCTGCAGGTCGGGCGACTTCATGCCGACCCACCAGTCCGGCGGCTCGACGCGGTCCAGGGTCATCGGGGCGGTGTCGGCGACGGGGGCAGGGGCGGCCGTCGCGGCGGCGGCGGGAGCGTGGGTCATGACGAGAAGGCTCGAAGCGAGGAAGACACGGGAGGCGAGTGAAGCGAGTGAGGTGGGCGAGGGCGACATCCTGCGCATCCTTCATCGGACGCGGAAGACCTGCACCGACAGCGGCGCGGCGGTCAGGGTGAGGCGCCCCTGCGAGTCGGCGGTCACGGTCCTGGGCGGCGCTGCGGCCGGAGCTGGCGTCCCCGCGGGCGAGGAATGCAGCGCCAGCAGGCGCGCCTTCGCGGGCAGACGTGGCAAGGCCACCTCGACGGGATCACGTCCGTAGTTGATCACGACCAGCACGCGCTGATCCTTGTAGGCGCGCTGGAAGCTCAGCACCTGCCCCTGGGCGAGCGGCCCCTCGTAGCGGCCGCGCGCGATCGCCGGCTGGCTGTTGCGCAGCGCCAGCATGGTCTTGTAGAAGTTCAGCAGCGAACCGGGGTCGGCGGCCTGCGCCTGCGCGTTGTGCGTGGCGATGTTGGGCGAGGCCGGCCGGAACGGCGAGCCGGTCGAGAACCCGGCTGCCCCGGCTGCCCCGGCTGCCCCGACGGCCTCGGCAGCCCAGCTCATCGGCGCGCGCAGCGGCGCGTCGCCCGGCAGCCCCGCGACGCCGGCCTGGCCGATCTCCTCGCCGTAGTAGATGAACGGCGTGCCCGGCAACAGCAGGTAGGTCGCGGCGGCCAGCTTGTAGCGGGCCTCGTCGCCCTCGAACTGGTCCCAGGCCCGCTTGCCCGCAAAGATGTCGTGGTTGCTCAGCATCGTCGCCATGGACAGCGGCGCTTCGGTGAAGAAGCGCGCCACCTTGTCCACCGCCTCCGCCGAGCCGTCGCCGCCCCTGGCCGCGGCGATCACCGCGCGCTCCAGCCCGAAAGCGAACGCGCTGCCGCAGATCTCGTCGCGGGTATAGACCTTGGGCTCGGCCGTCGCCTCGCAGACGACGAAACGATGCGGATACCGCTTGATCTGCCGTGTGAACTCGCCGGTCAGCGCGCGGCTCTCCGGCTGGTCGTTCCAGTCTGTCGCGCTGTTCTCGAACAGGTGGGGCACCGCGTCGAGCCGGTAGCCGTCCAGGCCGCGGTTGAGCCAGAAGCGCAGGCTGTCCTCGTGGTACTTCACCACCGCCGGGTTGCGCATGTTGAAGTCGGGCATGTGCGGCCCGAACACCGCGAAATACCGTGGCGATCCGGCCGGCGACTGGGCGGTCGATTCCGGTTTGGGCGGCGCGCTGGCGCCCTCGGGAAGATCCGGCACTTCCTCGCCCGGCAGGTACCAGGGCGTCTTGCCCCAGATGTCCCAGTCCTTCAGCGCCGACAAGGGCTGCGAGGTCCACACGAACCAGTCGCGCCACGGACTCGCCGGATCCGCCGCCGCCGCGTTGAACAGCGGATGCTCGCGCGCGCTGTGGTTGATCACGTAGTCCATGACCACGCCGATGCCGCGTTTGTGGGCCTCGCGGATCAGCTCGTCGAAGTCGGCCAGCGTGCCGTACTGCGGCTCGATCGCGCGGTAATCGGTCGTCGCGTAGCCGTGGTCGCGGTCGGCGCTCGCGGTGATCGGCATCAGCCAGATGCCCTTGATGCCGAGGTCCTTCAGATAGTCGAGGCGGCGTGTCACACCGCGCAGGTCGCCGATGCCGTCGCCGTCGCTGTCCTGGAAACCGCGCACGAAGATCTCGATGAACGCACCGTGCTGCCAGCCGTCCGGCAGCGCGCTGCGTCCGTGCACTTCCTTGACCGGCGAGAGATCGACTGGCGCCGCGACAGCGGGCGGCGCCGCGCGCACCGCTGTCATCGACAGTCCGGCCGCCATCGCGGCGCACATCGCGACGACTGTCGGCAGCTTGGCCGCGGTGAGGGCGTTGGGGCGACGCGTCATCTCTCGATCTCCTGATTTTGTTGTCTGATCTGTAGCAAAAGTACAGATTTTAGTGGCGCTGAAAGAAATCTTCCGGCTGCATTTGCGCCGCAGCATAGAAGGTATGAACTATGAAGGGAAGTCCTGATCCTTCTGTTTTGTAGTTTTGCTACCATCTCAAACACATCGCCATGACAGCGCCTGGAGGCGCGGTGCTGGCGCCAGAACAACACCTCGATGGAGATCCGATGGGCGTCCGCTCGACCTTGTCCCGTGCCTGGCCGCTTCTGGCGGCGTCGATGTTGAGCGGCCTGGCCGGGATGCCGGTGGCGATGGCGTCGACCCCGGGGAGCGAGGCGTCGCTCGCCGCCTGCGCCGCCGACGCGGTCACGGTGCTCTCGCCGCAATCTCCGACGCTGGCGCCATCGACGCCATCGACGCCAACGACGCCGTCGACGGCAACGTCGGCCGCATCGGCAGCGACGACCTCGCCGCAGCCCGTGTGGCTCGATGCGCGCCGTCTGCGCTGGCCGGGTCTGGTGCTCGGCGCCAACGAGGTGGTGCGCTGGCATCACTCGGCGTCGGGCGCATTGACCTTGATCGACGGGCGTGTGAGCGGAAGCGATCGCAGCCTCATGTTGCGGACGGTCGATGCCGCGCGCGAGCCGTTGAACGCGGAGATCGCGTCGCAAAGCGCGTATCTGGGCGCTGGCGCGGAGTTGGCATTGGCGGAGGGGATCGCCCCCGCGACGCTGCAGCGCGGGCAGTCCCTGATCGCCGTCGAGGACGCGCAAGGACGTGTGCTGCGCTGGAGCGTGGCGCAGACGGCTCGCGCGCTCGATGCGATCTACGCCTCGGCCGAAGAAGAGCCCTCGCTGGGCGTCTCGGTGACGGCCAAGGGCTCAGCCTACAAACTGTGGGCGCCGACGGCCGATCGCGTCGAGCTCTGCGCCTACCCGGGGCCGGATGCCGCCGCCAGCGCCCGCCTGCCGATGACGCGTGATGAGCGCACAGGGATCTGGTCCGTCGATGCGCCCGGCGTGCGCAGCGCCACGTACTACCGCTACCTCGTCGAGCTCTTCGTGCCGGGTGTCGGCCGCGTGCGCAACCTCGTGACCGATCCGTATTCGGTGAGCCTGTCGGCGGACTCGGCGCGCAGCTACGTCGCCGACCTGTCCGAGCCGCGCCTGCAGCCCCGCGGCTGGTCGGCCAGCCGCATCCCCGATCGCGTGAAGACGCCGACCGACATGGTCGTCTACGAGCTGCACGTGCGCGACTTCTCTCGCGACGACCGCAGCGTGCCCGCGGCGCAGCGCGGCAAGTACCTGGCCTTCACGCAGACCGGCTCAGCCGGCATGCGTCATCTGCGCGCGCTCGGCGAGGCAGGCCTGACGGATGTTCACCTGCTGCCGGTCTTCGACCTGGCCACGGTGCCCGAGCGCGGCTGCGTGGTGCCGCATGTGCCGGACGGCCGCAAGGCCGCGTCCGACAGCGACGCGCAGCAGGCCGCCGTCATGGCGGACGCCGACAAGGACTGCTTCAACTGGGGCTACGACCCCTTCCACTACAGCGCGCCCGAAGGCAGCTTCGCGAGCGACGCCAACGACGGCGCGGTCCGCGTGCGCGAGCTGCGCGCGATGGTGATGGGCCTGCACGCGGCCGGGCTGCGGGTGGGCATGGACGTGGTCTACAACCACACGACGGCGTCGGGGCAGCATCCGCATTCGGTGCTGGACCGCATCGTGCCCGGCTACTACCAGCGCCTGGACGCGCTCGGCCGCGTCGAGCGCTCGACCTGCTGCGACAACACCGCCACCGAGCACCGCATGATGGGCAAGCTGCTCGTCGACTCGGTGGTGCTGTGGGCGCGCGAATACAAGATGGCGTCCTTCCGCTTCGACCTGATGGGCCATCAGCCTCGCGCGGTGATGGAACGGCTGCAGGCCCGTCTGAAGCGCGAGCTCGGCCGCGAGGTGCAACTCATCGGCGAAGGCTGGAACTTCGGCGAGGTCGCCAACGGCGCGCGCTTCGTGCAGGCCTCGCAGCTGTCGCTGAACGGCACCGGGATCGGCACCTTCAGTGATCGCGGTCGCGACGCCGTGCGCGGCGGCGCGGCGGGCGACGATGCGGCGACGTCCGCGAATCGGCCTGGTTTCATCGTGCCGGCGACGGCTGCCGATGCCGGAAACACCTCGCGCCGCGAGGAACTGCTGCGCCAGGGCGACCTGCTCAAGCTCGCGATGGCGGGCACGCTGCAGCGCTTCGAGCTGGAGACCGCCGACGGGCGCCGCGTCACCGGCGAGCATCTGCCCTACGGCGACCAGCCGGCGGGTTATGCCTCGGTGCCGGCGGAGGTCGTCAACTACGTCGAGAACCACGACAACCAGACGCTGTTCGATGCCCTCGTGCTCAAACTGCCGCGCACGACCGGCGCCGACGATCGCGCCCGCACGCAGGCGGTGGCGCTCGGTCTCACTGCGTTGAGCCAGGGCATCGCCTACTTCCACGCCGGCGGCGAACTGCTGCGCTCCAAATCGATGGATCGCAACAGCTACGACTCCGGGGACTGGTTCAACCGGCTGGACTGGAGCGGTCGCGACAACGGCTTCGGCGCCGGTCTGCCGCCGGCCCGCGACAGCGCGCAGGACTATGCGCTGCTGCGACCGCTGCTCGCCGATCCCGCGATCAAGCCCGGTCCCGCGCAGATCGACTGGACGCGGCGTGTGTTCCTCGACCAGTTGCGGCTGCGCGCGAGCACGCCGCTGTTCCGTCTCGCCGACCCGGAAGAGATCCGGCGCCGGCTGGTCTTCCACAACACCGGTCCGGGGCAGTTGCCGGGCGTGATCGTCGGCCGGCTCGACGGCGCCGGGCGCGCGGACGCCGTCTTCGAGCGCGTGCTTTACGTCGTCAACGCGAGCGCCGAAGCGGCCGCGCTGACGCTCCCCGATGAAGCCGGCTTCGCCTGGCGCCTGCATCCGGTACAGCGCGCCTCCCGCGCGGCGGACACGCGTGTGCGGACCGAGTCGCGCGTCGACGGTGCCCGTGGCGCCTTCGGGGTGCCGGCGCGCAGCGTGGCGGTGTTCGTCGTCGAACGTCGCTGAGCGTCGCGGCCCTGATCCTTCGCCGGGCGGCTTTCAAGCCCGGGAACACCCTCTCCGTCGCACGGGGGCGCACACGCGGCGCGGCGGAGTAGCATGATTCGTCAGCGGCCCTGCCAGAGGCCGCATCGGAGACGGTCATGGGAACGATCCAGGCTTTCCACTCGGTCTGCCAGGCGCTGATGCTGGGCGCGATGCTGCTGTGCGCGACGGCGTTCACCGGATGCGCCACGGCGCCCGAGCCGCCGCCGACCTTCGACACGGCCCCGCTGATCCATGACGAGCTGTTCCCGCCGTCGCGCGACGTGATCGACCCGGAGCGGGTCATGGCCATCACGCCGAAGATGCGCGAGTTCATCCGCGGCCGCATCCCGAATGCGAGCGGCACCGCGCTGATGATGGACACGCGCGACCTGCGCCACCTGCTGCTGGACGCGCTCTACAACCGCAACGAGCTGCAGCTCGAGTACGACGCCGAGACCACGCGCACCGCCGCCGAGGCCTTCGACGCCAAGGCCGGCAACTGCCTGTCGCTGGCGATGATGACGGCGGTGTTCGCGCGCGAGATGGGGCTGCCCTTCGTCTTCCGCCAGATCTACGACGAGGAGCAGTGGAGCCGTGTCGGCGACCTGCAGGTCGTCTCCGGCCACGTCAACATCGCGCTGGGCCGGCGGCGGACGGAGTTCCGCGTGGTGGGCAGCGACGAGCCCTCGCTGGTGGTCGACTTCCTGCCCGGCGCGCAGATCTCGCGCCAGCGCGCGATGCCGGTGGACGAGCGCGCGATCGTCGCGATGTACATGAACAACCGGGCTGCGGAACTCATGGCGCAGGCGCAGATCGCTCGCGCCTACTGGTGGGCCCGCGCGGCGTGGCTCCACGACCCGCGGCTGCTGACGGCGCTCAACACGCTGGGCGTGATCTACCGCCGGCATGGCGACATCGCGCTGGCCGAGCGCGCCTTCCGTTTCGTGCTCGCGCATGAGCCGGCGAACGTGCAGTCCATGGCCAACCTGGCGCAGGCACTGCGCCTGCAGGGGCAGCTCGCCGAGGCGCAGAAGTACGAGGCGCAACTGGCGCTGCTGCAGCCGTATCCGCCGTTCAAGTTCTTCGACCTCGGCGTCGCCGCGATGAAGGCGGGCGAGTACGCCAAGGCCCGCGACCTCTTCGCCAGGGAGATCGACCGCTCGGCCTACTATCACGAGTTCCATTTCTGGATGGCCCTGGCCAACGTGGGTCTGGGCAGGTGGGACGTCGTGCGCACCGAACTCGCCAAGGCCCAGGAGTACAGCGTCACCGCGCCGCAGCGACAGCTTTATGCGGCCAAGCTGGAGAGCCTCAAGGCGAAGATGCAGCCTGCCAAGGTTCAGATGCGGTAGCCCGCGGCTGGGGCGCCGTGCGTTCAGACGCTCAGCGGCTCAGCCGTTCAGCTGTTCAACGGCGGCAGACCGTGACGCGCGCGGGCACGTGTACAGGCGTCGTCGCCAATGCCCAGCGGCGACCGCATGCCGAAGTCTCGGCACGGCGACGGCCGCCATTCGTAGACGCCGCAGCCGGCGCGCTCGCCGACCTGGCCCTGCAAGGCGGCGCAGCGCGGTCGCGCGTGATCCGTGCCGCGCATGCGGCAGGTCGAGTCCGTGACCTCCACCGTCAATCCGTCCGGCACGGTGCCGCCTTCGCTGAGCAGTTCCTGGCGCGAGAAGTCGACGCGGAAACTCGCGCAGCAGGCGCCGCAGCGGGTGCAGGGGTTGTCGGCGAAGGCGGACATGACGTTCAGTTCGATGCCGACGGACTGATCAGCGTGCTGTCGGACGGCGGCGTGTCGTCGGGCAGCACCGGCTCGCGCACGACGGTGACGGTGCAGGCGCACTGCGAGACGACCTGCGCCGACACGCTGCCCAGGTAGCGCCGCATCATCGAGCTGGCGCGCGCGCCCATCACGACGTGGTCGACGCCGGTCTTGGCGGCGAACTCGATCAGGGCGTCGGCGGCATCCGGCGCCTCCAGCACGTGGAAGGTCAGGCGGCCGTCCTCGAGCGCCAGTTCCCGCGTCATCGGATGCGCCCAGTTCTTCAGGGCGATCAGCTGCTGCACATGATGGCTGCGGCCCTGCGCGTCGGTGAGTTCGTCCATGCCGATGCGGTTGGTCTTCATCACGGCGACGCAGGCGAGCCGCGCGCCGGGCTCGGTCTGCATCAGGCGGCGGACGATCTCGCGCAGTTCCTCCAGCAGCGTCGGCGTCGCGCCCAGCACGTCGACCGCGGCCATGATCACCGGGCTGCGCGCCACCTGCGCGCCGACCGAGGCGGGCGCATGCGGTTCCTCGCCCATCGCCAGGAACCAGCGCTTGAAGCGCCGCACCATGCCGCTGCGCTGCAGCTTGTGCGCGCGCGCCGTCAGCGGCACCGCGTCGGGACGCTGCAGGTCCAGCGCGAGCTGCGCCGCGCTCTGGTAGCGGCGCTCGGCGCGGACCTCCAGGCAGTGCAGCACGATCTCCTGGAACCAGGGCGGCAGCTCGGGCCGGATCGCGCGCGGCGGGATCGGATCGACGTAGAGCCGGCGTCGCAACTGCCGCACCGAGGTCGGCTGGCCGAAAGGGCGCTCGCCGGTGGAGAGGTGGTACAGCATGACGCCCAGCGCGAAGAGGTCGCTGCGCGGGTCGTTGCGCACGAACTGGACCTGCTCCGGCGACATGTACGGGCCGGTGCCCATGGGCAGGGAGAATTCCTCCTCCAGCAGGTCGGGCAGGAAGTCGTGCCGCGACAGGCCGAAGTCCACCAGCACCACGGTGCCGTCCGGACGCAGCAGGATGTTGCTGGGCTTGATGTCGAGGTGGACCAGGTGCTGGCGGTGCAGATCGGTCAGCGCATGCGCGACCTGGATGCCGATCTCGACGACTTCCACCAGCGGCAACGGCGCGAGGTCCAGGCGCGGGCGCAGGCTCTCGGCCTCGATGCGCTCCATGACGATGTAGGCCTGCCGCCGCCAGTCGCCTCGCGCGACGAAGCGCGGCACGTGCGGACCCTTCAGCGCCGGCAGGATCATCTGCTCGACCTCGAAGCCGACGATGCTCGCCGGGTCCTCGCCGCCCTTGATGCGGGGGACCTTCATGATCAGCGGGAAGTCCTCGACGGAAGGGGCCGGGTCCGCGGGGGGCGCCGGATCCTGGCGCCGCACCTGCCAGAGGTTGGCCATGCCGCCCTGGTGCAGCCGCGCCTCGAGCACGAAACCGTCCAGCACCTGGCCGGGCTGCAGCGGCGAGGTGATCGGGACCGGAGCGGGAGGAGCAGCGTGCGTCGGGTGGGCGTCGTTCATCGATTCATCGGCCAGCGACGAGCCGTTGCGCGAGGCGGTCGGCCAGCCCGGCGGGCAGGCCGGGCGCGGCGCGCAGCGCGGCGGCGGCGGCTTCGACATCGTAGGGCACGCGCTGGAAGCTGAGTTCCTCGCTGTCGTGGTCGAACAGCGCGTAGGCCGCGGCGGGGTTGCCGTCGCGCGGCTGGCCGCAGGCGCCGGGGATGACCAGCCACTGGCGGTTGGGCAGCAGCGGGATGGGCACGCCGGGCTGCGGTTTGAAGTCGCCCGCCTTGCCGGTCCCGGAGAGGTGGTAGAGCATGGGCTCGTGCATGTGGCCGCAGAAGGTGTAGCGGCATTCGGTGGCGTGCAGGCTGCGCATGGCCTCCAGCCGGCCTTGCACGTAGGCGAAGCCGGTCGGGTCGAACGCGTTGGCGTGGACGTAGAGGCAGTCGTCCTCTTCCTCCGACATGGGCAGCGAAGCCAGGAAGGCGACCTGGTCCTCGGTGAGTCTCGCGCGGGTCCAGGCGATGGCGGCGCGCGCGTCCTCGTTCATGGTGGGGCGGGGCCCCTGGGTCACGCCGAGGTCGTGGTTGCCGGCGACGGCGATGGCGCCGTCCGCGCGCAGCGCACGCACCTGGTCGACCACCCACCCGGGATCGCTGCCATAGCCGACGTAGTCGCCCAGGAGCGCGAAATGCAGGGCGCCCTGACGCCGGGCATGGTCGAGGACGGCCTCGAAGGCCTGGCGGTTGGCGTGCAGGTCGGAGATCAGAGCGGTCTTCATGGAAACGGCTTGGGTGCGAAGGGCAAGGATGCCACGGGCGGCTGACGTCAACCTTCGCAAGTTGGCGAGGGGCGGACGCCGGGGGTCGCCGCGCCGCATCGCGAGACCCCCGAAGCGGAGGGGGCATGACCCCTCCGGATGGGTGAGGGGAAGGCCAGTCGCGGGTTTGACGCGTTGTGGCGGGCCGCAGCTTTGCTAATCTGGCCCGGGACACGGGACGCCAGGACGGGAGGCGACGAGCGCGCGCCGCCGCCGGCAGTTCCGGCACGGGAGAGAAAAAAGATGATCACGGATTTCGGGCGCCCGGACAGGCCCGCGCGCAGGCGCGGGTGGGGATGGGCAGGCGTGGCGATGGGACTGGCGCTCGCGGCGACGGCCGCGCGGGCGGACTGCTCGCGTCCGATCCGCGTCCCCATCGCGCCGATCGGCATGAGCGTGGTGACCTCGGGCGGCGAGGTCAGCGGTGTCTATCCGGACCTGCTGCGCAAGGTCGCGGCGGAAACCGGCTGCCAGTTCGATTTCGGCGTCGTGCCGCGGGCGCGGGTCGAGGCGATGTACGCCGGCGGCGGCGCGGACCTGCTGGTGCCCGCGACGCGGACCACGCAGCGCGACCTGCACGGCGACTTCATCCCGATGATGAAGGCGCGCGCGATGCTGATCTCGCTCTCCTCGGACCGCGCGTCGGTCGAGAGCCTGGCCGAACTCGGCGAGCGGCGCGAACTGCGCGTGGTCGTGGTGCGCGGCTTCGACTACGGCGAGACGTACCAGCAGCTGCTGGCGACGTTGAAGGCGCAACGCCGGCTCGTGGTGGAGGCTGACGCGGCGGCGGTGGTGCGTGCGCTGGAGCGCAATCTGGCGGACGTGACGGTGATGGCGCCGTCCATCCTCGCGGGCACGCTGCTGCAGGATGCCAGGACGCGGCCGCTGCTGGACCGGTTGCGGCTGGAGCCGATGGCGGAACTCGGCTGGACCGACAGCGGGATCTACCTCTCGCGGCACCTGCCGGCGAAGGACCGCGAGGTGCTGAGCGACGCGCTGGAGCGCAATGCGCGTTCCGGCACTGTCTGGAAGACGCTGCAGAAGCATTACCCGGCCGGCTCGTACGAGGACGGCCTGAAGGCGATCGTGGCGCCGAGGTAGCGCCACCGAGCCTGAGGAAAGAACAAGGCCCGCACTTGGCGGGCCTTGTCACTTCAGGGGCGGGGCAGGGCGCTCAGCCGATGCGTCCGAGGAGCAGGTACTCCATGAGCGCCTTCTGCACGTGCATGCGGTTCTCGGCTTCATCCCAGACCACCGACTGCGGACCGTCGATGACGTCGGCCGCGACCTCTTCGCCTCGGTGCGCCGGCAGGCAGTGCATGAACAGCGCATCCGGCTTGGCCTGCGCCATCATGTCCTTGTCCACGCACCAGTCCGCGAACGCCGTGCGACGCGCCTCGTTCTCGGCTTCGTAGCCCATGCTGGTCCACACGTCCGTGGTCACCAGGTCGGCGCCGCGGCAGGCTTCCTTCGGGTCCTTGAAGACCTTGTAGCAGCGCGTGTCCTTGATGCCCGCGATCGCCGGATCGATCTCGTAGCCGCTGGGCGTGCTCACGTGCACGGTGAACCCCAGGATCTCCGCCGCCTGCAGCCACGTGTTGGCCATGTTGTTGCCGTCGCCGACCCAGGCCACCACGCGTCCCTTCAGGCAGTCCATGTCGATCGCGCCGCGCCGGTCCATGCCGCGCTGCTCGATGAAGGTGAACAGGTCCGCCAGGATCTGGCACGGGTGGTACTCGTTGGTCAGCCCGTTGATGACCGGCACCCGCGAGTGCGCGGCGAAGCGCTCCAGCTTGGTCTGCTCGTAGGTGCGGATCATCACGATGTCGACCATGCGGCTGATCACGCGCGCGCTGTCCTCGATCGGCTCGGCGCGGCCCAGCTGGCTGTCGCCGGTGGTCAGGTGCACCACCGAACCGCCCATCTGGTACATGCCCGCCTCGAAGCTCACCCGGGTCCGCGTCGAGGCCTTCTCGAAGATCATCGCCAGTGTGCGGTCCTGCAACGGCTGGTACTTCTCGTAGTTCTTGAAGCGTCGCTTGATCGTCGCCGCCCGTTCGAACAGGTGGGTGTACTCCTCCGCACGCAGGTCCTTGAACTGCAGGTAGTGACGCATGAGCGTGTTCCCCGGTTTCATGGCGCGGGGGGGGAGGCCAGGAAGGCCTTCACCAGCGGCACCAGTCGCGCGGCGATCTCGGCGGCTTCCGCGCTCGTGAGGACCAGCGGCGGCACCAGGCGGACAACCTTGTCGGCCGTCACGCTCAGCAGCAGGCCGGCCTCCATCGCCTGCGTCAGCAGCACGCCGCAGGGACGGTCCAGCTCGATGCCGATCATCAGGCCGTGACCGCGCACCTCGACCAGGCCCGGTTCGCCCGCCAGGCCGCGTTCGATCGCGGCCTTCAGCTCGGCGCCGACGGTCGCGGCGTTGGCCAGCAGGCCGTCCTCTTCCATCACCGTCAGCGTCTCGACGCCCGCGCGCATCGCCAGCGGATTGCCGCCGAAGGTCGTGCCGTGGTTGCCGGGGCCGAAGACCTTGGCAGCCTTGTCGCCGCACACCACCGCGCCGATCGGCACGCCCGATCCCAGGCCCTTGGCCAGCGGCATCACGTCCGGCACGATGCCGGCCCACTGGTGCGCGAACCACTTGCCGGTGCGGCCGATGCCGCATTGCACCTCGTCCAGCATCAGCAGCAGGTCGTGCTCGTCGCACAGCTTGCGCAGCGCCTTCAGGAAGTCGATGTGCGCGGGGTGGATGCCGCCTTCGCCCTGGATGGTCTCCAGGAAGATCGCGGTCACGCCGGGATGCTCGGCGATGGCCTTGCGGATGGCCTCGATGTCGTTCAGCGGCACGCGCACGAAGCCCGGCACCAGCGGGCCGAAGCCCGCCTGCACCTTCGGATTGCCGGTCGCCGACAGCGTCGCGATCGAGCGGCCGTGGAAGGCCTTCTCGAACACGATGACTTCGGGGTTCTCATTGCCGCGATCGTGGCCGTACTTGCGCGCGATCTTGAGCGCGGCCTCGTTGGCTTCCAGGCCGGAATTGCAGAAAAAGGCGTTGGTCAGCCCCGACAGCGCGCAGAGCTTGGCCGCGAGCTGCTCCTGCAGCGGGACATGGTAGTAGTTGCTCGTGTGGATGAGCTTGCCCACCTGGTCCCGCAGCGCCGCCACCAGCCTCGGATGGTTGTGTCCGAGCGTGTTGACGGCGATCCCGCCGAGGCCGTCCAGGTATCGTCGGCCGGCCGTATCCCAGACCCAGACGCCTTCGCCGTGCGACAGGGCGATCGGCAGGCGGCCGTAGGTGTGCATCACATGGGGTTCGGTCGGGGCGGCGAACGAGGAGTCCGGGGCGTTCATCAAGTCTCCAGAGCGTGGGGAAGGTCAGCGGTCCGGGCAAGCGCCGGACCGGGGTTGGGGAGCAAATGATTCTACGGGTCGACCCTGGCGGGCGAGGAGATTCCTCCTTCACAGGCATGGAAGCCCGGCTGACCAGCAGGCGCCTGCCACCCGCCGCCCGGCGGGGCGAGCAGAAGCCCAGGTGTGCTGCGCCGCAACACATCCAGGGCACAATAGCGTTTTTGCCGGGACGCGTGAGACCGTAGCCAATGACTGAGCAGCCCAAGCCGCGAGAAGTGTTCATCCAGGGGATCACCACGGATGGCCGCACCTTCCGCCCGAGCGACTGGGCCGAACGTCTGGCTGGCGCCATGTCCTGCTTCCGGCCCGGCGGCACCCGCAGCGGGCGCGACGCCTACCTCGGCTACTCCCCCTACTGCGTGCCCCGCGTCATCGACGGCATCAAGTGCGTCATCGTCAACGAGGCGCTGAAGTCCGTCGAACCGATGGCCTGGGAGTTCGTCATGAACTTCGCCCGCGACAACAAGCTGCAGGTCGTCGACGCCTGCCTGTTGCCCGACGGCCGCGAGCCCGGCAAGACCTGAGCCTTCGAGAAGACCCGAGCCCATGAGGTGATCGCGGTGATCGCGGTGATCGCGGTGGTCCGATCGGGCCATCGCCGAGCCGCGTCCCGACGCCTAAGCTGACGGGTTCGCCGCGACCTGCCCGATGGGCTCCCTGGACATGGCCGTCTTCACCGCCGACGCGGGTCCCCGGGCCGCGACCGTCCTGCCGGAGCTGCAGCAGCTGCTGCGACTGATCGACCAGGGCGGCTCGATGTTGAACGCCCGCGAGCTCGCGACGGTCACGACGGCCGGCGGCACGCTGCCCGTGATAGGCGTGACCCTGGGCAATCCCGATCCGTCCGTGCCCGCGCTCGGATTCATCGGCGGCGTCCACGGGCTGGAGCGCATCGGCGCGCAGGTCGTGCTGGCCTACCTCGGCAGCCTGGTGCGCCGCCTGCGCTGGGACCTCAGCCTGCATCAGCAGCTCGAGTCGCTGCGGCTCGTGTTCCTGCCCGTCGTCAATCCCGGCGGCGTGCTGGCCGGTTCGCGGGCGAATCCGCAGGGCGTCGACCTGATGCGCAACGCGCCGCAGGACGCGGATCGAGGCGTGCCCTTCCTTGTCGGCGGCCATCGGCTGACGCGACTGCTGCCGTACTACCGCGGCCGGGCCGACGAGCCGCTGCAGGTCGAGAGCAACGCGCTCTGCCGCTTCGTCCGCGAAGAACTGCTGGGTCGCCCGGTGTCCGTGGCCATCGATTTCCACAGCGGCTTCGGCCTGCGCGATCGGATCTGGTTCCCGTACGCGCGCACGCGTCATCCGATGCATCACCTCGCTGAGATCCATGCGCTGTGCGAGGTGCTCGATCAATGCCTGTCTCCGCATCCCTACGTGATGGAGCCGCAGAGCCGGCATTACCTGACCCATGGCGATCTCTGGGACCACCTGTACGACGAGTCGCTCTCCCTTGATCGAGGGATCTTCCTGCCGATGACGCTCGAAATGGGGTCATGGTTGTGGGTGAAGAAAAACCCGCGCCAGCTACTCTCGCGTCACGGCATGTTCAATCCGCTCATCGAACATCGACAGCAGCGGGTATTGCGACGGCACATGGCCTGGATGGACTTCATGACACGCGCGACACAGAGCGCGTTCCGCTGGCTGCCGGCGCCGGACACAAGAATCGATCACGGGGAGCAGGCGTTGATTCGCTGGTATCGGAGGACCGCCGGATGAGCGGCCACACCTGGGTGCTGCTGCGCGGGCTGACGCGCGAGAGCGGCCATTGGGGAGACTTTCCCGCGCGGCTCATCCGCGCCTTGCGCGTGCAGCAGCCGGACGCGCGGCTGGAGCTGCTCGACCTGCCCGGCAACGGCGACCAGCATCGCCAGAGCAGCCCGACCCATGTCGACGCGATGATGGAGGCGTGCCGTTCGGAACTTCGGCGTCGCGGCGTTCCCCCGCCATACCAGGTGCTGGCGATGTCGCTGGGCGCGATGGTCGCCAGCGAGTGGGCGGCGCGCCATCCGCGCGAGCTCGACGGCATCGTGTTGATCAACACCAGCCTGCGGCCGTTCAGCGCCTTCTTCAGGCGGCTGCGGCCGTCGAACTACTGGTCCCTGCTGCTGCTGAGCCTGACGCGCTTGAGCCTGCGCCGGCGCGAGGCCAAGGTGCTGCAGATGACGACGCGCCTGCAGCGTCAGCCGGACCAGGTGATCGACGACTGGGTCTCGATCCAGCGCCAGCATCCGGTGCGGCGCCGCAATGCGCTGCGCCAGCTGCTGGCCGCGGCGCGTTATCGCGCCAGCCTCGCCAAGCCGGAGCCGCCGATGTTGCTGCTGTGCAGCCAGGGCGACTCGCTGGTCGACTGGCGCTGCTCGCAGGCCATCAGCCGGGCCTGGGGCGCGCCCTTGCGGCTGCACCGGCACGCGGGGCACGACCTGCCGCTCGACGACGGGGAGTGGGTGGCGCGCAACGTCGTGGACTGGCTCCACGTGCGCGAGGTCGTGGGGCAGATCACGACACCGATGCCGCTATGACCGGCGCGTCCGGAACGAAAAAGCCCGCCTTTCGGCGGGCTTTGTTCGTGCACCAGAGCTGGATCTGTCTATCAGGCGGCGAGCGCCTTGATCTTCGAAGACAGGCGGCTCTTGTGGCGAGCAGCCTTGTTCTTGTGGAAGATGCCCTTGTCGGCGACCGAGTCGATCACGGGCTGGGCGGTCTTGAACAGGTCGGCGGCCTTGGCCTTGTCACCCGTGACGATCGCCTTTTGCACGTTCTTGATGACCGTGCGGAACTTCGAACGCAGCGCCGAGTTGGCGGCGTTCAGCTTGACGTCTTGACGTGCGCGCTTGCGGCCCGAGGCCAGACGCACGGTTTTCTTCTTGGCTTTGGAAGAGCTTGCCATTGTGTTATTTGTCCAGTTGGTGCAAAGACGGCGAGTATAGCAGTCAGGATTGGAAAAACCAAACCCGAGGCATTGCGTCTCCCGCAGCACACCATAATGCGCGGTCGTTCGCCAGGGCGCCAGTCCGAGCGGACTGACCCCGGGCCGTACCCCGAACCCGTCCCCCGAACCGTCCCCCGTATTGCCTCCGCGCCGACGCCTGAATGAATCTGCTCCGCACCGCCTCCGTCGTCTCGGTCTTCACGCTGCTGTCGCGCATCACGGGGCTGGTCCGCGAACAGATGGTGGCGGGGCTGTTCGGCGCCAACGCGATGACCGACGCCTACAACGTGGCGTTCCGCATCCCCAACATGCTGCGGCGGCTGTTCGCCGAGGGCGCGTTTTCGCAAGCCTTCGTGCCGTCGCTGGCCGCCGCGCGCGCCAAGGATGGCGACGAGGCCACCCGCCACCTGATCGACGCCGTCGCCACCGTGCTGCTGTGGGCGCTGGCGGCGACCTGCGTGATAGGCGTGATCGGCGCGCCGGTGCTGGTCTGGGCGCTGGGCGCGGGATTGTCCAAGGACGCGCACGAGGCCGCGGTCGTGATGACGCGCTGGATGTTCCCGTACATCGGCTTCATGTCGCTGGTGGCGCTGTCGGCCGGCATCCTGAACACCTGGAAGCGCTTCATCGTGCCGGCGGTGACGCCGGTGCTGCTGAACCTCGCGTCGCTGGCCTGCGGCTACGGGCTGACGCCGGTGCTGGCGGCCCACGGCTACGAGCCGATCTACTCGCTGGCGCTGGGCGTCATGGTCGGCGGCATCCTGCAACTGGCCGTGCAGGTGCCGGCGCTGCGGCGCATCGGCCTGATGCCGCGCTTCTCGCTGAACTTCTCCGGCCTGCGCCGCGCCGCCGGCGACGAGGGCGTGCGCCAGGTCTTGCGCAAGATGGGTCCGGCGCTGCTGGGCGTCGGCGTGGCGCAGCTTTCGCTGCTGATCAACACGCAGATCGCCATCGCGGTGGGCGAGGGCGCCGCTTCCTGGCTGACCTACGCGGACCGGCTGATGGAGTTCCCGATCGCGCTGCTCGGCGTTGCGCTGGGCGTGGTCCTCACGCCGCAACTGGCGGCCAGCACGGCCAAGGGCGAGACGCAGAAATACTCGGGCCTGCTCGACTGGGGCCTGCGCCTGACCCTGCTG
The DNA here is from genome assembly GCF_048957715.1 of Mitsuaria sp. CC2. Taxonomy (NCBI): domain Bacteria; kingdom Pseudomonadati; phylum Pseudomonadota; class Betaproteobacteria; order Burkholderiales; family Sphaerotilaceae; genus Roseateles; species Mitsuaria sp. CC2. The sequence goes on along the minus strand of NZ_JARVXN010000027.1, from coordinate 331,608 downwards.
CTGGCGCTGCCCTGCGCGGTCGCGCTGCTGGTCTTCGCCGAGCCGCTGGTGGCCGTGCTCTACCAGCGCGGCGCCTTCCAGGCGGCGGACGTCGCCCACACCGCCCAGGCCGTGATGGGTTACGGCCTGGGCCTGATGGGCCTGGTGTCGATCAAGGTGCTGGCCCCCGGCTTCTACGCGCGCCAGGACATGCGCACGCCGGTGCGCATCGCCGTCGGCGTCCTGATCCTGACGCAGGTGTTCAACGCGATCTTCGTGTTCGGTTTCAAGATCGGCGTGGCCGGTCTGTCGCTGTCCATCGGCCTGGGCGCCGTCGTCAACGCGCTGCTGCTGTTGCGCGGGCTGCGCAAGCTCGGCACCTACACGCCGGAAGCCGGCTGGCTGCTGTTCCTGCTGCGCGTCGTGATCGCCAGCGCCGCCATGGGGGCGCTGCAGTGGTGGCTGGCCGGCTACTTCGGCTGGGTCGGCGGCAAGGGCTTCCAGTTCGAGCTGGCGCGCGCCGGCTGGATGGCGCTGAGCCTGGGCGCCTCCGCGCTGCTGTATTTCGGCGTGCTGCTGCTGCTGGGCGTGAAGCTGCGCCAGTTCGCCCGCCGGGCCTGACATCAGGGGCGCCGGGCTTGCGCTTGAGCGTCGACAGCGGGCGTAGACTTGGGCGCATGAGTTCGCCTTTGCAGTGGACGGTGCCGTCGGCGCTGGACTATTTCTCGACGCTGGTTGCCGAAGACGACACGCTCAACCTGGCCGAAGCCGCCACCGCGATCGCGCTGGACGACGTGCCCCGGCTGGACGTGCAGCAGGTGATGGCCGAACTGGACCGGCTCGGCGAACGGCTGCGCCACCGCCTGCCCGCCGACGCGCCGCCCAGCCACCGGCTGCGCATGCTCAACCAGTACTTCCACGGTGAGCTCGGCTTCGCGGGCAACGTCAACGACTACTACGCCGTCGGCAACAGCTACCTCCACCAGGTGCTCGCCACACGGCGCGGCATTCCGATCTCGCTGGCCATCATCTACATGGAGCTGGCCTCGCACGTCGGACTGCGGGTCAAGGGCGTGAGTTTCCCGGGGCACTTCCTGATGAAGCTGAGCCTGCCGCAGGGCGAGGTGGTGCTGGACCCGTTCAGCGGGCGCTCGCTGGGTCGCGGCGAGCTTGACGAATTCCTCAGCCCCTGGCGCGAGCGCGCCGGCCTCACGCCCGAGGAGCCGATGTCGCTGGACGCCTTCCTCGGGGCCGCGCCGCCGCGGCAGATCCTCGCCCGCATGTTGCGCAACCTGAAGCAGATCCACATGGACCAGGCGGACCTGCCCCGGCTGCTGGCCGTGCAGCGCAAGCTCGTGGCCCTGTTGCCCGGCGACCGCGTGGAACGCGTCGAGCTCGAGCAGTGCCTGCAGCAGCTCCGCGATGCCGGTGGCGGGCCGGCCACCCTCCATTGAGGGAGCGAGCGGGGGAGGGCGCGTCGGGCGACGCTTAGAATCCCCCACTTTCCGAGGGTGCGGCCTTCCCCTGGCCGACGTCGCCCCGCCATCCAACGCTGAAGTGGTTTGAAGCAGATCCCGCTGTCGCTCGGTCCCGAGCCCGACTACACCTTTGACACGCTCCTCACCGGTGCCAATACCGCGGCCCTCACGCATGTGCTGGGCCTGGGGACGGGCGCGCCGCCGGTGTTCCTGTGGGGGCCGCCCGGCAGCGGCAAGACGCACCTGATGCGCGCGCTCGCGCGGCACTGGCAGCAGGCCGGCGCACAGGTCGGCTGGTACGACGCCGACACCCCCCTCCCGTGGGAGCTGCCCACCCATCCCAGCCTGCTGCTGCTCGACGACGCCCAGCGCTTCGATCCGGGCCAGCAGCATGCGGCCTTCGCGCTGTTCGTCGAGGCGGCGACGCTGGGGCTGGCGGTCGTCTCGACCGGCACCGCGCCGCCGGTGGACCTGGACCTGCGCGAGGACCTGCGCACCCGGCTCGGCTGGGGCCCGACTTTCGCGCTGCAGCCGCTGTCCGAGGCCGAGGTGCGTGCCGTGCTCCGCCGCGAGGCCGACCGCCGCGGCATCGCGCTGACCGACGACGTCATCGACTACCTGCTCACCCGCTACGCCCGCGACCTGAAGCACCTGATGACGCTGCTGGACGGGCTGGACGAATTCTCGATGGCCAGCAAGCGGGCGGTGACCGTGCCGCTGCTGCGCCAGATGCTCGCCGACCAGGGGGCGCACGCCTGAGGGCGACGCCGCCGGTTGCAACGTTTTCAAGGTTTTTCAAGGACTAGACCCGTGGACTTGACCCTGTTCGACCTCGACGGCACGCTGATCCCGCAGGATTCGGACCACGCCTTCGGCGGCTACATGGTGGACATCGGCTGGGCCGATGGCGCCGCCTGGGCTGCCCGCAACGACGAGTTCTACGCCGACTACCAGCGTGGCGACCTCGATCTGGACGACTACGTCGAGTTCGCCACTTCCGTCTGGCGCGCCCGGCCGGTGGCCGAGGCCGAGGCGGCCCGCGCCGAATTCATGGCCCGGATCGTCGCGCCGATGTTGCGCGACAATGCGCGCGCACTCGTGCAGCGTCACCTGGACGCCGGGGATCTGGTGGCCGTGGTGACGGCGACCAACGAATTCGTGACCGCGCCGATCGCCAAGGCCTTCGGCGTCGATCACCTGATCGCCGTGCAGCTGGAGCGCGACGCGACCGGGTCGTTCACCGGGCGCGTGCAGGGGACCCCGTCCTTCCAGGCGGGCAAGATCGTGCGCGTGAACGAATGGCTGGCGGCGCAGGGGCGCCGCTGGGAGGATTTCGAGCGCGTGCATTTCTACAGCGACTCGATGAATGACCTGCCGCTGCTGGAGCGGGTCAGTCATCCGGTGGCGACCAACCCCACCTCGGCCCTCGAGGCGCTGGCGCGCGAGCGCGGCTGGCCGATACTGAAGCTGTTCGAATAATGATCAAGAAATTCATCAACAAGCTGTTGGGCAAGCCCGAAAGTACCGCCACGCCGCTGGGCAAGCGTGTGGAGGTCACCGCGGAGGAGCACCGCATCGATCCGGCCCTGCTCGATGAGCGCGGCGTCAAGGTTGTCAAGGGGCTGACCGACGCGGGCTACGAGGCCTTCATCGTCGGCGGCGCGGTGCGCGACCTGCTGCTGGGTCGCCGGCCGAAGGACTTCGACGTCGCCACGGACGCCACGCCGGAACAGGTCAAGAACCAGTTCCGCCGCGCGTTCATCATCGGCCGGCGCTTCCGCATCGTCCACGTGGTCTACGGTCGCGGCCGCGAGCACGAGGTGATCGAGGTCTCGACCTTCCGCGCGCTGCTGAAGGAAGACGACGCCGAGCAGGTGCAGGGCAACGAGAAGACGTCCAAGGGCGCGCTGGAAGGCAAGTCGCACGTCGTCGACGCGTCCGGCCGCGTGCTGCGCGACAACGTCTGGGGGCCGCAGATCGAGGACGCCGCGCGTCGCGACTTCACTGTCAACGCGATGTACTACAACCCGGAACGCGAGCTGGTGGTGGACTACCACGGCGGTCTGGCCGACGCGCGCAAAAAGGTGCTGCGGATGATCGGCGACCCCGAGAGCCGCTACCGCGAGGACCCGGTCCGCATCCTGCGCGCCGTGCGCTTCGCCGCGAAGCTGGGCTTCACCATCGAGCCCAAGACCCGCGCGCCCATCGCCGCGATGGCGCCGCTGCTGGCGAACGTGCCGCTGTCGCGCATGTTCGACGAGATGATCAAGCTGCTGCAGACCGGCCACGCGCTGGCCAGCATCGAGGAACTGCGCAAGCAGGGCCTGTCGCGCGGCGTGTTCCCCATCCTGGACGCGGTGCTCGACAAGGACGGCGCGCTGCCGGACAACGTGCACGGCAAGTTCGTGCGCCTGGCGCTGGAAGACACCGACAAGCGGGTCGAAGAGGGTCGATCGGTGGCGCCGAGCTTCATGCTCGCCTGCATGCTGTGGGGCGAGGTCCAGCAGCGCTGGACGCGCCTGATCGACGGCGGCGAGGGCGCGGTGGCGGCCTTGCAGCAGGCGATCGACCTGGTCTTCGACGCACGCGTCGGCGACATCTCCGGCCGCGGCAAGCTCGCGGCGGACATGCGCGAGATCTGGATGATGCAGCCGCGCTTCGAGCGTCGCACCGGCAGCGGTCCGCATCGCCTGATCGAGCAGCCGCGCTACCGCGCCGGCTTCGACTTCCTGGCGCTGCGCGCCGAGGCGGGCGAGATCGATCCGGCCCTGGCCGACTGGTGGGAAGACTTCGCGCTGGGCACCGAGGACGAGCGCCGCGCGCTGCTGGAACTGGCGCGCGAGACGCAGCGCCAGGGCGGCCCGCGCAGCAAGCCCAAGGCGGGCGGCGGACGCGTGCACTCGGTGCCGCGCGGCGCGGTGAGCACGCCCTCGACGATGCCGGTCAGCGGAGAATCTGCGGCTGTGCTGCCGATCGACGCCGAGGCGGTGGACGCCGCGGAAGGCGAGGGCAACGACGGTGGCGGCGGCCAGCCCGCCAAGAAGCGCCGCCGTCGTCGCAAGCCGAAGGCCGCGGGTGGCGCGGGTGGTGCCGGCGGCGCGGGCGCGTCGACGGAGGCCGGTTCGTCCGGCGACGAGTAACCCTCGACGCGGCAGGCTGGACGAATGATCACGGCCTACGTCGGCCTGGGCGCCAATCTCGGCGACCTCCGGCGCACGCTGGAGTCGGCGCTGGCCGACCTCGCCGACGTGAAAGACCTGACCCTGGAGGCCGTCTCCTCCGCCTGGCGCAGCGCGCCGGTCGGCTGCGAGGGGCCTGATTACCTGAATGCCGTCGCGCGCGTGACGACGACACTGCCACCGCTGAGCGTGCTCGCGGCCCTGCAGGCCATCGAGTCGCGCCACGGCCGCGAGCGTCCGTTCGTCAACGCGCCGCGGACGCTCGACCTCGATCTGCTGCTCTACGGCGACCAGACCGTCGATCTGGTCCGCCTCGTCGTCCCGCATCCGCGGCTGCACCAGCGCGCCTTCGTGCTGCGTCCGCTGCTGGAACTCGATCCGGCATTGGCCTCACCAGGTCTGGGCAGGCTGGCGAGCCATTTGCCTTCGGTCGCCGATCAAGTCGTCGAGCGCGAGGACGCGCCGCTGCATCTGCCTTGACGACCCGCCCTCCACCTTCAACCTCTTCCGGGAGTCCGACTCATGTTCGCAACCGCCGCCGGCTGGCAGATGGTCGCCCTGCTGACGCTGTCCAATGTCTTCATGACCTTCGCCTGGTACGGCCATCTGAAAGAACTGGCGTCCAAGCCGTGGTACGTCGCCGCGCTGATCAGCTGGGGCATCGCGCTCTTCGAGTACCTGCTGCAGGTCCCGGCCAACCGCATCGGCTATGACGGCGGGTTCACGCTCGCCCAGCTGAAGATCACGCAGGAGGTGATCACGCTGGGTGTGTTCGTCCCGTTCTCGATGCTGTTCATGAACCAGCCGTTCAAGACGGACTTCATCTGGGCCGGCCTGTGCCTGATGGGGGCGGTCTACTTCATCTTCCGCGGCTGAGATTCCTGCGCCCGCCTCCGGGGGAGTCGGGGGGGATCCGCTCGGGACGAGCGGGGAATGGCTCGAACGGGCCATGGGCGGCTACACTCGCGGGTTTTCCGTGACACGGAAATGAACCATTTGTGACGATCCGGCGAGGATCGCACGGCGCGGAGCCTCCCCCCATGTTTTTCGGCAAGCTGCTGCCCCGAGAGGGCAATTTCTTCGAACTGTTCAATGAGCACGGCACGCAGATCGTGGAAGGCGCGCGCGCCTTCATGCTCATGATCCAGAACTACAACGACCTCACGCTGCGCGAGAAGTACGCGGCCGAGGTCGACCGCGCCGAGCACCACGCCGACCGCGTCACCGCCGAGGTGAACAGGCTGCTGCATCGCACCTTCATCACGCCGATCGACCGCGAGCAGATCCACGGCCTGATCAACGCGATGGACGACATCCTGGACCTGCTGCAGGACTCCAGCGAAACCATGCAGCTGTACGACGTGCGCTCCATCCCCGACGAAGTGCTGCGCCTGGGCGAGCTGTCGGCCAAGTGCTGCGAACGCGTCAAGCATGCCGTCACGCTGCTGCCCAAGCTGAGCCAGCCCGAAACGGCCGAAGCCGCCATCAAGGCCTGCGAGGAGATCGACAAGCTCGAGTCCGACGCGGACCGCGTGATGCGCGCCGCGATGTCCAAGCTGTTCCGCGAACAGGAGGACGTGCGCGAGCTGATCAAGCTCAAGGCGATCTACGAGCAGCTGGAGTCCATCTCCGACCGCTGCGAGGACGTCGCCAACCTGATCGAGGGCATCGTCCTCGAGAATTCCTGATCCGGTCGCGGAGCGTCTCCCATGGGAACGATGCACGTGGCCTTCTGGGTCGTGGCCATGCTGGTGGTGCTGGCCGTCGCCTTCGACTTCATGAACGGCTTCCACGACGCGGCCAACTCGATCGCGACGGTCGTGTCGACCGGCGTCCTCAAGCCGCAGCAGGCCGTCCTGTTCGCGGCCTTCTTCAACGTGATCGCGGTGCTGTTCTTCGAGCTGAAGGTGGCCGCCACGATCGGCAAGGGCTCGATCGACGCGACCATCGTCGATCACCACGTGATCTTCGGCGCGCTGATCGGCGCGATTGCCTGGAACGTGGTCACCTGGTTCTACGGCATCCCGTCGAGCTCGTCGCACGCGCTGATCGGCGGCCTGATCGGCGCGGCGATCGCCAAGGCAGGCACCAAGGGCCTGATCATGAGCGGCATCGGCAAGACGGTGCTGTTCATCTTCGTCTCGCCGCTGCTGGGCTTCCTGCTGGGCTCGCTGCTCATGGTGGCGGTGGCGTGGCTGTTCAGACGCAGCTCGCCGCTGCGCGTGGACAACTGGTTCCGGCGGCTGCAGCTGGTCTCGGCCGGGCTGTACAGCCTGGGCCACGGCGGCAATGACGCGCAGAAGACCATCGGCCTCATCTGGATGCTGCTGATCGCCTCGGGCTACGCGGGCGCAGGCGAACATTCGCCGCCGTCCTGGGTCATCGTCGTCTGCTACCTGGCGATCGGCATGGGCACCATGTTCGGCGGCTGGCGCATCGTCCGCACGATGGGTCAGAAGATCACCAAGCTCAAACCGGTCGGCGGCTTCTGCGCCGAAACCGGCGGCGCCATCACGCTGTTCCTGGCGACCGCGCTCGGCATTCCCGTGTCGACGACGCACACGATCACCGGCGCCATCGTCGGCGTGGGCTCGACGCAGCGCGCGTCGTCGGTCCGCTGGGGCGTGGCGGGGAACATCGTCTGGGCCTGGATCTTCACGATCCCGGCCTCGGCGTTCATCGCCGGGTTGTTCTACTGGATCAGCTTCACGCTGTTCTGAGCGCGGCGCGCTACTGGCTGATCTCGCGGGCGGCTTCCACCTGCGATTCGAAGTAGCGCTGCGCCGAGAAGGCGATCGTGGCCATCAGGCAGGCGCCGCCGACCATCAGGCATGCAATGACGCCCAGGATCGGCAACCAGCCGGTCTTGCGCAGCACCCCGCGGTTGAAGCGGTCGGCCCAGCGTTCGTCGGGCATCAGGCCGTAGACGATGCCGGCCAGCATGCTCTGGGCGATCATCAATCCGAGCAGCGGGATCAGGAACCAGGCGGTGACGTCGTCCTGGCCCAGCGTGTCCATGCGATGCACGCCGTACAAGCCGAGGAGCGTGGGCAGCGGGTGCAGCCAGGCCAGCTTGTCGCCGAACCCGTGCAGATAGAAACGGTGCGCCCCGAGGCTGCCGAGCGCGAAGCTCAGCCAGGTGGCGACGGTCTTGGACTTGAGGTCCGCCCCGCCGCCGGCGTCAGGGGCGACGGCGCTCATGCGGCCGGGGTCTCGGCGGGCGCGGAGGGAGCAGCCGGCGAAGCGGTCGCGGCGGCGGTCGCTGCGGTCGCTCCGGTGGGCGAACTGGTGTCGCCCTGACCCAGTTGGCGTTGCATCAGCACGACATCGAGCCACTTGCCGAATTTCCAGCCGGCGGACCTCATGACGCCGACGTCCTCGAAGCCGTGGCTGCGGTGCACGCCGATCGAACCGAGGTTCTGCGAGTCGCCGATCACCGCGATCATCTGGCGCGCACCCGCGGCTTCGCAGCGGGCGATCAGTTCGGCCAGCAGCAGGCGGCCGACGCCCTGGCCCTGGGCCTGGGGCGAGAGGTAGATCGAGTCCTCGACAAAGTAGCGGTAGGCCAGGCGCGGACGGAAGTAGTTGGCGTAGGCGAAGCCGAGCACCTGCCCGTCGCGCTCGGCGATCAGGTAGGGCAGGCTGCGGCTGAGCACCTCGGTGCGGCGACGGCCCATCTCGGCGCGGTCGGGCACATCGGTCTCGAAGGTGCCGGTGCCGTGCAGCACCGCATGCTCGTAGATCTGCTGGATGGCGGCGATGTCACCCTCCAGGCTGGGGCGGATCAGGAGGGGGGAGGAACTGCTGGTGGTCGTCGTCATTGGGGGAGGAGGACAAAGCGTCAAACGCGAGTTTATAATGCTTGGTTTTGGCGCTGGCCCCTGGGTGTGGCTGTCACGCTTCGAAGCTCCCTGAAACGGAGCATGCGGGCGAAGGACGGACCGGGGGCGTATCTACGGAGCCAGCTGTCGACCTGCCGTTGGGAATCGATGCGCGACGCACGCGTACCCTACGAAGAGTCGATCCAATCTCTGCTTGCCCCTGTGTGTCTCCCTGGTGCGGTGGAACGCTCAAAACCTGAAGGATAGATCATGGTCGTTATTCGACTCTCCCGCGGTGGCTCCAAGAAGCGTCCGTTCTACAACCTCGTCGTGACGGACAGCCGCAACCGCCGTGACGGCCGCTTCATCGAGCGCGTCGGTTTCTACAACCCCGTGGCCACCGGCAATGCCGAAGGCCTGCGCGTCGCGCAAGACCGCGTGGCCTACTGGGTCGGCACCGGCGCCCAGCTGTCGCCGGCCGTCGCCCGTCTGGTCGACGTGGCCAAGAAGTCGGCTGCCGCTCCGGCCGCCGCCGTCGCTGCCTAATCCTCCGGATCGCAGTCGATGAAGCAAGCGCCTGACGACGTCGTCGAGAGTTCCCCGGCTTTCCCGGAGGACGCCATCGAAGTCGGGCGCGTGCTGGACGCCTGGGGCATCAAGGGCTGGCTGAAGATCCTCAGCCATTCCCCGGATGCCCAGGCGCTCTTCGCCGCTCGCCGCTGGTTCATGAAACCGAGCGAGAAGGCATTGCCGGGCAAGCCGCATGTCGTGCCCCCCGTGCTCAAGGTCCTGTCCGTCCGCGACCACGCGGACGGCATCGTCGCCCAGGTTGAAGGCCTGGCCGACCGCAACGGTGCGGAGGCGCTCAAGGGCGCCCGCATCTTCGTCTCGCGCAGCGTGTTCCCGGACACCGCCGAGGACGAGTTCTACTGGATCGACCTCATCGGCATGAGCGTCGTCAACAAGGACGGCCAGACGCTGGGCGAGGTGATCGACCTGATCGACACCGGCCCGCACTGCGTGCTGCGCATCCTGCCCGCCGGCAAGACCGCGCCGGTCAAGCCGGACGAGGAAATCCTGATCCCGTTCGTGAACGCGTTTGTCGGCGATGTCGACAAGGCCGCGCGCGTCATCCCGGTCGACTGGGACCTGGACTACTGAAGCCGCCGGGCCTGGCCGGGCCTGATGCCCATGCGCTTCGATGTTCTCACGCTGTTCCCTGAGCTCTTCGACCCGTTCCTGAGGGTCGGCGTGACGCGTCGCGCGTACGAGAGCAAGCAGGTCGACGTGCGCCTGTGGCAACTGCGCGATCACGCCGAGGACAACTACCGTCGTGTCGACGATCGCCCCTTCGGCGGCGGCCCCGGCATGGTGATGCTGGCCGCGCCGCTGGAGCGCGCATTGGCCGCGGTGAAGGCCGACCGCGCAACGACGCATCCCGGTGCGCCCGCCGTGATCCATTTCAGTCCGACCGGACGCAAGCTCGATCAGGCGCTGGCCCAGGAGCTGGCGCAAGGCGAGGGCGCCATCCTGCTCTGCGGCCGCTATGAAGGCATCGACCAGCGCGTGCTGGACCGTCACGTGACGATGGAGATCAGCCTCGGCGATTTCGTGCTGTCCGGCGGCGAACTGCCGGCCATCGCGATGCTGGATGCGATCGCCCGCCTGCAGGACGGCGTGCTGAACGACGCCGCCTCGCACCAGCAGGACAGTTTTTCCGACGGGCTGCTGGACTGCCCGCACTTCAGCCGTCCGGAAGTCCTGGAAACGCCGGAAGGGCCGATGCCGGTGCCGCCGGTGCTGCTGTCCGGCCATCACGCCGAGATCGCCCGTTGGCGCCGCGAGCAGTCGCTGGCGCTGACGATGAAACGCCGGCCCGAGCTGATCGAGGCCGCTCGCCGCGACGGCAAGCTCGACAAGAAGGACGAGAAGTTCCTCGCCTCCCTGCAGGCTGCGCCTGGCAAGGCGCCCCGCAAATAGCGCGGTGGTGCGGGCGAAGTTTGACGATCGTCCAACCCCGTCTATAATCTTCGGTTTTCCGATCCTCTACTGGGCTGATGGGGCAAGGGCGGTGCTTTGACACCGTTGGTTGAATCCCCACGCGGGCGGCGCCGAAGAATTCCTTCGAAGGTGTCCTGTCCTGGAATCATCCTGATTCGCGCCGGCAAGATCACAGGAGATCCTCGTGAATCTGATCCAGACCCTTGAGCAAGAAGAAATTGCTCGCCTGAACAAGACCATCCCCGCATTCGCTCCTGGCGACACGGTGATCGTCAACGTGAACGTCGTCGAAGGCACCCGCAAGCGCGTGCAGGCCTACGAAGGCGTCGTGATCGCCCGCCGCAACCGCGGTCTGAACTCCAACTTCATCGTCCGCAAGATCTCGAGCGGCGAAGGCGTGGAGCGTACGTTCCAGCTGTACAGCCCGCTGATCGCTTCGATCGAAGTGAAGCGCCGCGGCGACGTCCGTCGCGCGAAGCTGTACTACCTGCGTCAGCGTTCGGGCAAGTCGGCGCGCATCAAGGAAAAGCTGGCCTTCAAGACGGTCGCCTGATCCTCGGCTTCAGCCACCCCCCAAGCCGCTCCAAGGCCCTGCCCGGAGCGGCTTTGTCGTTTCTGGCGTCCAATCGGGGCTTCGCGCCTCGGGCGCCCACGAACAAGTCCGGCGCACCGGACGCTCCTGCCGCATGCCGACGCTTCCCTCCAGCCGTCCCGCCAGCCGCCCCGCCATCCAGGATCCCCGCGCCATCCCCGTCATCGGCACCGATGCGCATCTCCCCGCCGTCCCGCGCGAGCATCTGACGCCCGCCGCCCTGCGCGAGCGCTTCCTGCATCCGACGATGCTCGAGGCAGAGCTTCCGGGCGATGGCGGCATCTTCCCGGGCCGCACGACGACGCAGGCCGCGGTGCTGATCCCGCTCGTGGAGCGCCCCGGCGGCCTGCACGTGCTGCTGACGCAGCGCACCGCGCATCTGCGGGACCACGCCGGGCAGGTCAGCTTCCCCGGCGGCCGCGCCGAACCGGAAGACGGCTCGCCCGAACGCACCGCGCTGCGCGAGGCGGAGGAGGAAATCGGCCTCGACGAGCGCTTCGTCGACCTGATCGGCCAGCTCCCTGTCTACCGCACGGTGACGGCCTACGAGGTCACGCCGGTGGTGGGGCTGATACGTCCGGGTTTCTCGCTGCGCCTGGATGCCTTCGAAGTCGCCGAGGCGTTCGAGGTGCCGCTGGATTTCCTGATGAATCCCGCGCACCACCAGCGCCACACCTATGAACTGGAGGGGGCCGACGATAGCGGTCCCCTGAAGGGTCGTCGCCAGTTCCTGTCGATGCCGTGGACGGGGCCAGGTCTTGCGGTGTCGAACGCGGACCCCGATGTCACGCTGACGTCGGACGCCTCGAAGGAGTTTTTCATCTGGGGCGCGACCGCGGCGATGTTGCGCAATCTCTACCGCTTCCTGCAGGTCTGACCTTTGGTGACGGGACCAGGGCGGACCAACCCCCGTCGAAGGGGGTGAGGGCCGCTATCATCCCGGGCCATGAACTTCTTCGCGGTCTTGCTGGCGCTGGTGTGCGAGCAGCTCAAGCCTCTGCCGCACGGGAACCCGGTCCACCAAGGCATGATCGCCTGGGTGCGCTGGACCGGGCGCAACTTCGACGCGGGGCGGTCGCACCATGCGGCCGTCGTGTGGACGATCACCGTCGTCGGTCCGGCCCTGCTCGTCGGGGCGATCTATGCGCTCGTCCGTCCGTACAGCCTGCTGCTGTCACTGGCGATGGATGTGCTGGTGCTCTATCTGACGCTTGGGTTCCGCCAGTTCAGCCACTACTTCACCGACATCCGTGACGCGCTGGAGCGTGGCGACGAGCTCGAAGCCCGCCGACTGCTGGCCGAATGGCGTCACCTGGACGCGAGCGAACTGCCGCGCACCGAGCTGCTCAGACACGTGCTGGAACATTCGCTGCTGGCGGCGCACCGGCATGTGTTCGGCGTCTTTTTCTGGTTCGTGCTGTTCTCGACGCTGGGTCTGGGTCCGGCCGGGGCCGTGCTGTACCGGATGGCCGAATTCGCCGGCCGCTACTGGGCCTTCAAGAGCCGCACGCTGGACGCGCCGACCAACGAGCGCCTGATGGTGCTGTCGCGCAAGCTGTTCGGGATGATCGACCACATCCCCGCGCGCCTGACGGCGACCGGCTTCGCCATCGTCGGCAACTTCGAGGAGGCGGTGAGCTCCTGGCGCCGGGACTCGACGCTGTGGGCGCATGACAACGAGGGCATCATCCTGGCGTCCGCCGCGGGCGCGGTCGGCGTGCAGCTGGGCGGCAGCGCGGCGCCTGGCGTGACGCCGGACCGCAGCAAGACCTTCGAATCCGGCGGCGACATGGACGCGACCAGCGCCGAAGGGTCCACCGGCGGTGTCCCGCCGCAGCTGGGCCATCTGCAGAGCGTCGTCGGCCTGGTGTGGCGCTCGGTGGTGCTGTGGCTGCTGCTGCTGGCGCTGCTGACGCTGGCCAACCTCGTCGGCTGACCGGGCCTGCACTCAGGCGTCTCGCACATCGGCCAGCACCTGCTGGCCGAAGTCGTTTCTGGCGAGGAACTTCAGCACCTGGCGTGCGGTGTCGTCCGCGCTGGCGAGCTGCCCTTCGGCCTTGAACGCGGCGAAGCGATCGCGATCCGGGAACTTCGACGCGTCGCCGCCGCGCAGTTGCGCCTGCATGTCGGTGTCGATGATGCCGGGCGCCAGCGAGACGACGCGCGCGGCGCGTTCGCCCTTGGCCGCCTTGTGTTCCTCGTCCAGCGCCATGGCGCGGCTGAGGTTGTCCATGCCGGCCTTGGCGGCGCAGTAGAGCGCGCTGCCCGCCATGGCGCGGCGGCCCAGGCCGGACGAGATGTTCAGCACCTTGCGATCCGCCGGCCACGCGCGGGTGGCGTCCAGGAAGGCGGCGCTCAGCAGCACGGTCGCCTCGAGGCCGACGCGCAGCGCGCCGGACAGCCTCTCCAGTGATTCGCCGTCGATGGGGCCGGGCGTCGTGACGACGCCGGCGTTGTTGATCAGCGTCGCCGTGGACCAGTCGCCGGGCTGCGTGCGCAGCCAGTCGGCCAGGTGCTGGGCGATCGTCAGCGGATGGGCCAGGTCGGCCTGCCATTGCTGCAGCGGCAGGCCGCGCTCATGGGCGAAGCGTTCCAGTGTCTCGCTGCGCCCGCGGGCGATGCCGACGACCAGATGGCCGGCCTCGAGCGACTGGCGCGCCAGGGCCTCGCCCAGACCGCGCGAGCTGCCGGTGATGACGATGAGGGAACGAGGCCGGGCGGCGTCGTCGAAAGCGGTCGTGGACATGGGAAACGCTCCTTGATCGGATGACGGGTGTGCGCCTGTCGCGCTCAGAACGCGGGCGGCGAATGCAGTGACAGCGCCGGCGCGGCCAGCACCGCCGGCAGGCGGAGGTCCCGCGCATGCAGCAGCAGGCGGGGCGCCTGCGCGAGGACCTCCGGCGGCGCATACAGCGCGTCGCCGAGGATGGGATGGCCGGCGGCCAGCAGATGCACGCGCAGCTGATGCGAGCGGCCGGTGACAGGCTCCAGCTCGACGCGCGTGGTGCCCGCGACGACATCGCGGTGCAGCACGCGCACGCGGGTCAGGCTGGGCTTTCCGCGCTCGTGATCGATCATCTGCCGCGGCCGGTTCGGCCAGTCGACGATCAGCGGCAGGTCGATCTCGAAGCTGTCCTGCTCGACGAGGCCGGCGACGACCGCTTCATAACGCTTGTCGACGAGTCTCGCGGCGAAGGCTTCGCTGAGCGCGCGCTGCATCGCCTCGCCGCGTCCGAAGACGATCAGGCCGGAGGTCGACTGGTCCAGGCGATGCACGATCAACGCGTCCGGGAACTCGGCCGCCACCCGTGCCCAGGCGCAGTCCTGCTTGTCCTCGCCACGGCCAGGAACGGACAGCAGGCCCGACGGCTTGTCGACGATGACGCGCCACGCATCGGCATGCCGCACGGGCTGAGGGAGCGAGCGCGGGGGGCGGGAGGGTTGGAGCTTCGACGCCTGCATCGGCGCATTGTCGCGTCGCCCGTCGCGGAGACCTCAGAACTGGTGGATCCAGCCCGACTGCAGCGCCGATTGCGGATTCGATCCGGCGGCGGTGACCGCGTCGAGCGCCTCGGCCGCCGGCGTACCGAGCCGCTTCAGCACGCACGCGGCCATGGTGCCGGTGCGGCCCATGCCGGCGGCACAGTGCAACAGCACGCGGTCGCCCATGCGCAGCCCCTGCGCGATGTGCTCCACGCCCTGCCGGAAGGCCCCGCTGTCCGACGCGAGTCCGAAATCGCGCATCGGCACGTGCAGCCAGCGGAAGGGCAGGCGGCCTTCGGCGATCGCCTTGTGATACGAGGGCGAAAGCTCGGCGACTTCGTCGAGCGGGTTGAGGCACACCACCACGTTGAGCTGGTTCAGGCGCGCCTCGTCGAGGAAGGCGCCCCAGGACTCGCGGCGGCCCGGCATCGACTGCAGCCACAGCCGGCCCGGCGTGGCGTCGGGGAGGGGGAGGGGTCGGAAAGCCATGACGCCGATTGTCGGGTCTCCCTGTTGATCAAGATGTTAATCAACTAAAAGTTTATTAATTTGAGAGGCGGAGCGATCATGCGGCCACACGACAGCAAGCAGAAGGGCGCGCCATGATCAGGATCCAGGGACTCGACCACCTCGTGCTGCGCGTGCGCGATCTGTCGGCCGCGTTGCACTTCTACGTGGACCTGCTGGGTTGCACGGTCGAGCGGCGTCAGGAGGAGATCGGCCTGGTGCAACTGCGCGCGGGGGCGCAGTTGATCGACCTGGTGCCGCTGGACGGCAAGCTGGGGCGCATCGGAGGCGCGGGACCCGGTGTGGAGGGGCGCAACGTCGACCACTTCTGCCTGCGCGTCGAGACGCTCGACGAGCCCGCCCTGCGCCGCTGGCTGACGTCGCGGGGCGTCACCGTCGATGCCTACGGCTCGCGATACGGCGCGGACGGCGAAGGTCCGTCGCTGTACCTGTTCGATCCGGACGGCAACGTCCTGGAGCTCAAGGGCCCGCCGTGGCCGGCGGGACTGCATGAGGCGTTGGACCAGTCGGTGAAGTTCGGCCCGATGTACGGCACCGAGGCGCTGCCGCTCTTCAACCATGTGCCGATGGCGCTGGGCGCGCTGGCCCGGCTGGACGCGCCGCGCGAGGCGATGCAGCGCCACCTCGACCATTGGTCGCCGCTGTCGCGGCCAGCGGACGACGACGGCGTGCCGCCGCCGCGCGTCGAGGACGCGCTGTGCCGCGTGCTCGCCGCGCCGGAGGCGCAGGCCTTTCATGTCGCGATCCGGCTCGCCTACGCCTTGCAGTCGGGGCATCGCGGGGAACTCGATGCGGCGCTGAAGACGACGATCGGCGTGGAGAGCCCGCTCGGCGCGCCGGCGCCCGCGGGGCAGGGCCGGGAGCGCCTGCGCGACGTGATCGACGCCGTGCGCGCCGATCCCGCGCTGGCGATGCCGCCGATGCCGGGCACGCTGATCACGACGCGGATGCGACGCGCGCTGGCGTTGCCGGGCTTCGACGGGTACGTGGCGCGTCCCTGGTTGACCCTGGACGCGCTGGCCGAGGCCTCGCTGGCGGCCTATCTGTCGCGGCACCAGTTCGCCTCGCTGCATCTGGTGACGGGCACGCACGCGGTCCGCGTGCTGCTCGAAGCCGCCGTCTCGCGCGGCGTGGACATCGACGAGGGCCAGGTCTTGCGCAACGTCTGGCGTGCGTGGCTGGGCACCTACCTGTCGGAGAGGCGGCCCGCGCCGGCCTGGGCGCTGGTGCATGCGGGCCACGCGACGGAAGATGACTGGACCCGTGAACTGCCGTCGCTGCACGCGTCGATGAACGATCACCGCATCAAGGTCGCCGACGCCGCGCGCGAGGAGTGGCGCCATCGCGGCTGGCCCGGCTATGCCCTGTGTCTGCGGCGCGAAGGGGCCGCACAATGAGCGCCGTGCTGCCCACCTCCGAGTCCTCAGAATCCGCCGCGACGGCCGGTGCGACCGCAGCCGCGGCCACCGGCGCGACGGCGTCCGCCGCGGCCTCGCCGGCGCCGCTGCGTCATCCGCATCTGCTGCTCTGGGCCGTCTGCGCGCTGGCGTTGATGAGCACCGCCGGCGTCGCGTTGCCGTACCCGATCCTGGCGCCGATCTTCGTCGGCGGCCCGGTCGACGGTTTCACCCATTTCCTCGGGCTGCGACCCGAGCTGCTGATGGGCCTGGCGCTGGCGGTGAATCCCGCCGGCATCCTCGTCGGCAGCCTGGTGATCGGGCCGATGTCCGACCGCTACGGGCGGCGTCGCGTGCTCAGCGTCACCATCACCGCGACGCTCGTCGGCTACGGACTGAGCGCCTTCGCGCTGGCGTCGCGGGACTATCCGCTGTTCGTGCTGTCGCGTTTCGCGACGGGGCTCACCGAAGGGAACGTCGCCGTCGTGCGCGCGCTGCTGGCCGACTGGCATCCGCAGCTGGAGCGCACGCGCAGCTTCGCATGGCTCAACGCGAGCCTCTACATCGGCTGGCTGGTCGGACCGCTCCTCGGCGGCCTGACGCTGCCCTGGGGCGAGGCGGTGCCGTTCATCGTCGCCGCGGTCGTGATGCTGCCGTGCCTGGTGCTGCTCGGCTTCGGCCTGCCCGACGATCGTCCGGTCGCGAAGCCGGAGGGCGGCATGCTCGCCGCGATGCGGCGTCAGCAGTCGCTGGGACTGATCGCGCAGGACCCGGTGCTGCGTCACCTCGCGCTGCTGCAGCTGGCCTACACGCTGGGCGTCAACGCGCTCTACGAATTCGCGCCGCTGTGGATGCTGCAGCAGGCCGGGCTGGACAGCCGAGGCATCGCGCTGGTCACCGCCGTGCAATGCGCGGCGATGACGGCGGCCAGCATCTTCGCGGCGCGCATCGGCTCGGGGCCGACGCCGCTGCACCGGGCGGCGCGTTTCGCGGTCGTCGCGGCCATCGGGCTGCTGGCGCTGAGCCTCGCGCCGTCGTGGATGGGGTTGGCATTGATCCCGTTGCTCGGGATTCCGCTGTCGTTCTACAACGCGCTGATGCCGGCGTGGATGTCGGATCGCTTTGCGGCGTATGGACAAGGCCGCGTGATGGGGCTGCTGACGACGGTGTTCTGCCTGTCCAATACCTTGATCGCGCTGATCGGCGGCGCGCTGGGCATGCTGTCGGCGCGCTGGATCATGCTGCTGGGCGGGACGATGTGTCTGGGTGCGGCGATCGGCTTCATCCGTTTCGCGAGGCGCCATTCATGAGCCAGGGCAACGAGGAACGGCTGCTGTTCGAGCTGAAGAGCCGCGGGCCGCAGGCGGCGGCGGCGCTCGCGGCGACCGTCGCCATCACGCCGATGGGCGCGCACAAGCTGCTCGCGCGGCTGGAGGAGCAGGGGCTGGTCGAAGCGCAGGACGACCAGCGTGGCGAGGCCGGACGGCCGCGCAAGCTGTGGTCGCTGACGGCGGCGGGGCACGGGCGCTTCCCGGATCGGCATGCCGATCTCACCGTGCAATTGATCCAGCAGGCCCGCGCGGTCTTCGGCGAGGCGGGGCTCGATCAACTGATCCTGGCGCGCGAGCGCGACAGCGAGCTGCGCTACCGCGCGGCGATGGACCGCTGCCGGACGACCGGCGACCGCGTGCGCGAACTCGCGCGGCTGCGCGCCGAAGAGGGCTACATGGCGCGCGCGGAGCGCGTCGGCAAGGACTGGCTGCTGGTGGAGGATCACTGCCCGATCTGCGCGGCGGCGCAGAGCTGTCAGGGCTTCTGCCGCTCGGAGCTGGCGCTGTTCGAGCGCTGCCTCGGTCCGGGTCTCGCCGTCGCGCGCACCGAGCATCTGCTGGCCGGCGCGCGGCGTTGTGCTTACCGGATCCGCGCGGTGTAGTGGGTCAGGACACGATGTACGCCGCCGCTCCGGTGGCCAGCAATCGTCCCTGTTCATCGGTGAACGCCATGCGCGTGTTGGCGACGCGGCTGCCCAGGCGCATCACCTCCGCTTCACAGCGGAACATGGCTCCGATGGCCGGGCGCAGGTAATCCACGCGCAGGTCGATGGTGCCGAGCTTGGCGAAGCGCTGCAGCCGCTGCTGCGGCGGCTCGTCGAGATGACGCGCGCCGATCGCCGCCATCACCGCCAGGCCGCCCATCGAATCGAGCGTCGCGCTGATCACGCCGCCGTGCAGCCGGTTGTGGGCGTAGTGCCCGACCAGCTCCGGCCGCATGGGAATGTGCGCCCGCACGATCTCGTGCCGCAGCTCGTCGATCTTCACGCCGAGCAGCTGGTTGAAGCTGATCAGCTGCTCGAAGATCTCGCACAGCGCGGTGGTGAACTCGGGCTCGAAAGGGCTGTTCACGTCGGTCTTCACGTCGGTCATGGGCGCGGACCATAACGCAAGGCCGGGCGCCGCAGGAGAGCGGTCGCCCTAATGTTGTCTGGGATCGGGGATCGGGGTGCTCAGCCCTTGTCCGCGGGATCAAGTCCGGCTTCGATGAGCAGGGCCTTCGCGCGGCACCACGGGCTTGTCGATCATCAGATCGCCGAGCTTGGTCGCGCCGAGGCCGTCGCGATCGGCGGCGGCGAAGGCGGCGATGACGGCGCGCGCGTGGGCGATCTGTTCCGGCGTCGGCAGGCCGCCCACGTCGAGCGAGAAGTCCTCGCTGCCGAACATCATCGACTGCACGCGCGGCGACGAGGCGGCGATCTCGTGGAGCCGGGGCAGCGCCGCGGCGGACTCGATCTGCAGGAGGAACCGGACCTCGCCCAGCGCCGACCGCGCACAGGAGCCTTGGCACAATGCGCGGCATGAGCGACACGACTTCCCCCGCGACGTCCGCAGCAGATCCGGCGGCCACTCCTGCAGCGATCCCTGCAGCGATCCCTGCAACGATCCCTGCAACGATCCCTGCAACGGTCGACGCTGCCCGTCCCGACGGCTTCCAGCGCGTGCGCGCCGCCTTGCGCGCGTTGTCCCATGAACACGAGCCGCGCTGGCTCGAGGTCTCGGCACGCAGTTCGCAGGAGGCGGCCGACGCCCTCGGCGTCGCGCTGGGGCAGATCGCCAAGAGCGTCGTGTTCAAGCGCAAGGCCGACGGCGCGGCCGTGCTGGTGATCGCCTCCGGCGACAAGCGCGTCGACGAGCGCAAGCTTGAAGCCCACACCGGCAAGCTCGGCCGTGCCGACGCCGACTACGTGAAGGCGCGCACCGGCTTCTCGATCGGCGGCGTGTCGCCCCTGGGCTTCCAGCCGGCGGAGGAGGGCGTCCACCCGCAGCTGTTCATCGACCAGGAGCTGTTCCGCTTCGACGCGATCTGGGCGGCGGCCGGTCATCCGAACGGCGTGTTCCTGATGTCGCCGCAGCAACTGGTCGCGCTGACCGGCGCGCCGGTGATCGAGGTGGCGCAATCGTGAGCCCGTCGACCTTGGCGCCCGTGACCGCCGACAACGTCGCGCGCACGCCGGAAGGGCGCGTCGCTTCGCCGTGCATCAACATCTGCAAGATGCACGAGCCCACCGCGCTGTGCCGCGGTTGCGCGCGCACGATTCCCGAGATCGCCGGCTGGAGCAAGTCCGACGATGAGTCGCGGATCCGGCTGCTCAACCTGCTGCCCGAGCGGCGCGCGCTGCTGGCCTCGCACGGGGCGCTCGCCACCGAGCCGATGCCCAAGGCCTGAACGGAGCCGCGATGGTCACGATCGACTTCTACTTCGACCCGATCTCACCCTACGCGGCGCTCGCCTTCGAGCGGCTGCCCGAGGCGCTGGCCGGTCGCAGCGTTGCGGTCCGCTACATCCCCATCCTCTTCGGCGCCCTGCTGAAGTCGCTCGACAACAAGGGACCCGCGGAGATTCCTGGCAAGCGCGACTGGACCTACCGCCAGGTGTCGTGGCTCGGTCATCGGCTCGGCGTGCCGCTGGATCTGCCGGGCGCGCACCCCTTCAACCCCTTGCCGCTGCTGCGCCTGCTGTGGGCCACCGCGCCGGTGGGGCAGACGCCGGGCCGTTATGCGGTCGAACGCGTCTTCCACCACGTCTGGCGCGGCGGCCTCGACGCAGCCGATCCGCAGCGGCTTGCCGAACTGACGGCGGAGCTCGCGCCGATGCGCGATCCAGCCTCGGTCGAGGTCAAGACCGCGCTGCGCGAAGCCACCGACGCCGCCGTCGCGCGCGGCGTCTTCGGCGTGCCGACGATGGCCGTCGACGACAAGCTGTTCTGGGGGCTCGACGCGATCGACATGCTCACCGGCTATCTCGACGGCGACGCGTGGTTCGATGGTCCCGCGTGGGACCTGGCGAGGACCTTGCCGGTGGGCGTGCGGCGCGACTGAGCGCAGGCGCGCGCCAGAGGAGGCGAGGGGGCGTGAGCGCCTCGAATGTCGCCGTAGGGACATACCCTTTGCTGCGGCGCACAGGCGCCGAAATTCCGCATCGAGAAAACCGAAGCAAGGGTTCGACCCGGGTTTGTCAGCCAGAGGCAAGCAAGTCGTCAGAAACGGGTCAGAGCGCGCTCGGATAGTCGCCTCCCAAGGGCCATCGGTCGATGGCCCTGGGAATCCCGAGGAGACAATCCCATGGCAACTGCAAGCGCAGTGACCACCAATGCGCCGATGACGGCCGAAGAGAAGAAGGTCATCTTCGCCTCTTCACTGGGCACGGTGTTCGAGTGGTACGACTTCTACCTGTACGGCTCGCTCGCCGCGATCATCGGCAAGCAGTTCTTCACCGGCCTGGATCCGACGGCGCAGTTCATCGCGTCGCTGATGGCCTTCGCCGCCGGCTTCATCGTGCGTCCGTTCGGCGCGCTGGTGTTCGGCCGTCTCGGCGACATGATCGGACGCAAGTACACCTTCCTGGTGACCATCCTGATCATGGGCCTGTCGACCTTCATCGTCGGCGTGCTGCCCACCTACGACACCATCGGTCCCGCCGCGGCGGTGATCCTGGTCGGCCTGCGCCTGCTGCAAGGCCTGGCACTGGGCGGTGAATACGGCGGCGCCGCGACCTACGTCGCCGAGCACGCCCCGCACGGCAAGCGCGGCGCGTACACCTCGTGGATCCAGACCACGGCGACGCTGGGCCTGTTCCTGTCGCTGATCGTCATCCTGGGCACCCGCACGGCGCTCGGCGAGGCGACCTTCGCGGCCTGGGGCTGGCGCATCCCGTTCATCGTGTCCATCCTGCTGCTGGCCATCAGCGTGTGGATCCGGCTGTCGATGAACGAGTCGCCCGCCTTCCAGAAGATGAAGTCGGAAGGCAAGACCTCCAAGGCGCCGCTGTCCGAATCCTTCGGCCAGTGGAAGAACCTGAAGGTCGTGCTGCTGGCGCTGTTCGGCCTGGTGGCCGGCCAGGGCGTGGTCTGGTATACGGGCCAGTTCTACGCGCTGTTCTTCCTGCAGAGCGTGGTCAAGGTCGATCCGGCCGCGGCCAACATCATGGTGGCCGTCGCGCTGCTGATCGGCACGCCGTTCTTCGTCGTGTTCGGCACGCTGTCCGACAAGATCGGCCGCAAGCCGATCATCATGGCGGGCCTGCTGCTGGCGATCCTGACCTACTTCCCGCTGTTCAAGGCGCTGACCAACGCGGCCAACCCGGACCTGGCCCGGGCGCAGGAAACCGCGCAGATCACGCTGACGACCGATCCGGCGCAGTGCTCCTTCCAGGGCAGCCCGATCGCGCGCGACGTGGACTTCACGACGCCGTGCGACATCGCCAAGCGCGCCTTGGCGCAAGCCGCGGCGAACTATGAGACCGTGTCCGGCGCGCCCGGTTCCGGCCAGGTCAAGATCGGCGAGAAGGTCATCGAGGCGCCCACCGCCACGCTGACCGCCGGCGGCCACAAGTTCGACGAGGACAGCGCGAAGAAGATCGCGGCGTTCAAGAAGGAACTGGCTGATGCGATGAAGGCCGCGGGCTACCCGGCCAAGGCCGATCCGGCCAAGGTCAACACGCCGCTGGTGATCGCGATCCTCGCGGTGCTGGTGCTGTACGTGACCATGGTCTACGGCCCGATCGCCGCGATGCTGGTGGAGCTGGTCCCGACCCGGATCCGCTACACCTCGATGAGCCTGCCGTACCACATCGGCAACGGCTGGTTCGGCGGTCTGCTGCCCTCCATCAGCTTCGCGATGGTGGCGCAGAACGGCAACATCTATCACGGCCTCTGGTATCCGATCGGCATCGCCGCGCTCACCCTGGTGATCGGCCTGCTGTTCGTGCGCGAAACCAAGGACGTGGACATCTACGCCCGCGACTGAGCGAGCGCAGGCACGATGGCATCGGCGCTCCGGCGCCGATGCCGCCAACGACAAGGGCGGCCTCTCGGCCGCCCTTTTCCATGGTTGCGGATCTTCAGCCCGCGGCCTTCATCCGCTGCGCCTTGGCGAGCACCGACGACGCGTACTCGGCGGCCTTGATCTCGCGGCCTTAAGCGTCGGTCGCGCCGGGGGGCACTTGAATGTGGTTGTCATGCAGGCGCGACCATCCAGCTGCACTGTGGAGGTTCCACTCGTTTCAGGAGCTCCTGATGTCCTTCCGTCGTGCTGCCTGCCGTCGCCTTCTTGTCGGCATCCTCGCCGTTGTGCCCTTGGTCACCCTGTCACACGCTCAAGCCGAGCCGACGGACTGGGTCTACTTCGACGACGAGGAGTTTCGCGTCGAAGCGGATGGCAATCTGTCCTGCTACACGGAGAACAGTCGCAACTGCGTCAGATACACGTCCGACTATCGCTTCTTGCTGTGGGGCCGGAAGATCGGTCTTGCGGCGTCCCCTGACCCATCACAGGTGGGATCCGCCAAATGCGGTGCGGATCACGCGCGACGGTGGGGCGGCCACGATGGCTACCAACAGCCGGATCATTGGTGCAACAGGGTCTACGCGACCCTTTTCGCCAAGTGGGAGAAAAGCCCGGTGACCGACGGTCCACTGGTGGCGCGGACGCCTACTGGCGAGGTCATGTGCTACTCCACGGACGGGCAGAACTGTTCGCGTCCTCAGGACGTCGACTTGAAGCAGCGCCGCTACCTCAAGCCCCTGATCTGCGGGTCGCATCATGCGTCCGTCTGGGGAGTCACCGGCTATGACCAGCCTGGACATTGGTGCGCCAAGGCGCGTGAACCCAGCTACATGCGATCGCCGTTCGGTTGAGCCGCACCGCACCGCACCACACCACGCCTCCGGGGATTCACGCCGGGATACAGCCCGCGCTCAGCCTGCTGTCAGCCTCGCTTTCCACAATGGCCTCCGACCCGGTCAGTCTGTCGCGACCGGCAACCTCAAGAGGATCTCGGAACCATGTGGAAAATCGTCGTTGGATTCATCGTCTTCGCTGCCATCGCGCTGTTCGTGCTGATGAAGAGCGGCGGCAACATCGACCTGACGGGCGAGAAGCACGACGTGACGGGCGGTCATGTGGACCAGGCCGCGAGCGATGCGGCCTCGGCGGCGATGGCGGCGGCCTCCGCGGCGCTGCCGGCTGACGCGGCGTCGGTCGCCGCATCGGGCGCTTCGCAGTAAGCGGGACCCTCCGCGACGCGGTCAGCGTCGCGGATCCGGGGGACGGATCAACCGATCCGGTCCTCGCTGGCGGCGCGCAGTGGCGCGTCGACCGGCAGGCGCATCATCATCCAGGTGCCTTCGCCCGGGCGCGAGATCACCTCGATCTGCCCGCCGAGCACGTTCGTCACGATGTTGTGCACGATGTGCATGCCCAGGCCCGATCCGCCCTTGCCGAGCTTGGTCGTGAAGAACGGATCGAAGATCCGGCGCACGATGGACGCATCCATCCCGTGGCCGTTGTCGTCGACGCTGAGCTCCATCGTCGTCTCGTCGAGCCGGTGGCAGCTGACCCGCACCTCGCCCTGCGTCTCGCCCTCGAAGGCGTGGACCAGCGTGTTCATCAGCAGGTTGGTCAAGACCTGACCCAGCGCCCCCGGATAGCTGCTCATGCGCAGGTCCGGCTGCAGGTCGGTGACGATGCGGAAGGGCGTGTGCTTGAAGCTGGGCTCGACCATCACGAGCACGTCCTCGCACACCTGCGCGAGCTCGAAGTCGCGCCGCGTGTCGCTGGTCTGGTCGATCGCGACCTGCTTGAAGTCGCGCACCAGGTCCGCCGCCTTCTGCACGTTGCGATGCAGGATGTCCTGGCCGCGCCGCGTGTCCTTGACGAGTTCCTCCAGCTGACTGCGCCGCATCGGCGTGTTGTCGGTGAGCATGCGGTCGAGCTTGCCCCAGCGGTCCTCGAGCGCGGACACCACCGTCAACGCGTTGCCCAGCGGCGTGTTGAGCTCGTGCGCGACGCCCGCGACCAGCCGGCCCAGCGAGGCGAGCTTCTCCGACTCGACCAGTTCGCGCTGCGCGGTCTTGAGGTTGGCCAGCGCCTGCGTGAGTTCGACGTTGGCCTCGGTCAGCTCGACGGTGCGCTGCGCCACCTGTTCCTCGAGCGTGCTCGCATGGCCGCGCAGGTCGTCGAAGGCCTTCAGCAGCGCGAGCCGCATGCGCTCCATCGCCTTGCCGACGCGGGCGATCTCGTCCTCGCCGCCGAAGGCCAGCGGCTGGTCGAGCTGGCCGGAGGCGAGTTCGTCCGCGGCCTCCGACAGCCGCGCGATGGGGCGCAGCACGCGGCGCTGCATCACGATGAGGATCAGCCCCAGCGACACCGTCAGCGTCAGCAGGCTGCGCCACAGCGCGTTCCAGAGGTCGTCGCGCTTGCGCGCCATCAGCGGCTCGGCGCTCATGACGACGGTGAGCCGGGCGATCTCGCGGCCGTCGCGCAGCACGGGGCGCGTCTCGGTGAGCGTGGTCGCGTCGTCGGGCGTGCCGCGGTGGAATTCGACGAAGGCCTGCTGCGCGGCGTTCTCGGTCACGACGACGGAGACGAAGCGCGGATCGTCGACCTGCGCCTTGACCATGGGCTCGGCCAGGTCGGGCGAGACCTGCCAGATCGGCTCGGCCAGCGACAGCGCCAATACCTCCGACACGCGGGAGAGGTCGCGCTGCAGGTCCTCCATCACGACGCGGCGGCTCAGCTGCTGCTCGTACAGCAGCACGCCGCCGGTCGGCAGGGCCAGGCCCGCCACCAACGCCAGGATCACGGCGTTGCGCAGAGAAGTCTTCATCAGGGCCACGTCCGTCCCTCTGTCCAACCCTTGTGACGACGGATTATGCGGGCCGACGGCGACGGCCTCATGCGGCGAAACGCTCATCCGCCGCCAGCACGGTCACGCGGTTGCGGCCCTGCGCGCGGGAGGCCTGCAGCGCCTGGTCCGCCCGCTCGATGAAGTCGCGGGCGCGCTCTCCCCGACCGAGCTGCGTGACGCCCACCGACAGGCTCAGGCGCCGGTCGGCGTCCGCCTGCAGCTGACCGACGCCGTGGCGCAGCTGTTCGGCCAGGGTGTAGGCCTCGTGCAGGCCGGCGCCGGGGATGAGCAGCGCGAATTCGTCGTCCTCGATGCGCGCGGCGACGTGGTGGCTCTGCGCGACGCTGCGCATGGTGTTGGCGACCTGTCGCAGCGTGTCGTCCAGACGCGCTTCGCCCAGGCGCTCGCGCAGCGCCGGGAAGTCGTCGATGTCGCCCAGCAGCAGGCAGGGCGCCGTCGGCGTGCCGGCCTCCGGGCTGCGCAGGCAGTCGGCCAGCGCGCGGTCGAAGCCGCGCCGGTTGCTCAGCCCCGTCAACGGGTCCAGCAGCGCCTCGCTGCGCGCACGGTGCACCGCCTGGCGCAGCGAGGCCACTTCCTGCCGGCTCGCCTCCAGCTTCGCCACCAGACCGTGGACCGCGTGGCGCATGTCCTGCGTGCCCTGCAGCGCGGCGGCCAGCACCTGGACGTGCTGTCCGGGCGCCGCCTCGCGCAGCGAGCGCTCCCAGCCCAGCAGCGCGTGCGCATAGTGCTGCACCTGCTGGCCCGCCTGGTCGGTGCAGTCGGACACGGCGCGCAGCACCTCGCCCACGTCCTGCGCCAGCGCGACGGCCATCTGCTCGTCGAGCTCGGCGATGTGCCTGCGGTAGAGCGCCCAGGTCTGGGGCTCGTCCAGCGTGCCGCCGTCCTGCGTCAGACTCATCAGTTCGCGGCTCAGCGCGCCGTTCATCGCGGTCACATGCTCGTACCAGACGGCATAGGTGACCGGATGCAGCGCGGCGCGCTGCCTGGACATCAGCGGCAAGGCGGTGCGCAGCGCCTGGGCGCTCGCGGCGATGCTCTCGGTGTATCTCATCGGCAGGGTCCCTCCCAGGTCCGGAACCTGTCGCGTCCGTCGACGCGCGGCCCCTTGTCGTTTCCTTTTCCCCACTACCACCAGCCGCTTCGAGGCGGTCGGCGCCTGCCGGACTTCGGCCTCATGGGGCCAGGTCTTGAGGGGGCCGCCGCATCCGGGTGGCGATGGCCGCAACTATTCACGCAGGAAGGGACAGGAGAGGGGACACCGCCCGCGACCACCGAGCAGAAGCCGGCAGAGCCGGTGCCCCTTTCCGCTCAATCGCCTCCTCGCCGCTCGGCATTCGCTCCAAGGGGCACCGGCTCCGCCGGCTTCGACACACCGGCGCGCCGCGGCAAGCGTGCATTGCCCCTTCACGAATGCCGTCCGGGCGTCGATTCCTAGAATCGAGCGCATGAGCAGTTCCCCCACGTCGGCGCCCGTCTCCCCTGCCGATCCCGCCTCGGCCCGCGTGCCGCTCAGCGGGCTGCTGCTGGCCGTCGGCGGCGCGATCGGGTTCTCCGGCAAGGCGATCATCGTCAAGCTCGCCTACCGGCACGGCGTCGACGCCATCACGCTGCTGATGCTGCGCATGCTGCTCGCGCTGCCGCTCTTCCTGCTGCTGGCCTGGTGGGCCGGACGCGGCAAGCCGGCGCTGACCGGGCGCGAGCGGCTCGCCGTGCTGGGCCTGGGCTTCAGCGGGTATTACCTCGCCAGCTTCCTCGACTTCGCGGGCCTCGCTTACGTCAGCGCCAGCTTCGAACGGCTGATCCTGTACCTCAACCCGACCATCGTCCTGCTGCTGTCCTGGGCGATGTTCGGACGGCGCGTGACGCTGCGCCAGGCGGGCGCGCTGGCCGTCAGCTATGCCGGCGTGCTGCTGGTCTTCGGGCATGAACTGCAGGTGGCCGGCGCCAACGTGTGGCTGGGCGGCGGGCTCGTGTTCGGCAGCGCGGTCGCCTACGCGCTGTACCTCGTCTACAGCGGCGAATGGGTCAAGCGGCTCGGCGCCATGCGGCTCACCGGGCTGGCGACCACGGTCGCCTGCGGCTTCTGCATCGCGCAGTTCCTGCTCACGCGACCGGTGTCGGGGCTCGCGGACCTCGCGCCGGCGGTGTGGTGGCTGTCGCTGCTCAATGCGCTGGCCTGCACCTTCGCGCCGGTGCTGATGGTCATGATGGCGATCGAACGCATGGGGGCGGGTATCGCCGCGCAGACCGGCATGGTGGGCCCCATGTCCACGATACTGATGGGCGTGCTGATCCTCGACGAGCCGCTGACCGGCTGGGTCGTCGCGGGCACGGTGCTGGTGCTGGGCGGCGTGTGGCTGCTCGCCCGGCAGCGACGAACCTAGAACGGAGATCGACATGGACTTGGGACTGACGGGCAGGTGGGCCCTGGTGTGCGCGGCGTCGAAGGGCCTGGGCGCGGGCTGCGCCGAGGCGCTGGCCGCTGAAGGCGTGAACGTGGTGATCACCGCGCGCGGCGAGGAAGCGCTGCAGGCGCAGGCCGCGAAGCTGCGCGCCCTCAATCCCGCCGTGCAGGTCGTGGCCGTGGCCGGCGACATCACGACCGAGGCCGGCCGCGCCGCGGCGCTGGCCGCTGCGCCGCAGGTGGACATCCTGATCAACAACGCCGGCGGGCCGCCGCCCGGCGATTTCCGCGACTGGGAACGCGAGCAGTGGCTCGCAGCGCTGGAAGCCAACATGCTGACGCCGATCGCGCTGATCAAGGCGACGGTGGACCCGATGGCGGATCGCGGCTTCGGGCGCATCGTCAACATCACCTCGGGCGCGGTGAAGGCGCCGATCGATGTGCTGGGCCTGTCCAACGGCGCGCGTTCGGGCCTGACCGGCTTCGTCGCCGGCATCGCACGCCAGTCGCGCATCGCCGGCCGCAACGTGACGATCAACAACCTGCTGCCGGGCGCCTTCGACACCGAACGCCTGCAGAAGACGATGGCCGCCGGCGCGCAGAAGTCGGGCCAGCCGGTCGACGACGTGCGCGCCAGGCGCATGTCGGCCATCCCCGCGCAACGCTTCGGCAGCGCGGCGGAGTTCGGCGCGATCTGCGCGCTGATGTGCTCGTCCCACGCGGGCTACCTGACCGGGCAGAACATCCTGCTCGACGGCGGTTCGTACCCAGGCACGTTCTGACCGGGCGAGCGGAGATCCTCAGCCGAGTCCTCAACGCTTGGCCGAGGACACCAGGATCCCCGCCGCGATCAGCGCGAAGGCCGCGCCGTGGAACCACGCCGGCCATTCGCCCAGCAGCGCAGCCGACATCAGCGCCGCGAAGACCGGCGTGAGGTTGCCGAAGAAGGCGGCCAGCGTCGGTCCCGCCTGGGCGATGCCCAGTCCCCAGCAGCGGTACGCGATCAGCGAGGGCCCGATCGCCACGTAGACGAGCGCCGCCGCCAGCGGCCAGCCCCACTGCACCGGCGGCACGCCGACCGCCTGCTCCACGCCCGCCGACGCCCAGCCGAAGGCGACACCGAACAGCATCTGCGCCATCAGCAGCGCGGACCAGTCCCAGTCAAGGCGCCGCTCGCCCTGCATGTGCGCGGGCGGTCGCGCCAGCAGCCAGCTGTAGAAGGCCCAGCTCAACACGGCCAGCAGCATCATCAGGTCGCCCGCGACGAACTGCACCTGCGCCAGCCGTTCGAGGTGGCCGCGCGAGATCACCAGCGCCACGCCCGCCAGCGACAGCGCGGCGCCGGCGAGCTGGCGCCGCGTCGGCCACACGCGGTAGAGCAGGGCGCCGACGGCCAGCATCCACACGGGCAGGCTCGCGGCGATCAAGGTCACGTTGAGGGCCGTCGAGCTGTGCAGTGCCTGGTACTGCAGCGCGTTGTAGCAGCCCATGCCGAGCACGCCGGTCAGCAGGAAGTAGCCCCAGCGCGCGCGCAGCGGGGCCAGGTCTTGCAGCAGCGCCCGGGCCGGGCGTGCGATGAGCACCAGCAGCCCGAAGGCCAGCGTCCAGCGCGTCGCGTTCAGTAGCAGCGGCGGCACCAGGGAAACGACCGAACGCCCGACGACCGCGTTGCCGGCCCACAGCAGCGGCGGCAGCGTCAGCATCAGGGCCAGTCGTGGGGTCAACATCATTGCGGCGAGAGGCCGGAGACGGGAGACTGGCACGATAGCCGCGATCGACGCGTCGGGCGACGCGCGAGCGACATCCCCCCTTGAGGAGAACCCTGATGAGCGACAGAGCCGTGCGCATCTCGCAACCTGGCGGACCGGAAGTCCTGAGCATCGAATCCGTCGAGGTCGGCGATCCGGGCCCCGGCGAGATCCGCATCCGGCATGCGGCCTGCGGCCTCAACTACATCGACATCTACCATCGCAGCGGTGTCTATCCGCTGCCGCTGCCGACCGGCCTGGGCATGGAGGGCGCCGGCATCGTCGAGGCGGTGGGCGAAGGCGTGACGCATCTGAAGCCCGGCGACCGTGCCGCGTATGCGAGCCAGCCGATCGGCGCCTACGCGACCGCGCGCGTGATGCCGGCGAAGTGCGTCGTGAAGCTGCCGGACTTCCTGAGCTTCGAGCAGGGCGCGTCGATGATGCTCAAGGGCATGACGGTGCAGTACCTGCTCCAGCGCACGCTGCCGCAAGGCGGTCTTCAGCCGGGCGATCACGTGCTCTTCCACGCCGCGGCGGGCGGCGTGGGCCTGATCGCCTGCCAGTGGGCGAAGGCGCTCGGGCTGCGGCTGATCGGCACGGCCGGCAGCGACGCGAAGTGCCGTCTCGCGCTGGACCACGGCGCGGAGTTCGCGATCAACTATTCGACGGAGCACTTCGCCGAGCGCGTCAAGGAGATCACCGGCGGCAAGGGGGTGAAGGTCGTCTACGACTCCGTCGGCGCGTCGACCTGGGAAGGCTCGCTCGCGAGCCTGCGGCCCTTCGGGCTGATGGTGAGTTTCGGCAACGCGTCCGGCGTGGTGCCGCCGGTGTCGCTGAAGGCCCTGGCGGCTTCCGGGCTGTACCTGACGCGTCCGTCGCTGTTCGTGCACCTGTCGTCGCTCGAGGTCACGCAGGAGATTTCGGGTGCGCTGTTCCAGGCGGTGGAAAGCGGGGCGGTGAAGATCGAGGTCGAACAGCGTTATCCGTTCGACGAAGTCCAGCGCGCGCATCGCGAGCTGGAATCCCGTACGACGACGGGTTCAGGCGTGCTGCTGGTTTGATCCGGCGGCGGCGAGCGGCGGATCGAGGTCGGCCGCGACCGTCTCGGCGTCCAGCATCGCATCGTTGGCGCTGTCGTCGCTGACGATGCGGCGCGGCGCCGGCAGGTCGTCGAGGTCCGCCGGCACGGTGTCGGCGCCGAAGTCGGTGGCGGGCTCGCCGTCGAGCGTGCCGGCCGTGGTCTCGTGCACGTCGACGTCGACGGTCTCGGTGCGCAGCACCTCGTCCAGCACCAGCGGCTGCGACACCTGGATCTGGAAGCTGAAGCAGGAGCCGGCGCCCGGCTGGCTTTCCACCTGCACTTCGCCGCCCATCAGCTCCACCAGGCGCTTCACGATGGTCAGGCCCAGGCCGGTGCCGCCGTAGCGCCGCGTGATGCTGCCGTCGGCCTGCGTGAACGGGCTGAAGATCTGCGCGATCTGCTCGCGCGTCATGCCGATGCCGGTGTCATGCACCGCGATGCGCAGGCGCAGCGGACCCACGTGCGCCGGCTGGCCGTCGACGCTGTCGTCGATGCGCTCGATGTCGACGCGGACTTCGCCCTGCTCGGTGAATTTCAGCGCGTTGCCGACGAGGTTCACCATGATCTGGCGCAGGCGCAACGCGTCGCCCAGCAGATGCTGCGGCACGCCCGGCTGCACGCGGGCGTGCAACTTCAAGCCCTTCTCATGCGCCTGCAGCAGCAGCGGATGCAGCGCCTCGCGCAGGCAGTCGTGCAGGCTGAACGGCGCCTGATCGATGATCACGCGCCCGGCCTCGATCTTCGCGATGTCCAGCAGGTCGTTGATGATGACCATCAGCCCCTTGGCCGAACTGTGCGTGAGCTCGATGAACTTGCGCTGGCGTTCGTTGAGCTCGGTCTGCAGCACCAGCTCGGTCAGGCCGAGTACGCCGTTCATCGGCGTACGGATCTCGTGGCTCATGTTGGCCAGGAAGGAACTCTTGGCCTGGCTGGCGGCTTCGGCGGCTTCGCGCGCGGCCTCGAGTTGCGCCTGCGTGGCCTTGAAGTCGCCGATGTCGCGTGCGTTGAGCTGCAGCACGACCTCGCCGCTGACCGGATCGCGCATCGGTCGTGCGTCGACGGCGTGCCAGCGACGGCCGTTGGCGGTATTGATCTCGAGTTCCGCGCCGAAGGTCTGGCCGCCGCGGACCTGCGCGACGATGCGGCGCGCCAGGTCGGGTTCCGGGAAGATCGCGCTGAAGTCGGTCGCGCCGATGGTCTTGCGCAGGCCGTTGAAGCACATCGCCGCGGCCGGGTTGCGCATCAGCGTGCTGCCGTCGCGCAGCGAGAACACCGCGATCCGCACGGAGGTGTGCTGCAGCGCCTCGACGCCGCGCAGCAGGCTCTTGTCGACGCCGCTGACCAGCGAGTCCGCCGCGAACAGCATCACCTGGCGCTTGTCGGGCGTGCGGATCCCGCGGGAGACCAGCATCACCGTGGCCGGCTGGCCCTTCGGATAGAGCGTCCATTGCTCGCGGACCAGCTTGCCCTGCGTGTGGTCGGCGGCGGTGACCGCCAGCCGCTCCGCCACCGAGGGGCTCATGTCGCTGAGGTCGCGGGAGAGGAATTCCTCGGCGCTCTCGGCGCGCCAGAACCCCAGCGCGGCGGCATTGGCCCAGAGGTTGCGCTGACGCTCCTGGTCGTAGACCCACATGGGCACATCGAGCCAGTCATAGTGGGTCAGGCAGGAGAAGTCGAGCATGGGAGCGAGGCCCTTGTCGGCCTTGTTCTTGGTTACGTTTGGTCGCAGCGGATTGTCGCCGTGGGCCGTGTCCTGTCCATGGCGGCGATGTCCACTTCGTCACGTCGAAGGCCCATGCGTGCCGAACCCCTGCGCGCCTGCGTGACGGCCTCCCTCTTCAGGACCAAGGCTACGCAGACGGGCGTGCGAATGCCAGCCTCGTTTCTCCGGAGGAACCCTCGGTCGGAGGGGCTCGGGGCGGGGCTGGACCCGCGACGGCAGGCGCACTCCCGCGCGCCCGCTGAGCCCGTTCCGCCCGCTGCTCAGCCGCGCTTGACGCGGCGCAGCTCGTCCCAGATGAGCAGGATGGCGCCGATGGTGATGGCGCTGTCGGCGATGTTGAAGGACGGGTAGTACCAGCCGCCCCAGTGCAGCTGGATGAAGTCGACGACGTAGCCGTGCAGCAGCCGGTCGACGACGTTGCCGACCGCGCCGCCCAGGATCAGGCTGAGCGCCCAGGCGAACTGCGTCTGGTGGCCGTGGCGGCGCAGCATCCAGACGATGAAGACCGTGGCGACCACGCCGAGCCCGACGAAGAACCAGCGCTGCCAGCCCGACGCGCCCGCCAGGAAGCTGAACGCCGCGCCGGTGTTGTGGACCCGCACCAGGTTGAAGAAGGGCAGGACGTAGTGGCTGTCCCCGTACTGGAAGCTGTGCAGGATCAGGACCTTGGTGAACTGATCGGCGACGATCACCAGCAGGGCGATCGCCAGCCACTGGATCAGGCGGTTGTTCGACGGGGAAGAGGACTTGGTGGCCATGGATGCTGCGCAATCGGGACGTCGGGCGGAACCCGCAACTGTAGCGCCCGCCGAGGCTGCGCCGTGCGGCTGGGGGAGCGGCTGGGGGCGGCCTCGATGAGCCGGCCTCGATGGGGCGGCGACGGGCGCCCGACGGATGGCCGATGATCGCCCCATGAGACTGCGAGTGAAGATCCTGCTGCTGGCGCTGCTGCCGCTGGTCGCGTCGCTGCTGCTGATCGCGGTGGCGTTGCGTCAGCAGGAGCGCGAGCTGCTCGCCCGCGAGCACGCCGCCGTGCAGCGCGCCTACATGGACGCGCGCCGCGACGAACTGCGCCATTACGTCGAACTGGCCGTCAGCACGCTGCAGCCGCTGTACGAGCGTTCGCCCGTCCGGGCGGGCACGACCCGCGACGCCGACGTGGAACGCGACAAGCGCGAGGCGCTGCGGCTGCTGTCCTCGCTCGACTACGGCGAGGACGGCTACTTCTTCGTCTATGACCTGCAGGGCAAGGTGCTGATGCATTCGCGCCAGCCGGAGCTGCTCGGCCGCGACCTCTGGGGGCTGCGCGATCCGCTGGGCCGGCCGACGATCCAGCAGCTGGTCGGACAGGCCAGGGAGGGCGGCGGTTACGTCGAGTACCTCTGGCGCAAGCCGTCCAGCGGCGAGATGGCGCCCAAGCTGGGCTACGTCGTCGCGATGGAGCGCTGGAACTGGATGCTGGGGACGGGCCTGTACCTGGACGGCATCCGCGCGACGCTGGAACAGCTCGACCGCGAGGCCCAGGCCAACATCGCGCGCACGATGTGGGGCATCGCGGCGATCGCCGTGTTCGGCGTGGCGCTGATCAGCGCGAGCGCGCTGGCGCTCAACCTCAGCGAACATCGCCAGTCCGAAGCCCGGCTGCGCGCGCTGGCGCACGAGGTGGTCCGCTCGCAGGAAGACGAGCGCGCGCACCTGTCGCGCGAACTGCACGACGGCGTCAGCCAGACGCTGGTGTCGACCAAGCTGCTGATCGAATCGGCGCAGCAGGCGGGCTCGACCGCGCTGCTGCCGCGCGCGCTGGAACGGCTCAACGCCAGCCTGATCGAGGTGCGCGGGCTCTCCCACCGCCTGCGCCCGGCGCTGCTCGACACATTGGGCCTGCCGGCGGCGCTGGAGCACCTCGCGCGCGAGTTCGACGAAGCCGGCGTGCTGCCCGTGGCCCTGCGCGTGGCCGGCTCGCCGCGCGAGCTGCCCGAACTGCTCAACACGGTGCTGTTCCGCGTCGCGCAGGAGGCGTTGACGAACGTGGCCAAACATGCCGGCGCCGCGCGCGTGGAAATGTCGCTCGATTTCGCGCCGGAGGACGGGCGAGGCGACGGCGCCGCCGTGCTGCTGCGGGTGCTGGACGACGGCGCGGGCTTCGATCCCGCCCATGCCGAACGCGACGATCCGAGCCACGGCATCGGCCTGCGCAACATGCGCGAACGCATGGCCTCCGTCGGCGGCGTGCTGGATCTGCAGTCCAGCCCCGGCCACGGCACCCAGATCGAGGCCGTCGTGCCCGCCTCGGCGATCCGCCGCCTGGCGCGCGACAATCCCGTCCCATGAGCTCCGAGCCTTCCTCCAGCGCCTCGGGCCCCGCCAGCGCGGCTGCCGCCACCGTCGGCCCGGCCGGCGCGGCCGCGCCCGTGCGCATCCTCCTGGTCGACGACCACCCGCTGGTCCGCGAGGGCGTGCGCTCGCGGCTGCAAGGCGAGGCGCGTTACCTCGTCGTCGGCGAGGCCGGCCACGCGGAGGAGGCGATGATGATGCTGATCGCCGCGCAGCCGCAGGTGGTGCTGCTGGACGTCGGCCTGAAGGGGCACAACGGCATCCAGCTCGCCCAGACCATGCTGGAGCGCGTGCCCGACCTGCGGGTGCTGATGTACAGCATGTACGACAACCCCGAGTACGTGCAGCGCGCGCTGCAGGCCGGCGCCCGCGGCTACGTGCTCAAGGACGCGCCGGCGACCGAGATCGTCGCGGCGATCGATGCGGTCGCGGCCGGCGGCACCTTCCTCAGCCCCGGCGTCTCCAGGCGCATGTTCCGCAGCCAGCAGCCGCGGCCCATCCTCTCGCCGCGCGAGAGCGAGATCCTCTCCGCGCTGGCCCGCGGCGAATCCAGCAAGCAGATCGCCAAGGCGCTGGACCTGTCGGTGCGCACCGTCGAGACGCACCGCCAGAACATCAAGCGCAAGCTCGAGCTCGACGGGCAGGCCGAGCTGATCCGCTATGCGGTCGAGCACGCCCGGGGACTGCATCGCGATCCGGTCTGAAATCCGGCGGCAACGAAACCGGCGTCGGGAGGCGGGCGACGAAGGGGCTCCCCGTTTCCATCGAGGAGCTCGTCCTTGTTCCCGTCCACATCCCTTTCCTCCCACGGGCCGTCGGCGACCGCCGCCATGGATCCCGCAGCGCCCGTCCCGCCGTCTCCCCTGGCGTGCAGATGGCTCGCCAACCTGGAGTCGCACGACGCGTGGTTGTCGACCAGTCTGCAAGGCCCGTATGCGGATCTCCTGAGCGAGCTCGTGACCGAACTGCACGGGATCGGCGTCTTTCCGGCGGAACGCGACGTGCTGGTCAGCTGGCTGTTCTTTGACCGCGACAGGCCCGCGCTGGCGTCGTCTAGCCTCCTGGCCGCGCCTGATGCCGGGGAGGGCGCCCGGCGGCCCGCCCTCTGGATCAGCGGCTATTTCCAGTACGACGGTCAGGCGCGCATCGGCTCGGGCGAGATTCGCGACGTCGAAGGCGAGGCATGTCCCGTTCTCGAGACGAGCCGGCCGTTGACTGCGGGGGAGGTCTTCGATCTCGTCGCCCGACTGGCGGCTCGCGCCCATGAAGGGCTGGGGCGGCGGGTTCCCGGAGCGTGCAAGGACGGGCCTGCCCTGAGTCGTGCGCTGACGGCACATCTGAGCGGGCGTCCCGAGCGTGCCGACGCGCTGGCAAATCGCTTCCCGCTGAGGCTAGGCTTTCGCGGACCGCGGCTATCCGCCGACAAGATCGCCGCCAATCGTCGGGCCGAAGGCGCAAGACTTTTCGCCGACGCCACGGCGGCCGATTACCGCGTGCCGGTCGAAGTCATGAGCGCGCTGGTCCAGCCGGGGGCGGACCGGATGCGGACCGACCAGCCGAACAGCCCTCGCGAGATCGCGCGCCGGTTGAGGATCAGTCCGACCGCCCTGACGCTGGCCTTCGGGGCCGACCGGCGTTTGACCTTCCATGGCAGGCAGTGCCTGAACCCGGGGGCGGTGCGTCCCGGTCCGGTGGAGGAGATGCGGGCGCTGGCCGCGATGCAATTGGGAGAGGCGATGAAGGTGCGCGCGCTGTTCCGGGGGAGGCATGACCTCGCTGTCGCCGTGGCCGAACGCGTCGTGAACTGCGCCGCCGTTGGCAAGACGCTGTGGGATCCCGAGTTGGATGGGGGTTAACGCCTACGCATTTCCACGCCGTCGCGCTAGTCCATGCAACGGATGTGCGAAATCGCACAGGAACGGAAACTGCCGCCGCAAGACAGCCCGCGCGTGTCGACGTCCTTCGAGACCGTCGCGCCGCGCGACGATAAAAGGAGACATCGATGTCGAACATGAGTCGCCACCTCGCCTGGGCGGGCGTGGCCATCCTCGGGGCCTTCGCCCTGGCCACCGTGGCGCTGGCCACCGGTGAAGCGGTCAGCGCGCTGTGGGTCGTCGTCGCGGCGATCTGCGTGTACCTGATCGGCTACCGCTACTACAGCCTGTTCCTGGCCACCAAGGTGCTGGGCCTGGACCCCACGCGCAAGACGCCGGCCTGGAAGCACAACGACGGCCTGGACTTCGTCCCGACCCACAAGTACGTGCTGTACGGCCACCATTTCGCCGCGATCGCCGGCGCCGGACCGCTGGTCGGCCCGGTGCTGGCCGCGCAGATGGGCTACCTGCCCGGCCTGCTCTGGATCCTGGCCGGGGTGATCTTCGCCGGCGCGGTGCAGGACTTCATCGTGCTGTTCATCTCGACGCGCCGCGACGGCCGCTCGCTGGGCGACCTCGTCAAGCAGGAGATGGGCACGGTGCCCGGTGTGATCGCGCTGTTCGGCGCGTTCATGATCATGATCATCATCCTGGCGGTGCTGGCGCTGATCGTCGTGAAGGCGCTGGCCGGTTCGCCCTGGGGCACCTTCACCGTGGCGGCGACCATCCCGGTCGCGCTGTTCATGGGCGTGTACCTGAGATTCATCCGCCCGGGCCGCATCGGCGAGGTCTCCATCATCGGCTTCGTGCTGCTGATGCTGGCGATCATCGGCGGCCAGTGGGTGCATGAGAGCCCCGCCTGGGCCCCGCTGTTCACCTACGACGGCAAGGCGCTGACGTGGATGCTGATCGGCTACGGCTTCGTCGCGGCCAGCATCCCGGTGTGGCTGCTGCTGGCGCCGCGCGACTACCTGTCGACCTTCCTGAAGATCGGCACCATCATCGCGCTGGCCGTGGGCATCGTGATCGTGGCTCCGCCGATGCAGATGCCCGCGTTCACGCAGTTCGCGGCGGGCAACGGCCCGGTGTGGTCGGGCAACCTGTTCCCCTTCCTGTTCATCACCATCGCCTGCGGCGCGGTGTCGGGCTTCCACGCGCTGATCAGCTCCGGCACCACGCCCAAGATGCTGGACAACGAGGTCAACGCCCGCTTCATCGGCTACGGCGGCATGCTGGCCGAATCCTTCGTCGCGGTGATGGCGCTGGTGGCGGCTTCCTGCATCGAGCCGGGCATCTACTTCGCGATGAACAGCCCGGCCGCGCTGGTGGGCTCGACCCCGGACCAGGTGGCCGCGACGCTGTCCACCTGGGGCTTCGTCATCACGCCGGAGATGCTGGTGCAGACGGCCAAGGATGTCGGCGAGAACACCATCCTCGCGCGCGCCGGCGGCGCGCCGACGCTGGCGGTGGGCATGGCCCACATCCTGCACCAGGTGATCGGCGGCAAGGCGATGATGGCCTTCTGGTACCACTTCGCGATCCTGTTCGAGGCGCTGTTCATCCTGACCGCCGTGGACGCCGGCACGCGCGCCGGCCGCTTCATGCTGCAGGACCTGCTGGGCACCTTCGTCCCGGCGCTCAAGCGCACCGAATCGCTGCCCGCCAACCTCATCGCCACCGGCCTGTGCGTGGCGGCGTGGGGCTACTTCCTGTACCAGGGCGTGGTGGATCCGCTGGGCGGCATCAACACGTTGTGGCCGCTCTTCGGCATCGCCAACCAGATGCTGGCCGCGGTGGCGCTGCTGCTGGGCACGGTGGTGCTGTTCAAGATGAAGAAGGACCGCTACGCCTGGACGACCATCCTGCCGGCGGGCTGGCTGCTGGTCTGCACGATGACGGCGGGCTGGTTGAAGATCTTCAGCGACGACCCGAAGGTGGGTTTCCTGGCGCACGCTGCGAAGTACGCGGACTCGCTGGCGGCGGGCAAGGTGCTGGCGCCGGCCAAGAGCTTGGAGGCGATGGAGCGCGTGATCTTCAACGACCGCCTGGACGCGGGCCTGTGCGCGCTGTTCATGTTCGTGGTCGTGAGCGTGCTCGTGTACAGCGTGAAGGCGGTGCTGAAGGCACGTGCGGAGCGCAAGCCCTCGGTGAGCGAGACGCCGTTCGAGCGCATGCCTGAAGGCGCGACGGCGGGCGGTCATGCTTAAGCAGGCGGCGGAGGTGGCGGCGCAAGCGGCGCAGGCCGCCTTGTCGACGGCCTCCGACGTGCTGCAGGCGGGCCGCTACATGGCCCGCGGCGTGCGCCAGCAACTGGTCGGTGCGGACTATGGGGCCTACCTGGCGCACATGGGCCGCACGCATCCCGACCAGGCGCCGCTGAGCTACGAGGCCTTTTTCCGCGAGCGTCAGGAGGCGAGGTACAACGCGAGCACGGGTCGCTGCTGCTGAGTTCTTGCGAGAGGCGCGAGATCGCCCGGGGCCGGCGGAGTGGCCGAGCCCTGGGCTGACTTGGGGCGCCGTCTGTTCGAGCAGAGCGAACCGCAGGTGAGCGGCGCGAGTTGGCGCCCCGGCTCGGCCACTCCGCCGGCCCCGGGGCGATCTTGTGCCGGGCTCGGTGACACTACGGCGATGCTTCGCTTTGCTGCCAACCTCAGCTTCCTGTACCAGGAGCTGCCATTCCTCGAACGCTTCGATGCTGCGGCCCGGGACGGGTTCGCCGGCGTGGAATGCCTGTTCCCCTATGACGTGCCCGCGGTGGAACTGCGCGCCCGCGCCACTGCGCTGGGCTTGAGCATCGTGCTGATCAACGCCCCGCCGGGGGAATGGGCGGCAGGGGAACGCGGTCTGGCCTCCGTGGAAGGTAGGGAAGGGGACTTCCGCGAATCGATCGAGCGCGCGCTCGCCTATGCCTCGGTGGTGGCGTCGGCGCGCGTGCATGTGCTGGCCGGCCTGCTGCCCAACGGCGGTCAGCGCGACGCGGCGCTTGCGCGCTACGAGGAGCGCCTGCACTGGGCCGCGTCGCTGGCCGCCCGATCAGGCATCGACCTGATGATCGAGCCCATCAACCCTGTCGACATGCCCGGCTACCTGCTGCAACGGCAGGACGAGGCGCGTGCGATCGTCGAGCGTGTGGGTGCCGCGAACCTGAAGGTCCAGATGGACCTGTACCACTGCGAACGCGTCGAGGGCGACGTGGTCGCGCAGGTGCGCCGGTATCTGCCGACGGGGCATGTCGGGCACTTCCAGATCGCCGGCGTACCGGATAGGCACGAGCCGGACGAGGGGACGCTCGACTGGCGGGGCGCATGCGCGGCGATCGATGAGATCGCGTCGGCGACGGGATGGGGCGGTTGGATAGGCTGCGAATACCGGCCCCGGCGCGGCGCGGTTCCGGGAGGAACCAGCGCCGGCCTTGGCTGGATGACGGCGATGGTGGCCGCTTCGAATCAGGCGATGACGCGCGTCTCGCCCTCGCCGTAGAGGTTGCTCTCGCAGCGACCGCAGATCGTCGGGTGCGCCGGGTTGACGCCGACGTCCGCGCGGTAGTGCCAGCAGCGCTCGCACTTCTGGTGCGACGACGGCGTCACCGTGATGCTCAACTCGCCGGCCAGCGCGACGCTCGCCGCGGACGTGATCAGCACGAACTTCAGATCGTCGCCCAGGCTCTGCAGCAGCGCGAGGTCCTCGGCATTCACGCCCAGCGCCACTTCCGCCTGCAGCGACGAACCGATCGCCCCGGTGGTGCGGACTTCCTCGATCGCCTTGTTCACCGCATCGCGGATCTCGTGGATGCGGTTCCACTTCGCGATCAGGCCGTCGTCGTGCGCGATGCCGACCGACCAGTAGGTCTCGGTGAAGATGGTGTCGCCGGCCTGCTTGCCCGCGAAGACCTTCCACGCCTCTTCGGCGGTGAAGCTCAGGAACGGCGCCATCCAGCGCAGCATCGCGTTCGTGATGTGCCACAGCGCCGTCTGCGCCGAGCGGCGCGCGGCCGACTTCGGCGCGCTCGTGTACAGCCGGTCCTTCAGCACGTCCAGGTAGAACGCGCCCAGGTCTTCGGAGCAGTACACCTGCAGCTTGGCCACGACCGGGTGGAACTCGTAGCGCTGGTAGTGCGCCAGGATCTCCTCCTGGAATTGCGCGGCGCGCGCGAGCGCGTAGCGGTCGGCTTCCAGCAACTGGTCCAGCGGCACCGCGTCCGTCGCGGCGTCGAAGTCCGAGGTGTTGGCCAGCAGGAAGCGCAGCGTGTTGCGGATGCGGCGGTAGCCGTCCACGACGCGCGCCAGGATCTTCTCGTCGCCGGCGATGTCGCCCGAGTAGTCGGACGCCGCCACCCACAGCCGGATGATCTCGGCGCCCAGCTTCTTGCTGGTTTCCTGCGGGTCGACGCCGTTGCCCAGCGACTTGCTCATCTTGCGACCCTTGCTGTCCACGGTGAAGCCGTGGGTCAGCAGGCCGCGATACGGCGCGCGACCGTTGATCGCGCAGGAGATCAGCAGCGACGAGTGGAACCAGCCGCGATGCTGGTCATGGCCTTCGAGGTAGAGGTCGGCTTCCGGGCCGGTCTCGTGCGCCGCGCCGGCATGCGAGCCCTTGAGCACATGCTGGAAGGTGGAGCCCGAGTCGAACCACACGTCGAGGATGTCCTGGCCCTTGGAGTACTGCTCGGCCTCCGCGCCCAGCCACTCGGCCGGATCCAGCTTGGACCAGGCCTCGATACCGCCGGCCTCGACCAGCTGGGCGGCGCGCTCGATGAATTCCAGCGTCTTCGGATGCGGCTGGCCGCTGTCCTTGTGCAGGAAGATCGGCAGCGGCACGCCCCAGCTGCGCTGGCGCGAGATGCACCAGTCGGGGCGGCCGGCGATCATGTCGTGCAGGCGCGTCTTCCCGTTTTCGGGATAGAAGCTGGTCTGCTCGATCGCGTCCAGCGCCAGCTGGCGCAGGGTCTTGTCGGCCTTGTCGACGGTGAACACACCGTCGCCTTCATCCATGCGGACGAACCACTGCGCCGCCGCGCGGTAGATCACCGGCGACTTGTGGCGCCAGCAGTGCGGGTAGCTGTGGCGGATCTTGCTGTGCGCCATCAGGCGGCCGGCGTCCTGCAGCGCCGCGGCGATCACCGGGTTGGCCTTCCAGATGTGCTGGCCGCCGAACAGCGGCAGCTCGGCCTCGTAGACGCCGTTGCCCTGCACCGGGTTCAGGATGTCCTTGAACGCCAGGCCGTGCGCGATGCACGAGTTGAAGTCGTCCACGCCGTAGGCCGGGGCCGAGTGGACCACGCCGGTGCCGTCGTCGGCGGTGGCGTAGTCGGCCAGGTACACGGGGCTCTCACGGTCGAAGCCCGGATGCACGTGCGCGAGCGGGTGCTTGAACTTCAGCAGTTCAAGCGACTTGCCCGGCGTGACCGCGACCTGTTTGCCCTCGATGCCCCAGCGCGCCAGGCACTTCTCGACCAGCGCCTCGGCCACGACGAAGTAGCCGCGCTCGGTGTCGACCAGCGCGTAGGGCAGCTCGGGGTTGAGATTCAGCGCCTGGTTGGCGGGGATGGTCCACGGCGTCGTCGTCCAGATGACGGTGAACGCTTCCTTGTCGAGCTTGGGCAGGCCGAACGCGGCGGCCAGCTTGTCCGGCTCCGCGCTCAGGAAGGCGACGTCGACCGCCGGGGAGTCCTTGTCGGCGTACTCGATCTCGAACTCGGCCAGCGAGGAGCCGCAGTCGAAGCACCAGTACACCGGCTTCAGCCCGCGATAGACGAACCCGCGTTCGAACAGGCGTTTCAGCACGCGCAGCTCGCCCGCCTCGTTCTTGAAGTCCATCGTCCGGTAGGGATGGTCCCAGTCGCCCAGCACGCCCAGGCGCTTGAAGTCCACGCGCTGCTGGTCGATCTGCTCGCCGGCGTAGGCGCGGCTCTTGGCCTGCACCTCGTCGCGAGGCAGGCCGCGGCCGAAAGTCTTCTCGATCTGGTTCTCGATCGGCAGGCCGTGGCAGTCCCAGCCCGGGATGTAGGCGGCATCGAAGCCCTCGAGCTGGCGCGCCTTGACGATCATGTCCTTCAGGATCTTGTTGACCGCGTGACCCATGTGGATCTGGCCGTTGGCGTAGGGAGGCCCGTCGTGCAGCACGAACTTCGGCTTGCCCTGGCGCGCGACACGAAGACGCTGATAGATGCCCTGGTCTTCCCATTCCTTCACCCAGCCCGGCTCGCGCTTGGGCAGGTCGCCGCGCATCGGGAACGGGGTGTCGGGCAGGTTGAGCGTCGAGCGGTAGTCGGACTTGGAGTCGTCGGTCATGGCGGCGGCAATCGAAGGAGGCGGCCGCAGGATGAGGCCGCGAGAGAAGAGGGGTGGCGCGCTGGGCGGGAAGCGGGAGAGCGGGGGCCGCGCGCCGGCTGAGCGATCGAGGGAGGCTCAGCCCTTCAAATTCGGTCGCGGGTGGTCTGGCGTCTGACGGCGGCGTGGGTGGTCGCCGGTTCTGCGAAGTACGCGCGTGCCTGACGGACGTCCTCGCGGATCGCGGCGGTCAGGGCGTCCAGGCCGTCGAAACGGGCTTCGTCACGCAGTTTTTGCAAGAGTTCCACGCGCACGAGTTTACCGTAGGCCTCGCCCGGCCCCAGGCGGGCGGCCAGCGTCTCGGGCCAGTCCAGCGCGTGGACCTCCAGCAGCACCCGGCCGGCGTCCTCGACCGTCGGCCGCACGCCCAGCGAGGCGACGCCGTCCAGCACGATCCCGCCGGACCC
Organism: Mitsuaria sp. CC2; assembly: GCF_048957715.1. Taxonomy (NCBI): domain Bacteria; kingdom Pseudomonadati; phylum Pseudomonadota; class Betaproteobacteria; order Burkholderiales; family Sphaerotilaceae; genus Roseateles; species Mitsuaria sp. CC2. Next base: position 288,049 of record NZ_JARVXN010000027.1, on the reverse strand, counting down.
GCCGAGGGTGCGGTCCTGGCCGTCGAGACCATGCACGCGCACGGCGAAGATCCCGTGCGCGGCCGGCTTGTCGTGGTCGAACTTCAGGTTCAGCGTGCGGAAGCCGTCGCCGCGGCCGGGGGCGGTTTCCGCCAGTTGCCGCCCGAGCTTCTGGCCATGGATCACGTGGCCCGAGATCGCGTACGGCCGGCCCAGCAGCCGGGCCGCGCCGTCCATGTCGCCGTCGGCCAGCGCCTCGCGCACGGCGGAACTCGACACCCGCAACCCGTGCACCTCGTAGCTCATCATGCGCGCGACGTCGAAGCCCTGGCGCTGCCCGGCGGCGTCCAGCGTGGCGTAGTCTCCCTGGCGCTTGGCGCCGAAACGGAAGTCGTCGCCGACCAGCACGTACTTCGTCCCGAGACCGTCGATCAGCACCCGCTGGATGAAGTCCTGCGCCGGCAGCGAGGCCAGCGCCTCGTCGAAGCGCAGCACCACCACCTGGTCGATGCCGCAGCGCGCCAGTTCCTGGAGCTTGTCCCGCAGCGTCGCGATGCGCGCCGGCGCCAGCTCGGGCTTGCCGAGCTTCTTCGCGAAGAAGTCGCGGGGGTGCGGCTCGAAGGTGAGCACGCAGGTCGGCAGGCCGCGATGGCGGGCCTCCGACAGCAGCAACGCCAGCATGGCCTGGTGGCCGCGATGGACGCCGTCGAAGTTGCCGATCGTCAGCGCGCATTGCGCCGCGATGCCGGGATGGTGGAAGCCGCGGAAAACCTGCATGGGCAGGGATTATCAGCCGCCGCGCGGGGCGGCGCCGGGATCAGGCCGCCGCCGCCGCGGGCAGGTCGGGCACGTCGTGCGAGTCCGGCAGGTGCCGCGCCACGACGGCCAGCAGCTCGTCCATCTCGAACGGCTTGACCAGGTGGTCGTCCATGCCGCTGGCCAGGCATCGGGCCCGGTCGTCGTCGATGGCGCTGGCGGTGAGCGCCACCACCGGCGTTCGCGGCAGCAGCCGGCGCGCTTCTTCCTGCCGCCAGGCGGTCGTCGCGGCGTAGCCGTCCAGCTCGGGCATGTGGCAGTCCATCAGGACGAGGTCGAAGCGCTGCGCGCGCAGCTGTTCCAGCGCCTGCCGCCCGTGTTCGGCGGACACGACCTGCAGGCCGCATCGCTCCAGCATCGTCGCCGCGACCAGCAGGTTCACCGGATTGTCGTCGACCAGCAGCACGCGGCCCTGCCACCGCGGCAGCGGTCCCGGCATGCCGGCCGACGCAGTGCCCGGCGGCTCGGCCTCCGCGGCGCAGGCCTGCAGCGGCAGCGTGAACTCGAAGACCGAACCCTGGCCCGGCGCCGACGCGCAGCGCAGATCGCCGCCCATCGCCCGGGCGATCTCGCGGGAGATCGTCAGGCCCAGTCCCGCGCCGTCGCGACGCGCCCGGTCGGTGCCCGTGCGGGCCGCCTGCTCGAAGGGCGCGAAGATGCGCTCCAGCTGGTCCGCGGGGATGCCGTCGCCGGTATCGCGGACGGCGAAGCGGAGCAGGGTGCCGGCGCGCATGTCCAGGACCGACGACACCTCCACCGCGACGCCGCCATGATCGGTGAACTTCACGGCGTTGCCCACCAGGTTGTGCAGCACCTGCTGGATGCGCGACGCGTCGCCCATCGCCCGGACGGGGAGCTGCGGCGCGACGCTCAGCGTGAAGTCCAGTCCCTTGGCCCGCGCGGACTCGCCCAGCAGCCGGCCGACGTCGCCGGCGACCTCCCGGATGTCGAAGGGCCGGGCCTCGACGACCAGCTTGCCGGACTCGATGCGCGCCAGATCCAGGATGTCGTTGACCAGTGTCAGCAGGTGCCGGCCGGACCGGCGCACGATCTCCACCTGCTCGCGCTGCGGCGCGCTGAGGTCGCCGCGTTCCAGCAGCTGCGTCATGCCGATGATGCCGTTGAGCGGCGTGCGGATCTCGTGGCTCATCACCGCGACGAAGCGGCTCTTGCTGCTGCTGGTTTCCTCGGCGGCGGCCAGCGCCAGCCGGCGCTGCTCGGCCAGGCGGCCCTGTTCGAAGCGCAGGCGCAGCAGCTCCAATGTGCGGGCCTCGATGCGACGCGACTCCAGCACCGTCAGCAGCCAGAACATCACCAGTCCGCCGACGCTGAGCCACCCCGTCACGCCGCCCTGCAGTGCGAGCCGGATCGCCAGCGGCGCGATCACCAGCGAGGCGAACAAGGCCTGACCCCGCGCCCAATGGCCCAGCGACACCATGGTGAAGGCGACCAGGCCGACCAGCGTGGTCATGACCGCGCCGTCGATCTCCGGCAGGTTGGGCGTGGCGAAGAGGGCGCCGATCACGCCCCAGGCCAGCCCGTCCATGCCCAGCCCGACCAGGTAGCGCCGCTCTTCGCGCGCCGAGGCGCGTTCCTGCAGCGGCAGCTTGAGGAAACGCCGCGCCTGGAGCGTGCGCCACAGCGAGATGCTCCAGCGCGCGCCCAGCCAGCCGAGCAGGTCGACGGCGGGCAGGTGCGGCCACAGGAGCACGACCGGCAGCAGGCCGAAGAGGGCGCCGACGACCGCCGGCATGGCCACGCGGGCCTGCAGGCTGCTCAGCCGTTCCGCCCGGACCTGGATCGCCACGCTGGGGGCGGCGATGTCCTCGTGATGTTTGTTTTCTGAAAGTCCCATACGACACGGCCGGCGAGGTTCCGACCGCTGCGCCTCCTGGCTGCTGGCGCCGCTCGGGAGCGGCGCTTCGGTGGGGCGTTTCTACCGAAGGATGACTGACAACGGTGTCGGGGACTTCCCGGGGGCGGGCGTGCCGGTCACGACACCGGCTCCGACATCGCCAGCTCGCGCTGCGCCTCATCGAGCCACATCCAGCCGCCTTCCTTCAGGTCGGCCGGCAGGTCCAGCGCGCCGATGCGTTGCCGATGCAGGCTGAGCACACGGTTCCCCACCGCGGCCACCATCCGCTTGGCCTGGTGGTAGCGGCCTTCGGTGAGCGCCATCTGCAGCCGCCCGTCGGGCAGTCGTTCGGCGGAGACCGCCCGCACCGGTTCCTCGGCCAGTTTCGGATTGCGTTCCTCCAGCAGCACACCTTCGACGAGCTGACGCAGCTGCGCTTCGTCCACCTCGGCCTTGCAGACCGCCTGATAGAGCTTGGGCACGTGGTACTTCGGGCTGGTGAGCTTGTGCTGCAGCGGACCGTCGTCGGTCATCAGCAGCAGGCCGGTGGTGTCCTCGTCGAGGCGGCCCACGGGCTGGATATCGCGGTTGCGCACCGGCTCCGGCAGCAGCGAGAACACGCTCGGGTGATGGCTGGGCTTGCGCGAGCACTCGTAGCCGGCGGGCTTGTACAGGAGGATCAGGGCCTTCTCGTGGAAGGGCCAGGTCTGGCCGTCGACCTCGAAGACGAGGCCGCTCGTGTCGAAGGTCTGGTGCGGGTCGTCCACCACCTCGCCGCGAATCGACACCAGCCCGTGGTGGACCATCGCGGCGCAATGGCGGCGTGTGCCAAAGCCCTGGCTGAAAAGGATCTGGGCGATCGCCGTGGGTTTGGCGGATTTTTGGGAGGAATTGGAACTCGACGTCATGGGGAGGAATTGTCGCTGTCCAGCGAATCACCTCGCGATTTGACAGAAATCAACATCGCTCGTCCGCTCGTCGAATGAATGGGGTGTGCAGGTCGCACAAATCAGGTCCTGGAACGGCGATGTGCCGGTCCTCCACGCTTCGAATGTCGCTCCATGCCCCGGCTCATCCAATGCATGTCCCACGCGCTCGACGGCTTGCTGGGACGCTCTGCCGCCGCCTCGCTCGCCACCGGTGAGAGCGTGCGGCTCGTCAACCGACTGGGCCGCATGAGCTCGGATCTCGACACCGCGAGCCATGTCCTGTCCCCCGACGGCGCACGCGCGCCGCGCCATGTCAATGCGCAGACGCTGCTCGGTCCTGAACTCAGGGCGGCGAGCCTGTTGAAGGATGGAACGGTCCTCATGGCCTCCCCGTTGCGCCGGGACTGGCTCGATTACGCCATGGCCTGTGTGACCCACAAGGTCGCGCGCGTGGTGGATGTCCGATCGAACGCGGAGAAGCGCGGCCTGTTTGCCTGCCCGCTGGACGGCGGCGATCGACCTTTCAGCGACTCGCGGGGGACAGTGCGCTTCTCGCGACAGGGCGCTGCCGTTCCCGTGCACGGGACGTCCGCGTCCGCGGCCGGAGATCGCCAGCGATCGGTCCAGATCCGCCTGAGCCCGGGCGCCCCGGCGCGAGGCACGGGGACTCAGCGCTCGGAACCGCGCCTCCATTCGCTGAACTGGATCCGCGTGCATGTCGCCAGCGGTGAGCAGATCCCGCCGCAGCGGCTGCTCGACATCAGCCTGCATCTGGCGATGGTCCTCACCGCCGCGGGTGGGAGGACCGTCTTCCAGTGCGCGCAGGGGCAGCACACCGGCGCCACGTTCGCGGCCGCGCATGCGTTGTTGCAACGCCATCTGCGCGATCCGCTGCGCACGGAGGACATCGAGGCCGCCGTCCTGGACGAATGCCTGCACATCCGTGCCGATCGCGGACTGGAACTGTTCCGCGCCGAGGACCTCGGGGCGCTTGTGGCGTACGCGCATCTGATGCTGGACGCCGACCGGCGTGGCGCCCTTCCTCGAGGCAAACCCGCGCCGCCGATACCGCCGCGAGCCTCCGGGCACCGCGGCGGCGCGCGACCGTCCTCGCCGGCCACACCCGTTTCGTCCACTCCGAGGCCTTGAGGTCGTCGCCATGCCTTCCATTTTTCAACGCATTTCCCATTGCCTGGGCGGCCAGTCCCGGCGCGAATCCGTCGCCGACCGGTCCGAAGAGGGCGCGGCGCTGCACCAAGAGCTCGGCCGCTGGACGTCGGCGCTGGCACCTTGCCCGCCCGCGCCGGCCGGTCTGCGATCCCCTGCGCATCTGAACCAGGAGGCGCTGCTCGACAAGGCCCTGCCGCATGCCAGCCGCCTGAGCGACGGGACGGTGCTGATGGCTTCACCGCACCTCGACGAAGCGCTGCGTTTCGCCTATGCCTGCGTGGAGCATCGGATCGACCGGGTGGTGGACCTTCGGTCGGAGAAGGAGAAGCAGCGCGGCCACGCCTGCCCCCTGGACGGAGGAAGGTCCGCCTTCGGCAAGGATCACGGCATCGCGCGCTTTGCCCGGCAAGGACGCGAGAGGCCATTGAACGGAGCGGGCAAGGGCGACCCCGAGGACCACGTCCGCACCGTCCAGGTCAGCCTGAAGCCGGGCAGGAAGACGCCGGCGCCGGCAGGCGGCAGGCCCCGCGATCTGTCGCGATCGCTGGAATGGGTCCGCGTCCACGCGGGCAGCGGCAGGGCCGTCGCGCCTGAACGTCTGCTCGACGTCAGCCTGCATCTGGCCCGCACGGCGCCCGACGGACGGACGGCGTTCCAGTGTGCCGACGGCCAGCACACCGGGGCCACTTTCGCGGCGGCCCATGCGCTGCTCCAGGCGCACCTGCGCGATCCGATCCCTGCGGACGACCTGAAGGAGACCCTGATGGACGTGTGTCTGAGCATCCGCCGGGATCGGGGCCCGGAGCTGTTCCGGGCCGAAGACCTGGCGGCGCTGATGGCCTTCGGTCGCCTGATGCTGGATCAGGACCGACGCGGGGCGCTGCAGGATCTCCCGCCTTCCACGATGCCGGCCGTTCCCGCGGCTCCCGTCGGATCCTCAACGCCTGCGACGGCGCATCTGCGTGCGCCGCTTCAGCGGGAGATCGCGCCGCTGCCGGAAGAGACCCTGCCACTGGCTGAACTGACCCCGCCGCTGGTGGAGATACCGTCGCGGCCGCCCACGGCGCGGGCGTTGCAGCGCCAGGAGCCGCTGAGCTTGCAAGCCCCCCTGCGGCCGACGCCCGCGACGCCGGACGCTGCGCGGCGCGAGACCCGTTCGATCCTGAAGAAGGCGGGTGAGCCGTCGAACCGTGAAAGGAAGCCGGTCTCGTTCAAGGAAGGCCACGATGTGCGAGGGTTCTACCAGGATCTGCCGATCAAGCGGGACTTCGTATTGAAGCGCCCGAACGCAGCGCCGGCAGGCAAGTCGGCCCATGAGCAGCTCTTCGGCAAGCCTCGTCCGACGACGGGCGACCCCTGACGGTCCGAGCCCCGATGTCTTCAAACCGGCCTCGGGGCCGTCTGACTTGCTTGTGCCACTCTTCGCCTTCAGTTCGCCATGACACGCCTCTCCAGACTCTTCGGCCGATCAGGACCGGCCCATACCGATGCCGCTCCGGTTGTTCCGGCCAAGGACCTTGCCAAAGCCCTTGAGCTCAAGCGCCAGCTCGATCAGTTGAGCGACACGGCGCCCAAGCCGTCGCCTTCCACGTCGCTGCGTGGCCTGGACACCAGCCGGCTTCCCGACGGAACGCTCGTGATGAGCGTCGCGTCGCCCAGACAGGCGCTGGATTTCGCCGACGCCTGCGTGCGGCAGAACATCCGGCGCGTGGTGGATCTGCGTTCCGCGGCTGAGAAGTCCGGTCCCTGCCCGAGCGTGCTGGATGGAAGCGCCAGGCTCGTTGCCGGCGAGCACGGGAAGGTGACCGTCAGGCACATGAAGTCCCGCACGCCTTTGCTGTCGGTCGGCGCTCGCATCCCCGCTCGCGATGCGCACACGCGTCGCGTTTCCGTGGGGCTGAGCCGCAACGGCAAGGCCGTGCCCGGGGCCACGCAGGATCTCTCCGTGATCCGGATGCCGGTGGGCAGCGGCCGGACGATTGCCGTGGATCGCCTCTTCGATGTCTGCCTGCATCTGGCGCACCTCGAAGCGAAAGAAGGCGGCGTCACGGTCTTCCAGTCCGCCGACGGCGGTCACGACAGCGCGACCTTCGCCGTCGCCCGCAGTCTGGTGGAGCGATGCCGACGTGAAGAAATGCTTGCCGGAAGCATCGACGAATACCTGCTTGAAGAGTGCGCCAAGGTGCGTGGCCATCACCGCCCGGACGTCTTCCGCGCCGAGGATCTGGCGTCGTTGCGCGAGTTCGCGACACGATTGGTGGCCATGCTGCATCGTGGCGAGTTGCTCGACGCCGGGCTTCAAGGCGTCCGGCCGCGCACGCAGCCGCCGAGCACGGATCGCCTGCCGGGTCCCATCCTGAAGTTGCCGCGATCGGTGTTCAAGGAAGCGGCAGACGGCGGCGAAAACAGAAAGGTCCGGGTGGCCTTCGCGAAGGAAGTGGACCTGCGCTATCTGACGGACACTGTGCACGACGACGACGATCCGTTCGAAGTCACCCGGACCGTCAAGGATGTGAAGCGGCTCATCACCGACTAAGATGGCACGGTCGTTCCCACCTTTGCGGCCAGGATCTTCAGCACGCCGGAGGAAGGGCACTCCGAGAGCTGGTCGTCGACGACGCCGCGTCTCCACACTGTGTAGTCGGCGACGACACCGCATCCAAGACCGCCCGCGCCACCACCTCCGCCGCCACCGCGCCCAGCAGCGTCATGTCGCCGTCGACCTCCGCGGCGCCGGTGGCGAGCGCGAACATCACGTCGCCGTCCATCACCGTGTGAACGGGATGGATCGCGCGCGCCAGGCCGTCGTGTGCGATCTGCGCGAGCTTGGTGGCCTGCGCCTTCGTCAATCGCGCGTCCGTCGCGATGACGCCGATCGTCGTGGCGCTGCCCTGCAGCGCGCCGCCGGGGCGTTCGCCGTCGAGCAGTGCCTGGATGGTCGAACGAGGCCGACCGTACGCGCCGCGCGAGCCGGCGATCACCTCGCCGCCGTGTGGATCGACGACGTCGCCCACCGCGTTCACGGCGACCATCGCCGACAGCGTCATGCCGCCGATGCGCACCGATGCCATGCCGAGTCCGCCCGGCATCGAGCGCTCGACGCCGAGCAGCTTGCCCACCGTCGCGCCGGTACCGGCGCCGACGCGACCGCGCGAGCGCTCATCGGCCGAGGCCGCCTCGCAGGCCGCGCGACCCGCCGCCGCATCGGGCGCGGTCGATGCGTCGTGCAGCCACAGGTCGAAGAGCACCGCCGCCGGCACGATGGGGACGCGGACCGCGCCGACCTGGAAACCGTGGCCTCGTTCCGCGAGCCAGCGCATCACCCCGTCCGCCGCGGCGAGGCCGAACGCGCTGCCGCCGGTCAGCAGGATCGCGTGGACCTGCTGCACGGTGTTTTCCGGACGCAGGAGGTCGAGGTCGCGCGTGCCCGGTGCCGCGCCGCGCACGTCGGCGCCGGCGGTGATGCCGCGCTCGCAGAGCACGACGCTGCAGCCCGTGGACGCCGTCGGATGCGTGAAGTGGCCGACCTTCAGGCCGGCGACGTCGCAGAGGGCGCCCCCGTCCGGAATCCCGCTCAAGGCTTGGCGCCCTGCGGCTTCAGCGAGCCGCAATCGCTGCCCAGGTAGCGGGCTTCGCCGGTGGAGCGGATCACCTCGGTCTTGCCGTCGCGCTGCGCGCGGACCTCGGTCCTCGTCCGGTAATGGTCCGGGCCGAGGAAGGTGATCTCGTTGGTCCCTTCCGAGGCCGGGTTGGTGCAGCGGAAGTTCACCAGCATCGTGTCGCCGGTGCGCTTGCTGTCATGCGAGCACTTGCCGTCGGTCCTGGGCATCGCGGCGCGATCGGCCTGGTCCTGGGTGACGCAGGACTTGAGCGTCAGCTCGCCGCCCTGGACGTTCATGCTGACGCCGTTCTGCGACATCATCGATTCCAGCTGCCTGCGCTGTTCCGGCGGCAACGCCGCCATCTGCTTCTGCATCTGCGCCATCTGCGCCTGGCGCTGCGGATCGAGCTGGGGCTTCTGCCTGATCTCCCACAACCCGGGCTTGAAATCCTGGGCCGAGGCGGCCATGGCGGCCGCCGAGAGCAGCAGGCCCGCAATCAGGGAAGGGGGCGCGAAGGAAGAGGGTGCAAGCGACATGGCAGGCTCCCTCGCCGCAGTGGCGGCGAGCTCGGCCAAGTCTACGTCGCGCTCAAGTCTTCAAGCGAACACGCCAGCCGTGTCCTGCATCAGCGCGCTGACCTCGCCCAGGTGATGCAGCGTGTCGCCGTACTGCATCTCCATGACGGCCAGCCGCTTGAAGTAGTGGCTGCCGATGTACTCGTCGGTCACGCCGATGCCGCCGTGCAGCTGCGTGCATTGCTGGCCGACGAAGCGCATCGACTGCCCCAGCTGCACCTTGGCCTGAGAGATCGCCCGGCGGCGCGCCTGCGCCGGCTCATTGAGCTTGAGCGTGGCGAAATAGCTCATCGAGCGCGCCAGCTCCAGCTGCATCTTGACGTCGGCCATGCGGTGGCGCAGCGCCTGGAAGCTGGCGATCGCGACGCCGAACTGCTTGCGCGTGTTCAGGTAGTCCGCCGTCAACGCCACGAAGCGGTCCATCGCGCCGACGGCCTCCGCCGCCTGCGCGGCGATGGCGATGTCGACGGCGTGTTCCAGCACCGCGAGCCCGCGGTCCGGACCGACCAGCAGCGTGGCGGGCGTGTCCTGGAGCGTGAGCTCGGCGGCGCGCGAGCCGTCGTGCAGCGCATAACCGCGCAGCGCGACGCCGGCCGCGTCCTTCGCGACGAGGTACAGCGCGATGTTCGCGCCGGCGCCGCCCGCGCATGCCGGCACGATGAACGCGTCGGCCGCATCGCCCGCGGGGACGACGCTCTTCGCGCCGGTCAAGCGGTGATCCGCGGTCGCGAGCGTGTCGCACACGTCGAGCCGGTAGCGCGCCTTGCGCTCCTGATGCGCCAGCACGACCAGCGCCTCGCCGCCCGCGATGCGCGGCAGCCACTCGCCTTGAACATCATCGCCGGCGTGCGCGAGCACGGCCGGCGCGACCAGCCCGCCCTGCGCGTAGGGCTCCATCACCAGGCCGCGTCCCAGCTCCTCCATGACCACCATCGCCTCGGCGGGGCCGAAGCCCAGGCCGCCGTGCGCGTCGGGCACCGCCAGCGCGGTCAGTCCGAGGCCGGCCAGCGCGTTCCACGCCTCGCGCGAGAAGCCGCCCGCCTTGACGATCGCGCGGCGCTGTTCGAATCCGTAGTCCTTGTCCACGTAGCGTCGCACCGCGTCGCGCAGCGAGTTCTGGTCTTCGGTGAAATCGAAATCCATGTCGTGTCTCCTCGTGTCCGCCGGTGCGATCAGCCCAGAACGGTCTGGGCGACGATGTTGCGCTGGACCTCGTTGGACCCGCCGTAGATCGTCGTCTTGCGATAGTTGAAATAGTGGCTCGCCAGCGGCGCGCAGTGGGCCGCGCCGACCTGGTCGCCCTGCCAGCCGGCCTCCATCGCCTCCTGGATGAAAGGCGTCGCGTACGGCCCGGCGGCGAGCATCATCAGCTCGGTGTAGCGCTGCTGGATCTCGCTGCCGCGGATCTTCAGCAGGCCGGCCACGTCCAGCGACTGCTTGCCGCTGGACTCCGCCGACAGCACGCGCAGCACCATCATCTCCAGCGCGACGATGTCCACCTCCAGCAGCGCGATCTGGTCCCGGAAGCGCGGGTCGTCGTAGACGCCCTCGGCCTTGGCGATGCGCTTGAGCCGCTCCAGCTCGCGCTTGCCGCGGTTGACGTCGGCGATGTTGGTGCGCTCGTGCGCGAGCAGGTACTTGGCGTAGGTCCAGCCCTTGTTCTCCTCGCCGACCAGGTTCTCCGCCGGGACCACCACGTCGTCGAAGAAGACCTCGTTGACCTCGTGCTCGCCGTCCAGCATGGTGATCGGCCGCACGGTCACGCCGGGCGACTTCATGTCGATCAGCAGGAAGGAGATGCCGGCCTGCGGCTTGACGCTGGTGTCCGTGCGCACCAGGCAGAAGATCCAGTCGCCGTACTGGCCCAGCGTGGTCCAGGTCTTCTGGCCGTTGACGACGTAGGTGTCGCCGCGGCGCTCGGCGCGCGTCTTGACCGAGGCCAGGTCCGAGCCCGAACCCGGCTCGCTGTAGCCCTGGCTCCACCAGACGTCGCCGCTCATGATGCCGGGGAGGTGGCGCTCCTGCTGCTCGCGCGAGCCGAAGGCCATGATCACCGGCGCCACCATCACCGGCCCGAAGGGCACGACGCGCGGCGCGCCGGCCAGCGCGCATTCCTCTTCGAACAGGTGGCGCTGCACGGCGTTCCAGCCCGGGCCGCCGAACTGCTTCGGCCAGGCCCAGCCGTGCCAGCCCTGCTTGCCCAGGATGCGCGCCCAGCGCTGCAGATCGTCCTTGTTCAGACGCAGCGCGTTGTGCACCTTGTGGCTGATGTCCTTCGGCAGATGCCCGGCCACCCACTGGCGGATGTCGGCCCGGAAAGCTTGTTCCTCGGGCGTGAAGTTGAGGTCCATGTCGTCTCCTGCGGTCCTTGATGGCTTGTCCTGTGCTTATGGTGCAGCGTGTCTCCGGACTGCGCCGATTTTTAGCACGAGCGTTCGCTTTTTTCCTGTCCCGACCGGGACAAGCCGAGGGGCATCCCGGGGGGCGGGGGAGAATGCCCGGCTCCCGGGCTTCCAAGGACCGACATGACCGCCTCGCCGCCGACCTCGCCATCGACATCGCTTCCCGCATGGTTCCCGACGTCCCTGCCGCGGCCGGTGCTCGCCCTGCACGGCGGCGCGGGCACGATCCGTCGCGCCAGCATGAGCGCGGACATGGAAGCGCGCTACCGGGCCGCGCTGGCGGAGATCCTCGCCGACGGAGCGACGCGGCTCGCGCGCGGCGAAGCGGCCATGGACGTGGCTGTCGAGGCCGTGCGCCGGCTCGAGGAATGCGAGCTCTTCAACGCCGGCAAGGGCGCGGTGTACACCGCGGACCAGCGGCATGAACTCGACGCCAGCGTCATGGACGGCCGCGATCGCGGCGCCGGCGCGGTGGCCGGCGTGACGCGGGTGCGCAATCCCGTCCTCGCAGCACGCGCGGTGATGACGCACAGCGGCCATGTGCTGCTGGTCGGCACGGCGGCGGACAGCTTCGCGTTCGAGCAGGGCCTGGAGCGCGTGGCGCCGGACTGGTTCGGCACGCCGCAGCGGCTCGCGCAGTTGGCGCAGGCGAGGGCGTCCGCGTCCGGCCAGGTCCTGGACCACGACGGCCGGCAGGCGGTGGTCGATGCCGGCGGTCCCATCGACGAACGGACCAAGTTCGGTACCGTGGGCGCCGTGGTGCGCGACGCGGCGGGGCACCTCGCCGCTGCGACCTCCACCGGCGGCATGACGAACAAGCGGCCAGGCCGCGTCGGCGATTCGCCCATCCCCGGCGCCGGCTGTTATGCGGACGATCGCAGCGTCGCCGTCTCCTGCACGGGCACCGGCGAAGCCTTCATCCGAGCCGCGGCGGCCCACGAGGTCGGCGCGCTGATGCGCATCGGCGGTCTCCCGCTCGCGGATGCCTGCGCCCGCGTCGTGTTCGACGAACTGCCCGCGGTGGGCGGCGACGGCGGGCTGATCGCGGTCGACACGCTGGGCAACGTCTGGCTCGGCTTCAACACGGAGGGCATGTACCGCGGCTGGGTCGAGGCCGGGGGCGTGCCCGTCGTCGGCGTCTACCGGGACGAATGAGGTCGTCCGACGCCCTGCGTTGTCCAGCCGTGGGCCCGCCGGGGTCCTGCCTGCCCGGCCCGGGGGGTGTTATGGTGCTGGCCGCATTGATTGGTAACGAGCTGCTGGCCGCGTGGCGCCGCCCGGCAGCCTCTACGAGTGGAGAGATGTCGCTGTGATTCCGTCGCTGCAATCCGAAGGGCTGGTCCTGGCCGAGGTCAACGGCTGCCTGGGCCTGATCACCTTGAACCGTCCGCAGGCGCTCAACGCGCTGTCGCTGCCCATGATCCGCGACATGACCGCGCTGCTGACGGCGTGGGCGAAGGATCCCGAGATCCAGGCGGTCGCGCTGATCGGTGCCTGCCGCGAGGGAAAACCCGCGGCGTTCTGCGCCGGCGGCGACATCCGTTTCTTCCACCAGGCGGCGCTCGCCGGCGGTGAGGCGATGAGCGCGCTGGACGCGTTCTTCACCGAGGAATACGCGCTCAACCACCTCATCCACCAGTTCCCCAAGCCCTGCATCGCGCTGATGGACGGTGTCGTGATGGGCGGGGGCATGGGCATCAGCCAGGGCGCGCGGCTGCGCGTGCTGACGGAGCACTCCAGGCTGGCGATGCCCGAGACCAACATCGGCCTGTTCCCGGATGTGGGCGGCGGCTACTTCCTGTCGCGCTGCCCCGGGCACAGCGGCGAATGGCTGGCGCTGACCGGCCAGGTCATCGGCGCGGGCGACGCGATCGAGCTCGGCCTGGGCGACGTCTTCGTCCAGAGCAGCGAGCTGCCGGCGATCGTCGAGGCCCTGCGCACCGGCGTGCAGGACAGCGCCGAGCACGTGGTCGCGACGGTGATGGAGCGGGTGGACCTGGCGCCGGTCGCCGAGCACTGGAACGCGCGCGCCCTGATCAACAGGCACTTCTCGGCGGCGTCGGTGCCGGCGCTGTTCGCGTCGCTGGAAGCGGACGCCGACCCGTGGGCGCAGCACACGCTGGCGACGCTGAAGAAGCGTTCGCCGCTGATGATGGCAGTGACGCTGGAGCAGGTGCGCCGCGCCGCTTCGATGAGCCTGGCCGACGATCTGCGCATGGAGCGCGACCTGGTGCATCACTGCTTCCATCTGCGGCCCGGCGCGGCCAGCGAGACGGTGGAGGGCGTGCGCGCGCTGGCCGTCGACAAGGACCATGCGCCGAAGTGGAACCCGGCCCGCATCGAGGACGTGACGCGTGCCGATGTCGAGGCCTTCTTCCGGAGCCCCTGGCCGGCGTCCGGGCATCCGCTGCGCGGGCTCGATTGACGCCGAGTCGTATCACGATCCGCCCGAGCTGAGTCAATGACCTCCTGTGCAGACGCGGTGGACTGACCTACTTCAATCAACGCCCCCCTCAGGACGCCCTCCGGAGGGAATCGATAAACCGCTATGAGTTGCAGATCGACCGCGATACGCTGATGTTCCTGCACAGGCGCACGAAGGACGCCAGCTACAAGGGCCGCCAACGCCTGTGAAGGCGAGGGCGCTCAGCGCCCGGATGCACCGAGTCCCGACGCGGCGGTCGTGACCTTCGGCACGCGAAGCGCCACCGGCAAGGTCTGACCCCCCAAGCGTGGGGGCGCGTTCTGCAAGCGCTTTCTTCACACTGCGCGTCCAGCGACCGAAGCGTCGTTTCCTCCACTCTCGGGACCCTTTCATGAGCAGATCCGGTGTGCGTGTCGTCGACATGACGGCCCGCCTGGGCGGCCTGGCCATCGGCCAGACCGGCGCGACCTTGTCCTCCACGGAATCCCGCCAGGCGATCGCGCTGAGCACGACGCCGGGCATGCCCACCATCGACTGGGTGCGGCCGCCGTATCCCAACGACGACCTCGCCGCCGTCGACGGCCCCGCCGGGCTGCTGGTGATCGTCGGACCGGGCTCGGTCCACGGCGCGCTGGACCTGCTGCGCCGCGCCTGGGCCGCGGAGGTGCCGGCCGTGCGCCTGCTGCTGATGCCCAGCGCCATCGTCGAGGAGATGACCTTCGTGCCGATGGTGACCGCGGCCACGCCGACCACGGTGCTCTACCGGCTGCCCGACAGCAGCCCGGAGACGCTGTGGTTCGTCCTGATCGAGGAATTCAACAAGCTGACGAGCCGCTTCGGGCTCGACTCCCTGCAACCCGCCCCCTCCCTGAACAAAGACACCATGAGCAATCTGAAGCAGTCCATCGACGCCGCCATGACCATCGACGGCGCCCTGGCCGCCGCGCTGGTCGATTTCCGCAGCGGCATGTGCCTGGCCCAGGCCGGTACCGCCGTGAACCTGGACCTGGCCGCCGCCGGCAACACGCAGGTGGTGCGCGCCAAGCTGCAGACCATGGAGTCGCTCGGCCTGCGCAAGGGCATCGAGGACATCCTCATCACGCTGTCGGACCAGTACCACCTGATCCGCCTGGTGCCGAACAATGCCGGCCTGTTCCTGTACCTGGTGCTGGACAAGAACAAGGGCAACCTGGCCCTCGCCCGCTACAAGCTGACCGAGATCGAACGCGCGCTGCAGGTCTGACCCGGACGTCCCACCGACCGGTCGCACCCGCGATCGGGTGCCACGGCCGGCCGCGCCGCCTCGATGTCGAGGCGGTCGGCCGGCTGTGTCGTTGTGGGCCCGCGTTCCGGATTACTCGCTGATCGTCTTCGTCGAGAAGGCCGTGTCCTTGGCGATGTCGGCCTCCGAGAAGGGCACCTTCTGCCACTGCCCCGCGCTGTAGGCGCGCGTGTAGTCGCTGTAGTGCGCCGAGGCGGCGTCGTCCGACTGCGAGAAGGTCAGGAAAGTGTAGGCCTCGACGTCGCCGGCGGGGAAGCGCACCACCTGCAGGTAGCTGTTCGCGCTGGTCGCGGTGTTGAGGTCGTAGCCGCCCTGGTCCAGCCGGCTGAGCGCGCAGGCGACGGTGTAGTAGCCCTGCGGCTGGCCGCAGCCGCCGAACAGCGGGATCTTCTCGCTGCCGCGCGTGGCGAAGAGCGTCTCGCCGCGCGTCGCGTT
This sequence comes from Mitsuaria sp. CC2, assembly GCF_048957715.1. Lineage (NCBI taxonomy): Bacteria > Pseudomonadati > Pseudomonadota > Betaproteobacteria > Burkholderiales > Sphaerotilaceae > Roseateles > Mitsuaria sp. CC2. The sequence continues at coordinate 272,579 of NZ_JARVXN010000027.1, read as the reverse complement.
CATCGCGAAGCCGCTGGCCTGCACGCGCACGATCGCGGCGCCGAAGGCCTGCTGCAGCGTCGTCTTCACGGCGGGGTTCAGGTCGCGCGGCGTGTGCAGCGGATCGGCGCTGCTGAAGGGCACCGCGTACAGCGTGGCCTCGGGGATGCGCGCCGCGCGCGTCCAGAACTCGTCCCACAGGTGCGCGCCGCGTGACGCGAGCAGCGCCTTGCCGTCCCAAGCCTGCAGCACCGCGCAGGCCTCGGTGGGATCGACGTTGCGCGCCGGGCTGAAGGTCTCGCCGGTGGCGGGATCGCTGTTCACCGTGATCGACGTCGGCGGCGCGCAGAACATCGCGACCGCCTGGTCCCGGAAGAGCTCCGAGGTGAGCGTGCGGCTGTTGAGCACCAGGGCGCGCACCGTCTCGCTGGTGGCCTTGTTGCCGGCATAGCCGTCGGTGCCGGCCAGGCGTCCCTGCGCCAGCAGATGCGCCAGCCGCGTGCGGAAGCTGATCGAGCTGGTGCCTGCCGGGCCGAGGATGTCCGGGAAGCCGGTCAGCGGCGCGGCGGTATTCGCGAGCCAGTAGCTGTCGTTGCTGTTGAGCACATAGTCGTCGCGCAGCAGGCTGGGCATGCGGGCCGGGCCGAGCGCGCCGGGCTGCTTCGAATCCGGATCGCTCTGCCAGTCGCAGCTGCTCTTGGAGCCGTCCAGCACCGGCGTGCGCGGCAGCGCGGCGCTGAGCGCAGTCGTGAGCGGCGTGGCGCAGCTCGACAGCTGCGCGGCGGACACGTTGGGCATCGCGCCGATGTCCGCGTACCAGACCTGATTCGCGCCGCGCGCGACGGCGACGGTGTTGACCCAGGGGATGGCGGACTCCTCGCGCTGGATGGTCTGGAACTCCTCGAGCGTCTTCGCCTGGCTCCAGCGCATCCACACGCGGAACACGCGGAAGTTCTCGCCGTTGATGTCGCGGATCGCGAAGGCGGTGCTGGTGTTCCAGCCCAGGGCCGGGTTGAGCGCGCCGAGGTTGACGATCGGACCGTACTGCGACTCGTAGAGCGTGCGCGACACCGGCGCGACGCTGCCGTCGCCCTGCTTGACCTGCACGGTGATCGCGCGGGCGGTCATCTTCACGGCGGCGCCGTCGCGCTGGTAGCTGGTCGGGTCGCCGGGCGACAGCGTGAGCTGGAACAGCCCGTAGCGGCGCGCGGCGGAGACGGTGTGGCTCCACGCGAGGTTGTCGTTGTAGCCGATGAGCACGATCGGCTGGGCGAGGAAGGAGGCGCCGGCGACGTTGAGCTCGCCGGGCACGGTCAGGTGCGCCTGGTAGAAGCGGTCGGGGCCGCGCCAGTACCAATGTGGATTGCCGAACAGCAGCGGGCTGGCGTCGCCGGTGGCCGCGGTGCCGAAGCCGATCATGTTGCTGCCCACGCCGTCGTTGCCGCCGACCTGGAAGTCCGGCAGATGCGCGGTGGCGATGGTGAGCGGATGTGGCGCGCCATCGCGTGAGCGTGGCGCGGCGCGGGACTTGCCGGCCGCCGCGGCGGTGGCTGCGGCGACCTTGACCCTGGCGGCCGACGCCATCGTGGGCGACGCGGCCGCGGGCGCCGTCGCATTGGCGATCTGGGCGACGAAATTGCTGTAGCCCGCCGCGAAGTGGGCGGCGTACATGCGGCGGAAGATGTCGGTGTCGGTGACCGGCACGACCCAGGCCTCGTTGCGGCAGGCCGCATGGGCGGTGGAGTCGGCGCCGGCCTTGATGTCGCGGACATAGCGGTTGTAGCCGGCGGCGAAGCCGGCAACCATCTGCTTGAGCTTGTCCGGCTGGGCGGCGACGAAGCGCTGCATCACCTCGTCGTTGAGGACGTGGCGGTGATAGAAGTCCGAGTCGATGTTCTTCGGCTGGCCGATGGTGCCCTGGAAGGGCACGACGGCGTCGGCGCCGAAGAAGCGGGCGCGTTCGCCGCGGAAGGTGAGCATCGAGTTGGCGATGGTGCACAGGTCGTCCTGGGCCTGCGCATAGCCGTATCCGTAGCCGGCGCCGCCCCAGTCGGCGGCCTTGATGTGGGGCACGCCCATGGCGGTGCGGCGGATTTCGGCGCTGTACTTCGAGGCGGGCGTACCGCCGTCGCCATCGCCGTCATCGTCGCCGCCGCAACCGGCGAGCAGCGCGGCCGATCCCACGGCCACGGCCAATGTCAATGCATACAGCGGGCTCCTGCCGCGTCGAACGGAAAGTCGCATGTCTTGTCTCCCTGTGCTCTGCAGACCGGCACGCCGGGGCGGGCCGGTTCGGCTCAAGCATAGAGGCATCGATGCCACGACCCGTATCGGTTTGCGCAGGGGGAGTCACTCACACGAAGGTGTGTCCCCCATTTAATCGCCCTTCGAGGGGAATCGACTTTTGCGGATCCGGTCCGACACTTTCTTCATTCGGGTGGAACGCACCCAGGAATGCAAGAGAAAGCGAGGACGGTGATGGTGATGATCCAGATGCTGCAGGTGGCGGCGCAGGTGCTGAAGGAGCACTCCCCGACTGACGGCGACGTCAACGAAGGATCTCCTGGCACAGGCCGTGGCAGCACAGGGCCACAGCGCTGAGGCACGTCGACGCGCCACGATCAGTCGCGCGTACTACGCTGCGTATCACCGATGTCGCTGAGGAACTCTTCGCATGCTGCGACGGTATCCGCCGCTCGACACGCGCGTCCTGAGTGCATTCAATGCCGCTTGAAGTACTGCACTTCCCGCTCGTGCTTCTCGGCGGCTTCACGGGTGTCGAAGGTCCCGAGGTTGCGGCGTTTGCCGGTCTTGGGATCGGGGTTGCGGGAGTAGAGGCGGTACTGCCCGCTGCTGAGCTTGCGGATCATGGCGTGCTCCTGAAGCGCGATGGCCGCGAGGGCCGGATGCGTCCAGTCTTCGCCTATCCCGGGGCGGTGTCTGTAGGACGGGGTGCCGACGCTAGCGGGATGCCGATGACGTCGGTCCCGTCGGTGGGCGTTGCAGCAGCGCGGCCCGCTTCTCGGCCTGGCGCGCATAGTCCTCGTACGTGCGGGTCGCCTCGGCGCTGTCGCGGCTGCGCAGCATTTCCACGACCGTGCCCTGGCGCGTGAGCGACACGAAGTACTGCGAACTCTCCGCGCTCCAGACCAGGCGCGCGACCTCGTCGCCGAAGCGCGCGCGACGCAGCGTCTCGACCGCGTAGCCGCCGGCGCGCGCGTCCGTTCGCTGATCGACGGACTCTCCCGTCGTCGCGGAGAGCTCGCGCGCGGACGCAGGCGCCTCCGCTTGGGGAGCGGGCGCGGCCGTTTGCGTCGTTGGGAAGACGGTCTGGACTGCGGGCGCGGGTGTTGCCGCCATCGCGGGAATCGTCGGCGTCGTGGGAACGGCGGGAACCATGGGCATCGCGGCGGCCGCCATGACCTCGGGGACGCGTGCTGCGGGCGCCGGTTCCACAGTCATCTGTCCGAGCAGCACCGGTCGTCCCACGTCGCCGAGACCCGCCATGCGGCGGAAGCTGTCGTAGGTGCGCCAGGCTTCGGCCTCGTCGGTGGCGGTGAGCGTGCGCCGCACCGTGCCCTGTTGCGTCACGGCGACGTAGTACTTCTTCGGCAGCGTCGTCCGCGCCCAGACCTGGATGGCGATGTCGGCGACCTCCGCGTGGCGCGTCACCACCACGGTCTTCGCGGCCATCCGCTTGCGCAGGTCGGCGATGTCGGCGAGTTCGGACTTCGCCAGGTTCGATGCCGGCTGGGCCGCCGAAGCGCCCGGCTTCGGGGCCTTCACTGCCTTCGTCGTCTTGGCCTTCGTCGGTGTCTGTGTCTGCGCCTGCGCCGACGGCAGCGCCACGCCCGCGGCGATCAGCAGCGCGAGAGCGGGGGCGCGAAGGCGCGCAAGGCCGCCGGCGGAGCCGGGCGGGCGACGGGACGGGGGCATCGGACTTGAGGCAGGAGAGACCGCGGGGGCGCGGGCATGGTACGACGGACGCAAGCTCCGGCGTCGCCGCATTCAGGGGCTCCGACGCAATTGGACACAAGCCGCTGCCTCGAACGAGGGGTGACAGGCGCGCCGGCATGCGCCAGACGGGTCGCTGTCGCGCCGGGTCTACACTCCACGGTGGGCCGTTGGGGTCCGACAAAGGACTTTCGTGCGCCTGGGCTGGAGCGGTGCGAGCATATGCTCTACCTGGTCCACCTGCAGACCGCCGAGCGCCTGCGGGCGACCCTGCTGGAGGCGGACATCGACGTCGACGCGCTGATCGCCAGCGGCCAGTTGGTGCTGATCGCGCTGACCAGTTACGGCCTGGCGTCGGACCGGGCGAGGGCGCTCGCGGCCGGGTTCGACGAACACGTCGTGAAACCCGTCTCGCCGGAGCGGCTGGAACAGCTCATCGCCCAGTTGACGTCACTGTCGGCGGGATAATCCGCCTCATGTCCTCGAAGTTTTCCCCCTGGCGCCTGTCCGTTGCCCCCATGCTGGATTGGACGACCGCCGACTGCCGGTACTTCCACCGGCTGCTGACCCGTCACACGCTGCTCTACACCGAGATGGTGACGACCGGCGCGATCCTGCACGGCGACAAGCCGCGGCACCTCGATTTCAATGAGCAGGAGCATCCGGTCGCGCTGCAGCTCGGCGGCTCGGAGCCGGCCGATCTCGCGGCCTGCGCGAAGCTGGCCGAGCAATGGGGCTACGACGAGGTCAACCTGAACTGCGGTTGCCCCAGCGAGCGCGTCCAGCGCGGCGCGTTCGGCGCCTGCCTGATGGCGGAGCCGGCGCTGGTCGCCGACGGCGTCAAGGCGATGCGCGACGCGGTCGCCATCCCGGTCACCGTCAAGCACCGCATCGGCATCGACCGCATCGAGAGCTACGACTTCGTGCGCGACTTCGTCGGCCAGGTCGCCGACGCGGGCTGCGAGGTCTTCCTCGTCCACGCGCGCAATGCGTGGCTGCAGGGCCTGTCGCCCAAGGAGAACCGCGACATCCCGCCGCTGCGCTATGCGTTGGTCCATCGCCTCAAGCGCGAGTTCCCGCATCTGACGATCGCGATCAACGGCGGCCTGAAGACGGACGACGAGATCGCCGCGCAACTCGACCATGTCGACGGCGTGATGATTGGCCGGCAGGCGTATCACGAGCCCTGGCAGATGGCGCAGTGGGACCAGCGCTTCTTCGGCGAGGCGCAGGCGCCGGTCGCCAGCCGCGAAGCGGTCGAGGCGCTGTGGCTCGACTATCTGGACCGGCAGGTGGCGCTCGGCCGTCCGTGGTCGCAGGCGATGCGGCATGCGCTGGGCCTGTGGAACGGTCTGCCCGGCGCGCGGCGTTGGCGTCAGGTGTGGTCGGACCACAAGCTCAAGGCGATGGCGCCGCGCGAGGTCGCGAAGCTGGCCACGGACGCGCGCCGCCAGGCCGCCGAGATCGCCAGCCAGCATCCTGCGTTCAAGCCGCCCGTCGACTCGCCCGCCGACGCGTCGGTCACGGACTGACCCCGCGCCGCATCAGCATCGCATTGCATGATGTCGCCGCAGGTCTTCTTCCATTGCTATCCGACGGTGCTCGGCCACTGCGGCATCGCGTGGACCGAGCGCGGCATCGTCGCCTCGCAGCTGCCGGAGGAGACCCTGTCCGTCACGCGTGACCGCATGTGGGTCCGCTTCCCCACGGCCCGCGAGGAGGCCGACTTCGAGCGGTTGCCTGAAGCGGTGAAGCAGGCCTGTCTGGGTGTGCGCGCGCTGCTCGACGGCGAGGCCCGCGACCTGCTGGAGGTCGAACTCGACGACAGCGCGGTGCCGGCCTTCGATCGCGAGGTGCTGGCGCTCACGCGGCGCATTCCGGTCGGGCAGACGCTGACCTACGGTGAAGTGGCCACGCGGCTCGGGCAGCCGAACGCGGCGCGCGCGGTCGGACGCGCGGAGGGTCACAACCCGTTCCCGCCGATCGTGCCCTGCCACCGCGTGATGGGCGCGCCGACGGCCGGCAATGCGGCGAACCTCACGGGCTTCTCCGCGGCCGGCGGTGTCGCGACGAAGCTCAGGATCCTTGCGATCGAGGCGCGTGCGACGGGGCAGCAGGTGGGCGAGCAGCAGGACCTGTTCTGAGAAGTCGGCGCGCCAGCGCCGGACCGCCAGGATGGCCCTTCAAGACGGGACGGAATATTTGCTCCAAAGAGGATCCCAGTAGCCGGCGATGTATGCGAGCAACGCTTGCGTATCGTCCAGCCAGATCCCGTGTTGGATGTTGTAGTTGGGATAGGCGTTGTCCGAGCCGATGTACGCCAAGGCGTCGTCGACGATGATCGCCTTCGCATGATTGCCGTCGTTGGTGAGACCCGGTACGACGCGCCGGTAGTTCACGGAGCGTGCCACGAAGGCGGGAGTGTCCGCGATCGGATCAATGGATCCGGCTGATTGAAGCATCGTCAGATAGGCGGTCAACCGGGCTCGCAATCCTTCCGGTGTACCGTCGTCGTCCCAACCTCCGTCGGCATAGGACATGACCAGATCGACATGCGCGGATCCTTGGGCTCTCAGCATGCCGGCACATCCGTAGGCGATGCCCCCCAACAGCTCCCACGGCCAGAGTCGGCCGTCCCAGTTCGTGCCGAAGAGCGTATTGAATTGCTTGACCATGCTTGAAAAGGCGGTCGACGACATGCCATACGCATCCACCAGGCTCTGTTGAGAGAGGCGCAGCCGTTTCGAAGCCGATGCCACCGCGACCGCACGAGCGGACCGGCTCGACCAATGCGCGGGATTGACACCGTGATTCAACAGCAGGTGCGCAAAAGCAGGGTCGGTCAGTTCGTTCATGCGATGGGCCAGATGGGCCGTCAGCTCATGTCCGCGATTCTGGAAGCGCGAGACCGCCAGCGCATCCACCATGGCAATGAACACATCCCGGATGGCCGTGAGATACAGCGACGGGGTGCCGTCGGCGTGAGGCCACTGTCCGAAATTGGTGACCGACAGCGTGGATATCCGGTCGGTGTCCGCCGAGGGGAGTTCGTGATCGGCCGGAGACGCCGCGCGGCGCGTGAACATCGGGGTGGCTCGACAATCCTTGAACTGGTCGACGCCGTCGATGATCCGTGCGCTCTTGGCCCAACTGCCCTTGTCCTGTGCAGGCAGCGCGTTGAGGTATCGCCAGATCGCATCTGCAAACTGATGGGCCTTCACCGTCGCGGGGCCAGTCAGCAGTGCGCTGAGATCGAGCACGGTCGAGCTGGGATGGCTGGCATATTCAGGTGCCCAATAGTTGATGCCGCCGGTGACCAGGGAGGTGCCGTTCATCGCGAAAATCTTCGCGTGGTTCCAACTGACAGGGGGCAATGACAACGAGATCGCGTCTTCGACGCTCGATCGGAACTGCGCCCCGAAAATCCCAGCCGCCTCGGTCAGCGCCCCGAACTTCGAGCGGTCTGCCTCCGCCAGCACCTGGAAGCCGTGGTCCAGGATGTCGCGCTTCAAGCGCGCCAGGCGGCGCGTCTCGTCGATCGCGAACTGACGTACCGGCTGGTACGCACCAACGTACATCGTGGCTTTCGGATGGCGGATCAGGCCCGAGAAAATGCCGTGCACCAGTCCATCGGGGACGAAGCCCTTGTGATCGGGGTATCCCGTCAGGTAGCGGATCGTCGGCGAGACATGGAGCGGCAACGCGTTGATGTGATCCGCCAGCATCAGAAGTGCGTTCGGCTGCAGCGCAGCATCGCCGAGCAGACCGGCGTCCCCGTCTCCAAGATTGAACAGATCGATGAAGCAGCGGTCGTAGACGATGCCCTGCGCGACGGCACCTCGCAGGGCACGGCTGAAGGGGCTTGTAGAAGGGATCTCGGGCGCTGCCGACCAGTCGTCGAATGGCGCATTGATCCAGAATGCTCCATTGGGCCTGTCGGACGTGGACAGTGCATAGTTGATGTCCCTGGCTCGCGCACCGGGGTCCATGGAAGCGAGTTGCTGGTAAAGCTCCTGGCAATTGCGGGCAGCGCGAGGTGGCCATGAAACGGGGATGGCGGGTGCCGCGGCAAGCGCGGCGTCGGCATATGCCGCCGACGGCATGGCCGCAGCCAAGGCCAAGGTGCGGAGGAATGTTCGACGGTGGGCGTCGGCGTCAGAGTCGTGCATCAAGAGGGATCCGAAAGACGAGGGCAGCCTGCCTGATGGCGGGTGCGACTCAGTCCGTTGACAGCCCCGGCTTTCGCTTCGTGATTGGCTGTCGGATGGCCCCGATTTCTGATCATATCCACCGGTCGTTCGGCTGCGTGCGCTCATTGCGCTCGGCGCCGGTATTGAGCACGCCGCGAGGCTCGACGACCAGGATGTGCGTTTCCTGCGCGGCGCTGGGCTTGTGCTCGACGCCGCGCGGGACGACGAACAGCTCGCCCGGACGCAACGTGACCGAGCCGTCGCGGAACTCCAGCCGCAACTCGCCGGCCATGACCAGGAAGGCCTCGTCGGTCTCCGCATGCGCGTGCCAGACGAAGTCGCCTTCCACCTTGGCGATCTTGAACTGGTAGCCGTTGATCTCGGCCACGACGCGCTGCGACCACTGCTCGTGCAGCAGAGAGAGCTTGTCGGCGATGTTGACAGCGCGGTAGTCGCGCGACGGGAGGGGACGGGCCCCGGGCATGGCGGGAGCAGCGGGCGTGGGCATGGCGTTCGGCGCGTTCGGCGCGCAGGAGTGCATCGGAGCGCCCATCTTGGCGGGCGGCCCGCGGTTCGTCTTGAACGATCGTGCGTCTAGGTCGGCCTGGTCGGCCCTGTCGGCCCGGTCGGCCCGGTCGGCCCGGTCTTGCCCGACATGCGCAACCACCGCGCCGGTGTGACGCCGAACGCCTTCGCGAACTGGCGCGTCAGGTGGCTCTGGTCCGCGAAGCCGGCGTGGACGGCGCATGCCGCGAGCGGCTGTCCAGCGAGCATCAACCGGCGCGCGAGGTCCAGGCGCCGCAGCGTCAGATAGCGGTAGGGGCTGGTGCCGAAGCTGGCGCGGAAGTCGCGCGAGAGGCTCCATCGATCGCGCCCCGCGGCCTCGGCGAGTTCGTCCAGCGTCACGACGCTGTCGAGCCGGTCGTCCATGAGTTCGCGCGCGACGAGCGCGGCGCGGTAGTCGCCGTGCACCGGCCGCGGCGTGGCGCCGGCTGCGAGCTGCAAGGCGGTGGCGAGTTCCAGCAACCCGTCGTCCTGCTCCAGCGCATCGAGCGGCGCGGTCAGCTGCGTCAGCAGCGCGCGAGTGGCGCGAGCCAGTCGGGGATCGGTCGACACGCCGCCCGGCACGAAGGGCAGCGCGACGCCGCCCAGCATCTCCTGCAGCCGCGCCGGCGCCAGGTACAGCATGCGGTAGCGGAACCCGGCGTCGGTGCCCGCGTGCCCGTCGTGCAGTTCGTCCGGATGCAGCACGACCGTGTGCCCGGCCAGGCTGTGGCGCAATGACGAGCGGTAGGTGAAGGACTGGACGCCGCTCAGCGTGCTGCCGATGGCGTAGGTGTCGTGGCGATGCGGGGTGTAGGCCTCGCCATGAAAAAAGGCCTCGAGTCGATCGAGGCCGTCCTGGCCCGCGCCGTGGCGCACCCAGTCGGTGTCCGCGGCGCTGGCGTGCGTCATGGCAGGCTCAACGGACTCGGGAGGCTCAGTCCCAGGGCGCCGCTTCGGCGGCGAGGTCCTCGTCCTTCGCGGGCGAGGCCGTCTTCGACGCCTTCGATGCCGCGGCTCCAGAGGTGGATTCCGAGGCTGCCGGCTTGGACGACGCGCCGCCCGGGGCATGCTCCGCCGCGATCTTGGCGGACTGGCCGATGAAGTCGAGCTCGCCGCCCAGGCCTTCGATCATGTCGGGGATCAGCTGCGCGAGTTCGCCGGTGGCCAGCGCCGCGTCGACGTCGAAGGCCTCGTCCTTGGCCGGCTTGTCGCGGCCGTCGAAGACGACGTCCAGGAACTTGATGCCCTTGATCTGCATCGTGTCCGTCAGCGTGAAGGACACGCGTTCCTTCCAGGTCATCGCCAGGCGCGTGGGCATCTTGCCGCTGGTCAGGTGCGCCTTCACCTCGTCGGTGTCCAGGTGGTGGCGGGCGTAGCGCACGGCGGCCTTCATCTCGTCCGCGGCCTTGAGTTCGCAGTCGCGGTCGATGACGAACTCCGCCGGCGGCACGCCGTCCATCAGCCAGGCGGCCATGCAGGCGGCCGGCGATTCGGCGCTCTGGAGCAGGTGCAGGTTGATCGACGAGTCGGCCTTCACCAGCAGCGTGATCAGCTCGTCGGCCTTGCCGATGGAGCCCGCGTCCACCATCAGGAAGCCCTGCTTGGGGGAGATCCACACCCGCAGGTGGGACTGCAAGGTGAACGCGCGCGGCAGCAGCTCCAGCGTGGCCTGCTCCTTCATGTCGCGCTGCTGTTTCTTGCCAGGACGGCGGCCGGTCTCGAGCTCGATGCGCTCGACCATCTCGTCGACCTTCTCGCGCACGACGGAGCCGGGCAGCACGCGCTTCTCCATGCGCAGGCTCAGCAGCCAGTGATCGCCGATCTCTTCCAGCAGCCGCGCGCCCGGTTCGCCACGCGGCGGCACCCAGCCGGCGGACAGCGCTTCGGTGGCGCCGCAGGGGACGAAGCGCTCGTTCTCGAGGGCGTCCTCGAGCTTCTCGACATTGGGCTGCCAATCGGCAGACAGGCGGTAAACGATCAGGTTCTTGAACATACGGACGACAACTCGCGACAACGTCAGGACGACAGCAATGACAACGGGGCCACGCGGACGACGCGGGCCCCGTTCAAACGTTGCGGGGATTGTCTCAGGTCTGGCGGTCGCGCCGGCAGCGGAACAACCCCCTTGCGTTCATGCTTGCATCGGTTACGCGGACGCCGGCGCTTGCTGTTCGCTGGCGATCTGACGCAGCGCCTGCTCGAACGCCTCCGGCGGCTGGCCGCCGGAGATCAGGTACTTCTCGTTGATCACGACCGCCGGCACCGAGCTGATGCCTCGGCTCTGCCAGAGCGACTCGGACTCGCGCACCTCGTCGGCGAACTCGCCGCTGTCGAACACGCGCGCCGCTTCCGCGGCATCGAGACCGATCTCGCGCACGGTGTCGAGCAGCGTCTCGCGGTCGCCCGGGTTCCGGCCATTGGTGTGATACGCGGTCAGCAGCGCGAGCTTCAGGTCGCGCTGCGCCTGCGCCGATTGCAACCCGGCCCAGTGCAGCAGACGGTGGGCGTCGAAGGTGTTCCAGATGCGGCTGCGCGCGCCTTCGGTGAAGGTGAAGCCGACATCGGCGCCACGCTGCTTCAGATGGGCACGGATGTCCTTGCGCTGCTCGGGCGTCGAGCGGTACTTGCGCGTCAGGTGCTCCTCGATGTCCTCGCCTTCGGGGACCATCTGCGGGTTCAGCTCGAAGGGCTGGAAGTGGATGTCGACCCGCACGTCCGGCACGCGGGCGAGGGCGGTCTCCAGCGACTTCAGACCGACGGCGCACCAGGGGCAGGCGACGTCGGAGACGAAATCGATGCGCAGGGGTTGCAGCGGTTGGGCGGAAGAGGCAGCGGAAGAGGCGGTGGTGTCGTTCATGCCGCCGACTCTAGCCAGAAGCTCAAGTCAACACGCGGTCGCTGGGCTTTGCCAGGTAGAACCACTCGTGGCCGGGTTCGGCATTGTTGTTGGGGAAGACGATGCGGCCGCCGAAAGGCGCCAGCACCGGCGTGCCGTCGGCGCGGGCGCCGATGCGCTCGCCCTCGGCGATCGCGTCGAAGCTGGCCCAGGCGCGCGCGAAGGTGTCGTCCATGCTCTCACGGTCGATGACCTCATAGAGTTGCAGGCACTCGACCGGGCGCTTCGGATCGGCGAGTTCGACGCCCTCGGGCGCGATCATCCCCAGCAGCACCAGCGTGCGCAGGATCGCCTTGAAGGCGACCTCGGGCCCCTGCGGGTCGGCGTGCTGGCCGCATTCCAGCGTGATGCAGTAGCCGCCGGTGCTGCGCATGTATTCGGTCGTGCCGACGCCGTAATGGGGGTCCTGCTGCAGCGCCATCCTGCGCGAGCCGTCCGCGACCTTGTCGGCGCGGCGCTTCAGTCCCAGCGCGTAGGTCGACAGCCAGCCCTCGACCAGCCGCGAGGTGCCCACGGCCATCGCCAGCGCGCTCTCGGCGGCCTGGTGGCGGAAGGGTTCCAGCTCGCCGTCGTTGTCGCGCGGACCGATCATCGCGAAGGCCGGGCCGGGGTTGTTGAAGCTGTGCAGGTCCAGCAGCACGTCGCTGGCGGCGATCCACGGGCACAGGCGGTTGGCGATGCGGTCCTCGAAGTCCTGCGGGATCGGGTTGACGCGCAGGTTGCGGTTGAGGTTGCGCTCGCCTTCGCGGCGCTGCAGGCGGTGGGCCAGCGGGTTGACGATGGGGATCATCGTCAGCGTGCCCTTGAGCAGCGTCAGCGTGCCGTCGTCCAGCATCGTCAGCACGCGCTGGATGCCGCTGACGCCGGCGACCTCGTTGCCGTGCACGGCGCCCGTCACCAGCAGCTTGGGACCAGGCTTCAGGCCGGCGAACTGGTGGATGCGGAGGTGGGTCGGATGATCGGTGCGGGCGTCGCTCATGGCGTGGCGGAAGGGCTCGAAAAAGGAACCCGAAGCATAGGCCCGCGCGAGGCCGCGCACTGCGCCTGCGTGCGCGGCGCGTATGCCGAAAGCGCAGGCGGGGATGAGTTGAAGTTGAGGCGCGGAGCGCTGGACGATCGCCTTCGGTTCAGGCGAGTCCGGCCGGAGTTCAGCCGCCGAGGAGTGCGTCCGGATCGAGTGCCGCGTCGCAGGACCAGTGCGTGTTCGGCAGTTCGCCGGCGGGGACGCCGTCGACCCAGCGCGTCAGCCGGTACAGCGTGCCGAAGGCGAAGTCCGGCGGCGCCTCGCCCGGACCGGCGAGCAGCTCGCCGCCGCGGCGCACGTTGTCGGCCATCCAGGCCGGCAGGCGCAGGTGATACGGATTGCGGGCGATCTCGCCGTGGTGGCAGGCCAGCGCCCGCACCAGCAGCGCGGTGTCGCGCCGGCCGGTTTCGACGAGCGTCGTCGGCGAGGGCTGCGTGGCCCAGAACTCGGTGTGGGCGAAGACGGTGGAGATCTTCGCCTGAGCGAGCGCCTCGCTCACCAGCAGATGCACGCCGATGTGCGTCGGGATGCCGTCGCCGGCGTGCGGCACCAGGATCAGCGGCGGCTGCTCGGCGACCAGCAGTTCGGCCACCAACCGGACCTGCTGCTGCCACAGCGGCGTGCGCGCGTCGGCGGCTTCGGGCTTCACCTGCTCGAAGCCGTCCGCGGCCAGCAGGCGCAGGTCGAAGCCCAGCACGTCGCACGCGGCGCCGAGTTCCTTCCAGCGCTCGGCGCGGCGGTCCTGCCTGCTGCCCAGGGTGACCGCGATGTTGGTGACACGCCAGCCCGCTTCCTGCCGAAGCCGCAGCGGCAGCGCGCCGACGATGCATTCGTCGTCCGGATGCGGCGCGAAGACCAGCACGTGCGGCGGCTTGGTACCGGAACCCGCCGGGACCGACGCAGGCGTCGACTCGGATGCCAAAGGACTCACACCGGTACGCACAGGTTGGCGCAGGACCGCATACCAGCTGGCGATCCAGCTTTCCCATTCGGCCTGGCTGGCGGCGGGGCTGACGGTGGTCGGAAAACCTGGCGTAGGAACCGGAGAAGGGAAGTTCGCGTTCATCGGCGGGGCGTTGGCGGCCCGGGCATCAGCCGTCCGGGCGAGTTCGATCGACCCATCTTAGCGGGCCGGATCTCCGAATGGTATTACATTGGTAGTAAAACTAGATGGAGACCGGTGTAATCCCGGAAAAGACCGGTTGGATCTTCCGGCGGGCGTGCCGCGAGCCCGCCGCAGGTCCGATTGGTGGCCGCCGATGGCGGCAGCTGACGGTCGTCAGGACGGGGCGCGTCCCGGCCAGGTGGCCAGCACGACGCCGCCCAGCGCCAGCGCATAGGCGAGCATCTGGATGCCGTTCATCTGCTCGCCGAGGAAGATCAGACCGATCAGCGCGGCCGAGATCGGCAGGAAGACCATGAAGACTCCGGCCTTGGCGGCGCTGACGTGCTGCAGGCCCTTCATCCACAGCCAGACGGTGACCGTGCTGGCGGCGATCGCGTAGAAGAGCAGCAGGCCCCAGTCCTTGAGCGCGACGGTGCCGAAGTCGAAATCCACGGCTTGCCATAGGCCAAGCGGCGTCACGAGCGCCAGTCCCCAGAGGTTGATCAGCGCGCTGATGCGCCGGGGCGGCAGGTCGGCGGTGAGGTGCTTGCCGATGACGACGTAGCAGGCCTCGCAGCACATCGCGCCGACCAGCAGCAGGGCGCCCAGACCGGACGTTGCCGCGCCGGGGCTGTCGCCGTGCTTGCTGAGCGCCACCATCGCGATCCCGCCGACCGCCATCGCGATGCCGAACAGCGTGCGCGGCGCGATGCGTTCGCGCAGGAAGATCCAGCTCATCAGCGCGACGGTGGCGGGGATGCCGGCCATGATCACGCCGGCAACGACGGCCGAGCTGTGTTTCATCCCGAACAGCAGGCAGATCGAGAACAGGAAGTTCCCGAAGAACGATTCGAGGAAAAGCAGGAAGCGCGTGCGGCCGGTGAGCGGCTTCTCGGTCGGACCGCGCTTGAGCCACGGCAGCATGAACACGGCGGCCATGCCGAAGCGCAGGAAGGCCAGCAGGAAGACCGGGAACACGACGACCAGCAGCTTGGACAGACCGACGTAGCTGCCGATCACGCTCGTGCTGGCGGCCAGGCTGAGGTAGGAGAGCCACGGGACGTGGTGGCCGTGGTGGCCTTGCGCGCCATCGGCGCTTGCGTCGGCCGCGGCGGTAGCGGGTGTGCGGTCGGTTGTGGCGTTGGACATGGTGGGTGATGATGCCCGACGCACGGAGGGCTCAGACATGGCGACAGGGGGGGGAGCGACGGCGGCGGGTTACTCGGGAACGCCCCTCGCACGCAAGCTGGGGATCCAGGCGGGCAGCATCAAGGTCTGCGCCGTGAGCGACGTGTGGTCAGGCCTCAAGCTCGTCGCCCGCAAAGAACTCAAAGCAGTCAGCAGGTGATCGGGGACGGCAGGGCGCGGGGTTTTGGCGCTTGACGCCAAGGGAGAGCCGGACCGAGTTCAGTCCAGTGGACTGAACGCCGCCGGCGAGCGCTGGAAGACCAAAGGTCTGACAGCCCTGCGCTCTGGCGGCCAACGCCTGAGTCGAGGCAGGTGGAATACAGCCTCACTTCAACCGCCGCAACGCCACCCGGATCGCATCGATCATCCGATCCAGGTGCTCGCGTTCAGCGATCAACGGCGGCGACAGCGCCAGGATGTCGCCGGTCGTCCGGATCAGCACGCCTTGCTGCCAGCAGTCGAGGAAGGTTTCGAACGCGCGCTTGGTCGGCTCGCCGGCGCGCGGCGACAGCTCGACGCCGCCGACCAGGCCGAGGTTGCGCACGTCGATGACATGGGGCTCGCCGCGCAACGAGTGGAGCTGTTCGGCGAAGTAGCCTTGCAGCTCCGACGCCCGCGTCAGCAGGCCTTCCTCCGCGTAGGTGTCCAGCGTCGCGAGACCCGCCGCGCAGGCCAGCGGATGCGCCGAATACGTGTACCCGTGGAAGAACTCGATCAGGTGTTCCGGCCCGGTCATGAAGGTGTCGTGGATGCGCTGCTGCGCGAACACCGCGCCCATCGGCACGCAGCCGTTGGTGAGGCCCTTGGCGACCGTCATCAGGTCCGGCGTCACGCCGAAGGTCTGCGCCGCGAACGGACTGCCGGTGCGGCCGAAGCCGGTGATGACCTCGTCGAAGATCAGCAGGATGCCGTGCTTGTCGCAGATCTCGCGCAGCCGCTGCAGGTAGCCCTGCGGCGGGATCAGCACGCCGGCCGAGCCGGCCACGGGTTCCACGATCACCGCGGCGATCGTGGACGCGTCGTGCAGCGCGACCATCCGTTCCAGGTCGTCGGCCAGCTCCGCGCCGTGCGGCGGCAGGCCGACGCTGAAGGCATTGCGTCCGATGTCGTGCGTGTGGCGCAGGTGGTCGACGCCCGCCAGCAGCGAGCCGAACATCTTGCGGTTCGCCACCATCCCGCCCACCGACATGCCGCCGAAGTTGACGCCGTGATAGCCGCGCTCGCGGCCGATCAAGCGCGTGCGTTGGCCTTCGCCGCGCACGCGGTGGTAGGCCAGCGCGATCTTCAGCGCCGTCTCCACCGACTCCGACCCGGAGTTGGTGAAGAACACCTTGTTCATGCCCTCGGGCGCGATCTCCGCCAGTCGCGACGCCAGCTCGAACGCTTTCGGATGCGCCATCTGGAACGGCGGCGCGAAGTCGAGTTCCGCCGCCTGCCCCTGGATCGCCTTCACGATGCGAGGCCGGTTGTGGCCGGCGTTCACGCACCACAGGCCCGCGACGCCGTCCAGGATCTGCCGCCCCTGGTCGTCGGTGAAGAACATGCCGTCGGCACGCGTCAGCAGGCGCGGCGCCTGCTTGAACTGGCGGTTCGCCGTGAACGGCATCCAGTAGGCATCGAGATCGGGGCGGGCAGGGGTGGACATGAGGACTCCCGGAGCGCGCTCGGCGCGCGTGATCGATGGGCTCAGCGAGGGCTGGGCGATGGTCCCAGTCTAGGCAAGCGCACGCGCAATTGGTGAGCGTTCCGGCGGCGGGAAAACCCGCAACAACGCAATCCGATGCGGTGGTCTGGACGATTCTTCGAACAGAATGCCGTCCATGATCAAGGAAGTGCAACTGGATGCGATCGACCGCGCGATCCTCGCGGTCTTGCAGCGCGACGCGCGCATCTCGAATCAGGACCTCGCGCAACAGGTCCATCTCTCGCCGTCGGCCTGCCTGCGGCGGGTGAAGCGGCTGGAGGACTCCGGCGTGATCGACCGCGTCGTCGCGCTGCTCAATCCCAAGGCGATCGGCAAGCCGGGGACGAGCTGGACCATCGTCAACGTCGAACGCATGACGCCCGCCGCGCTGGCCGAGTTCGAGCAGGCCGTGAAGGACGCGCCCGACATCCTCGACTGCTTCTACGTCGCCGGCAGCAACGACTACCTGCTGCGATTCGCCTACAAGGACGCGGAAGACCTGGAGCGCCTGCACACGCATGTGCTCATGCAACTGCCGGGCGTGGCGAAGGCGAACTCGATGCTGGTGCTGCGCACGGTCAAGAAGACGAGCGCCTTCCCCTTGGAATGAGCGTGGACTGAGCGTTGGAGTGAGCGCTGGATCTGAGTTCCGCGCGGAGGGTCAGGCCGTGCGCGGCCGCAGCACGCGCAGCATCGGCAGCAGCTGGATCAGCAGCATCGCGCCCAGGATCAGCGCGCAGCCCAGCAGTCCGGCGCCGTTGAGGCGGTCGCCCATCATCAGGTAGCCGAAGACGGCGGCGAACAGCGTCTCGGACGACAGGATGATCGCGGCGTCCGCCGCGTGCGCGTAGCGCTGCGCGACGACCTGGCCGGTGAAGGCCACGCCCACCGACAGCACGCCGGTGTAGAGGATGGGCCCGGCGGCGGCCTGGATGCCGGCCCAACTCCACGATTCGAAGAACAGCGCCCAGACCAGCGCGACCACGCCGCAGAACAGGAACTGCCCGCCGGCCACGGTGAACGGCGCGTTCATCCGGTCCGCGACCATGCCCACCAGCAGCACGTGCACCGCCCAAGGCAGCGAGGACGCGATGACCCAGGCGTCGCCCGCGCCGATGTTCAGTTCGTGCGCGCCCGACAGCAGGAAGGCGCCCACCAGGCAGGCCAGCGCCCCCGGCCACACCGACCAGTGCGGCAGGTGGCGCAGCACCAGCCAGCCCAGCAGCGGCACCAGAGGCACGTACAGCGCGGTCAGGAAGCCGGCGTTGGTGACCGAGGTGTACTGGATGCCGATCTGCTGCAGCGCCGCGCCCGTGGTCAGCAGCGCGCCCAGTCCCATGATCTTCAGCGCGTCGCTGCCGCGCAGCACCGTCGCGCCCGGCGCGCGGCGCTCGCGAACGATGAGCGGCAGCACGACCAGCGCGCCGATCAGGAAGCGGATCCCGGTGAACATCATCGGACCGATGCTCTCCATGCCGTGGGCCTGGGCGACGAACGCCGAGCCCCAGATCATCGCGATCAGGGTCAGCAGCAGATTGGCTTGGATGCGGGTCATGGGCGGGAGTGTCGGGGATCTCGGCGCCCGCGCCGGATGGCACGGGCGGGTCAGCCTTCTTGGGCTGGCAGGGGACGCTTGCAGCAGCAGCTTTCGCCGAAGTTTGCAGGCAGCGCGGCCGTCAACTGCTCAGGTAGGCGATCTCTTCGTCGCTGAAGCCGGCGGCGCTGCGCGCCTCGACGTTGAACGGCGGGCGCAGCCGCGGCGCCTCGTAGCGTTCGACGAGCTCGGGATACAGCGTCAGCGGATCCAGCCCGCGCTCGCGGCACAGGTGGCGGTACCAGTGGTTGCCGATGCGGACGTGGCCGACCTCGTCGCGCAGGATCACGTCGAGGATCTCCACCGCGCGGATGTCGCCGGCCTTCGCCAACTTCGCCTGGAGCGGCGGTGTCGCGTCCAGCCCGCGCGCTTCCAGCGTGCGCGGCACCAGCGCCATGCGCGCGAGCACATCGCCCGCCGTGCGCATCGCCATCGTCCACAGCCCGTCGTGCGCGTCGAAGTCGCCGTAGGACTTGCCGAGGCCGCGCAGATGCTCGTCCAGCAGCGTGAAGTGCAGCGCCTCCTCGGACGCGACCTGCAGCCAGTCGAGGTAGTAGGCGCGCGGCATGCCGGGGAAGCGCCAGACCGCGTCCAGCGCCAGGTTGATCGCGTTGAACTCGATGTGCGCGATCGCATGGATCAGCGCCGCTCGGCCTTCCGGCGTGAAGGGCGAGCGGGAGGCCACCTTCACGGCCGCGAGCAGGCGCGGTCGCTCGGGGCGGCCGGGCGGCTCGGTGTCGGGCGCGAGGCGGGCGGCGGTGTCGAGCGTGACCGCGTCGATCGCTGCTTCCGAGGCCGGCGCGGCGTCGGCGCCGGTGGCGACCGCGTACAGCGCCCGGGCCGCCAGCGCCTTGGCCAGCGGATCCGCGATCAGAAGCACCTGCAGCGCGCGGGTTCGAAGTTCCATTCGTAGAATTATCCCTTTTGGAAAAGCTGGAGCAGCGCATGGCCGTCTACCGCCTCGGCGAACACACGCCGGAACTCGGCACCGGCGTCTGGGTCGCCGACAGCGCGCAGGTCGTCGGCCGCGTCACGCTCGGCGACGACGTCAGCGTCTGGTTCAACGCCGTCCTGCGCGGCGACAGCGAGCACCTCACCATTGGCGCCGGCAGCAACATCCAGGACGGCAGCGTCCTGCACGCCGATGCCGGCATGCCGCTGGTCCTCGGCCGCAACGTCACCGTCGGCCACCAGGTCATGCTGCACGGCTGCAGTGTCGGCGACAACGCGCTGATCGGCATCGGCGCGGTCGTGCTCAACGGCGCGCGCATCGGCGCCAACTGCCTGGTCGGCGCCGGCGCGCTGGTCACCGAAGGCAAGGAATTCCCCGACGGCAGTCTCATCGTCGGCTCGCCCGCGCGGGTCGTGCGCGAGCTCACGCCGCAGCAGATCCAGGGCCTGGCGATGAGCGCCGCCCATTACGTCAGGAACGGCCAGCGCTACGCCGAGGAACTCGTCCGCATCGACAGCCCGCGCATTGACGATCCTCAATCCGCCCCCAGATAACTCGAATTCAAAGGAACCCCATGGCCACGCCCGTCACGACGATCAAGCCCGCTCCGAGCGAGCTCCACAAATTCCTCTTCGAAGGCCTGCCCGTGCGCGGCATGCTGGTCCGGCTCGACGACAGCTGGAAGGAACTGCTGGGCCGCCGCAAGGAGCCGCTGGCCCCGGCCGTGCGCGACCTGCTCGGCCAGATTACTGCGGCCGGCGTCCTCATGCAGGCCAACATCAAGTTCAACGGCGCGCTGATCTTCCAGGTGATGGGTGATGGACCGCTGAAGCTGGCGGTCGTCGAGGTGCAGCCGGATGCGAGCTTCCGCTCCACCGCCAAGACGCGCGAGACGGTGGTCGACGGCGCGACCCTGCAGCAGATGCTCAACGTGCACGGCCAGGGCCGAGTCGCGATCACGCTCGATCCCAAGGACCGTCTCCCGGGCCAGCAGCCGTATCAGGGCGTCGTACCGCTGAGCGGTCCGCAGGGGCAGCCGCTGGAGAAGCTCAGCGATGTGCTGCAGCACTACATGCGGCAGTCCGAGCAATTGGAGACCACGCTGGTGCTGGCCGCCAACGACCAGCTCGCTGCCGGCCTGCTGATCCAGCGCCTGCCGATCGAAGGCGAGGGCAACCTCGAGCCGGGCGCCAGCTCGGGCGTCGCGCGCGAGGAGATGGAGGAAGCCTACAACCGCATCAGCATGCTGGCCGCGACCTTGACCGCGGAAGAGCTGCTGACGCTGGACAGCGACACCATCCTGCGCCGCCTCTTCTGGGAAGAGAACGTCCGCCGTTTCGATCCGCAGTACCCGCGTTTTGCCTGCACCTGCTCACGCGAGCGCGTCGGCCGCATGCTGCTGGGCCTGGGCAGACAGGAAGTTGACGAGATCCTGGCCGAGCTGGGCGGCGTCGAGATTGGCTGCGAGTTCTGCGGCAACCACTACGTCTTCGACCCGGTGGATGTTGGCGAACTCTTCACCGACCCCCAGTACCAGGCCCCGGGCTCGAAGAACGTCCAGTAACCAGACGCCTCACCGATCGCCTCGCCAAGAACCGGGGTCAACGAGCGCTGGTGGGGCCGGAGTGATGCTGGGGGTTCGCGGACGCGATGCCCCCTGCGTCGCGGAGAGCCCGCGCCTGGCTTTCCGGAGTCGTTCTTCGAATGCGGTCAGGGCGTATCCACGCGCACGACCCGATCCAGCGCCGTGGCCTTCACGCGCTGGGTCCCATGGGCCTTAAAGTAGGCCTCCAGCGCGTCCACATCCATCGGTCCGGTCTGCACCAGTCGCGCGGTCGTGAAGGTCTTGAAGCTGTCGCCGCCGACCTGCAGGAAGTTGTTGATGGCGACGCGGATCTTCTGGTCCGGCGTGATTGCCCGGCCGTTCAGCGTCATGCTCCCGGGCACCACGTGCGAGCCGAACGGACGGCGGTTGTCCCAGCGGTAGTTGAAGCCGTGCGAGGTCTGCAGCGGCAGGAATTTCTTCGGGTCGTTGGCCCACCATTGTTCTTCCAGCACGGCCTGCAGCTGCGCGCCTGACAGCTCGACCACCACCAGTGCGTTCGAGAACGGCAGCGCCGCGAACAGGTCGCCGTAGGTGACCGTGTCGTCCGCGCGGTGGATCAGCCCGGTGCGCACGCCGCCGATGTTCTGGAACGCGACCTGCGCGCCGCCGTTCTCCGGCGCGCGCGTTGCGGCCAGCATCGCGTCGGCCACGAGCTGGCCCATTGTCGTGCCGCCGCCGTCATTCCTGTCGTTGCCTTCCTTGCTCAGCGCCTGCGCCAGGAAACCGACCTTCCGTTCGATCAGCGGCTGCGCCACATGCTGGTAGCTGCTGATGAGCAGCGTCTGGCGCGGGTCCTTGGCGGTCTCCGGGCGCACCACGACGTTGTTGGCGCGGACCTCGGTCATCGTGCCGGTGGTGCGGTCCAGGGTCAGGTCGATTTCGGTGACCAGGGTGCCGTACTTGTCGCCGCTGGTGACGAGGCGGCCGTCGATGCGACAGTTGTAGGCGCGGTGCGTGTGACCCGAGACGATCAGGCCGACGCGCTTGTCCAGCTTCTTGACGATGTCGACGATCGGGCCCGAGATCTCCGGGCAGTCGTTGATGCCGCCGGTCGGGTAGCCGCCTTCGTGGATCAGCACGACGAAGGCGTGCACGCCCTGGCGGTCCAGTTCGGGCACCAGGCGGTTGATCGTCTCGGCTTCGTCGTCGAAACGCAGGCCGCGGATGCCGGTCGGGCTGACCAGCTCCGGCGTGCCCTTCAGGGACAGGCCGATGAAGCCCACCGGCACGCCGTCGAAGCGCTTGATCGCGTAGGCCGGCAGCACCGACTGGCCGGTCTTCTCGTCGATGGTGCTGGCGGCCAGGTACTGGTACTTCGCGCCCTTGAATTCGGTCGGGCCTTTGCAGCCGTCCTTCGGGTGGCAACCGCCGCGCTGCTTGCGCAGCAGCTCGTCGATGCCCTGGTCGAACTCGTGATTGCCGACAGAGGAGAGGTCCAGTCCCATCAGGCCGAGCGACTCGATGGTCGACTCGTCGTGGAACAGCGCCGACAGCAACGGGCTCGCGCCCACCAGGTCGCCTGCGGCCACGAACACGTGGTTGGGGTTTTTCGCCTTGATCTGCGCCACCACCGTGGCCATGCGCTCGGCGCCGCCGGCGGCCAGCGTGATCGTCTTGTCGGGATTTTGCGGGTCCGGCAGCTTGATGCCGCCGGCAGGCGGGAGCAGGTTGCCGTGGAAATCGTTGATCGCCAGCACCTTGACGGCGACCGAGCCTGTCATGGGTTTTGCGGGCTGGGCCGTCCTGGCGGCGGTCGCATCCAGCGCGGGCGGCAGCGGGGCCTGCGGTCCGGAAGAGCTCAGCGATCCGCAGGCGGCGAGCAGCGCCGCGCTGAGCAGCATGGCGAGGGCGCCGATCGGGCGGCGGACGGAAGGACGGTTCATCGGGGGGAGGCTCCAGGAACGCCATCAAACGCGACAACGCACTGTCCGCAAATGTTTGCGATGGCGAAGCGGCGGATTGTGCCTCGGCTGTGTGGCGGCGCCGTGAGCGCTGCGTTCAGCCGCGCGGCTGGCGTTCCGTCGCGCGGCCGGCAGTGCGGCTGGCGTGCTCGCACGCCGGGTCGTCGCAGAGTTCGCAGCCCAACCAGCGGCCGTCGCCGCCCAGGCTTTCCTCGCGCTGCAGCAGGCGGCCGAAGAGACCGTCCTCGCGGCCGAGATGCGGCCTCAGCAGCGGACCGAGCGCATTGAGCGCCTGCTGCAGCCGCTCCGCGCCGCTGCCCGAGACCAGGCTGTAGCCCAGGCCCGCGTCGCGCAGTGCGCGGCGCAGCAGGCGATCGGTGGGCTGTTGCGCATGCGGGCCGTCGCGCATGATGTCGCCGACCCAGGGCAGGTCCAGCGCCATCAGCAGCGTGGCGTCCATGTGGGCCTGGACCTGCAGCGCGAACGGGTAGAGGCTGACGTCGTCGAAGAGCAGCTCGCTGTAGACGGCGGTCATCAACGGCGTCGTGTCGTGCAGGACGAGGTCGTGATCCAACGCGGCGGCTTCGCCCCGGCGCCATTGCTCCTCGGCGATCGCGCGCTGCTCGTCGGGGCGCGGCGTGCGCTGTTCGCGCTCGCACCACTCGCGCAGGTATTCGCCGACCAGCGCGCAGCGCAGCCGCGTTTGGGTGCTCAGGTGCGTGAGCAGCGAGACCCCGAGCCGGCTCTTGCCGGTGCTCTCGGCGCCGACGAGGGCGATGTGCAAGGTCATGGAGGACAGCCGGCGTGGACGCTTCGGGTCGACGGGGTCAGGCGTCGCCGTTCAAGCGGCGATCGCCGCGGGCCGCAGCTGTCGCTGCCAGGCGCGCCAGCCCGCCACGGACATCGGCACGAACACCGCGTACAACACGACCGTCAGCCAGTAGCCCTTGAGCGCGAACAGCCCGATGCTGACCAGGTTGACCATCACCCAGACGGGCCAGTTCTCCTGGTACTTGCGGCCGAGCAGCCACTGTCCGGTGATGCTGGCCACCGTCGGGAGGGCATCCCAATAGGGGAGGGGGGAATCGGTGCGGTGCTGCAGGAACAGTCCCAGCAGCGGCCAGGCCGCGAGCGTGAACAGCACGGCGGTGAGACGGCCCTTGGGGCCGAGCGTGCGCACATGCAGCGCGTCGCCGTCCGCGGTGCGCCCGCGCATCCACTGCCACCAGCCCCACAGCGCCAGCGCGGCGAACAGCAGCTGCAACGTGGCCTCGCCGTAGAGCTTGCCGCTCCAGAACAGCAGGAAATAGAGCAGCGAACTGGTCAGTGCCAGCGGCCATGCCATCACCTGCACGCGCATGTTGCAAACGACCATCCAGATCGCCAGCGCGAACGCGACGAGCTCCAGCCAGCTGATCGGGCTGCCGAGGGCATGGAAAGCGGGCGAGAGCGCCCAGGCGAACAGAGCATCCATCGGCGACAGCATGCGGGAATGTGGAAGTTCAGCGGCGCAGCGGGACGAAGACCTCGTCCGGCTTGACCATGCCCAGTTCCATGCGGGCCTTTTCCTCGACCATCTCGAGGCCTTCTCGCAGGTCCAGCAGTTCGGCCTGCAGCTGCGTGTTGCGCGCGCGGGCCTTCTCGTTGGCGTCGGCCTGCTCGCGCAGCTCGGCGCGCAGCTGCACGCCGCGGGCCAGGCCGCCCTTGCCGAACCAGAGCTGGGCCTGGATGGCGACAAGGAACGCGGTGAGGACGATGGCCAGGGCTTTCACAGGCCGCGAGTTTAGCTGCAACGAAAAAGGGCAGGCCCGCAGGCCTGCCCTTCGAACGCGGGGAGCGCCCGCGCCGCCCCTGTCGTCGACGCCCTCTGCCAGGGCAGAGGAGCGCCGCCGGCGATCAGCGCAGGTTGTAGAACGCCGCGCGACCGGGGTACACCGCCACGTCGCCCAGGTCTTCCTCGATGCGCAGCAGCTGGTTGTACTTGGCCATGCGGTCCGAGCGCGACAGCGAACCCGTCTTGATCTGGCCGGCGTTCAGCCCGACGGCGATGTCGGAGATGGTCGAGTCCTCGGTCTCGCCCGAACGGTGCGAGATCACGGCCGTGTAGCCGGCGCGCTTGGCCATCTCGATGGCGGCGAAGGTCTCGGTCAGCGTGCCGATCTGGTTGATCTTGATCAGGATCGAGTTGGCGATGCCCTTGTCGATGCCTTCCTTCAGGATCTTGGTGTTGGTGACGAACAGGTCGTCGCCCACCAGCTGCACCTTGTCGCCCAGCTTCTCGGTGATGTGCTTCCAGCCGTCCCAGTCGCCTTCGGCCATGCCGTCCTCGATCGAGATGATGGGGTACTTGTCGACCCAGGTGGCCAGCATGTCGGTCCACTGTTCGGCCGACAGCTGGATGCCGCCTTCGCCTTCCAGCACGTACTTGCCGTCCTTGTAGAACTCGCTGGCGGCGCAGTCCAGGCCCAGGGCGATCTGCTCGCCTGCGGTGTAGCCGGCCTTGTCGATCGCTTCCAGGATCATCTGGATCGCGGCTTCATGGTTCTCGACGTTCGGGGCGAAGCCGCCTTCGTCGCCGACCGCCGTCGACATGCCCTTGGCGTCGATGATCTTCTTCAGCGCATGGAAGACTTCCGCGCCCCAGCGCAGCGCCTCGCGGAACGACGGCGCGCCCACGGGGATGATCATCAGTTCCTGCAGATCGATCGAGTTGTTGGCGTGCGCCCCGCCGTTGATGACGTTCATCATCGGCACCGGCAACTGGTTGCCGCTCATGCCGCCGAAGTAGCGGTACAGCGGCAGGCCCGACTCTTCCGCGGCGGCGCGCGCCACGGCCATCGACACGGCCAGCATCGCGTTGGCGCCCAGGCGGCTCTTGTTCTCGGTGCCGTCCAGGTCGATCAGGGTCTTGTCCAGGAAGGCCTGCTCGGAGGCGTCCAGGCCCAGCACGGCTTCCGAGATCTCGGTGTTGATGTGCTCGACGGCCTTCAGCACGCCCTTGCCCAGGTAGCGCGACTTGTCGCCGTCACGCAGTTCGATGGCTTCGCGCGAGCCGGTCGACGCGCCCGACGGCACGGCGGCGCGGCCCATCACGCCGGACTCCAGCAGCACGTCGCATTCCACGGTGGGGTTGCCGCGGCTGTCGAGGATCTCTCGGCCGACGATGTCAACAATGGCGCTCATGGGAACAGTCTCCAGAAGTGAAAAAACTCGGTCGGCGCGCATGGTGCCAGCAACGGGTTACCTGTGCTGAACAACCTGCGGCCTGAATGGGGGACGAAAAAAAGCCACCGGGCCGCTCGCCGTCCGTCTGGACAGGCTGGCGGCGCGATGGCTCGTGTCGGGCATGGCGGGGGATCAGACGCCGTCGACCACGATCATGCGCATGACGCCGGCGTGCTCGCGCAACGACTTGGCGTGCTGGTAAGTCTCGGAAGCGTAGAAACGCTTCGCAGCCTCGCGGTCGGGGAACTTCAGCACCACCAGGCGGTTCGGCGTCCAGGGGCCTTCCAGCACCTCGAACGCGCCGCCGCGGACCAGCACTTCCGCGCCATGCTCCTGCATCGCCTTCGTGCTCCATTCGCGGTACTTCGCCATCTGGTCGGCGTCGGTCACGGTCACGTCGGCAATGATGAAGGCGGGCATGGGCGGTGTCTCTGATCGTTGGTGTCTGAAGTCGTCCCGGATCCCGAGGGCTCAGGCCGCCGCGGGCGCGCTGACCTCGTGGCCGGCCTTGGCCTTGTGTTCCAGCGCGGCCTTGATGAACGCGATGAACAATGGGTGGCCGTCCCACGGGGTCGACTTGAACTCCGGGTGGAACTGCACGCCCATGTACCAGGGGTGCACGTTGCGCGGCAGCTCGACGATCTCGGTCAACTTCTCGCGCTGCGTGATCGCCGAGATCACCAGGCCGGCGTCCTGCAGCTGGTCCAGGTAGGCCTCGTTGGCTTCGTAGCGGTGGCGGTGACGCTCGTTCACGACCGGGCCGTAGATCTCGTAGGCCAGCGTGCCCGGCTTCACGTCGGAACTCTGCGCCCCCAGGCGCATCGTGCCGCCGAGGTCGGACTGGGCCGTGCGCTTCTGGATGGAGCCGTCCGCGTCCTGCCATTCGTCGATCAGCGCGATCACCTTGTGCGGCGCGTCGGGTTCGAACTCGGTCGAGTTCGCGCCGTCCAGATGCGCCTTGTGGCGCGCGTATTCGATGGTCGCGACCTGCATGCCCAGGCAGATGCCCAGGTAAGGCGTCTTGTGTTCGCGGGCGTACTGGGCGGCGAGGATCTTGCCCTCGACGCCGCGCTTGCCGAAGCCGCCCGGCACCAGGATCGCGTCGTACTTGTCCAGCTGCTTCGAGTGTTCCGCGTCCAGCGTCTCTGAGTCCACATACTCGATGTTGACGCGGGCGTGGTTGTGGATGCCGGCGTGGCGCAGCGCCTCGTTCAGCGACTTGTAGCTGTCCGACAGGTCGGTGTACTTGCCGCACATGGCGATGGTGACTTCGGTCTTGGGGTTCTCGACCTCGTTGACCAGCGTGTCCCAGCGCTTCAGGTCGGTGGACTTGGTGTTGAGCTGGAGCTTGGTGCAGATCAGCTGGTCCAGGCCCTGTTCATGCAGCACGCGCGGCACCTTGTAGATGGTGTTCACGTCCCACATGGAAATCACGCCGTACTCGGGCACGTTGGTGAACAGCGAGATCTTCTCGCGCTCGTCGTCCGGCACGCGGCGGTCGGCGCGGCACAGCAGCGCGTCGGGCTGGATGCCGATCTCGCGCAGCTTCTGCACCGTGTGCTGGGTGGGCTTGGTCTTGAGCTCGCCGGCGGCGGCGATCCAGGGCACGTAGGTCAGGTGCACGAATGCGACGTTCGTGGGACCCATCTTCAGGCTCATCTGGCGCGCGGCTTCGAGAAAGGGCAGCGACTCGATGTCGCCGACCGTGCCGCCGATCTCGACGATCGCCACGTCCACCGCGTCCGGCGTGCCGTGACCGGCGCCGCGACGGATGAAGTCCTGCATCTCGTTGGTGATGTGCGGGATCACCTGGACGGTCTTGCCGAGGTAGTCGCCGCGACGTTCCTTCTCCAGCACCGACATGTAGATCTGTCCGGTGGTGAAGTTGTTGCTCTTCTTCATCCGCGTGGTGATGAAGCGCTCATAGTGACCCAGGTCCAGGTCGGTCTCCGCGCCGTCGTCGGTCACGAACACTTCACCGTGCTGGAACGGCGACATCGTCCCCGGATCCACGTTGATGTAGGGATCCAGCTTGATCAGGGTGACGTTGAGGCCGCGGGACTCGAGGAGGGCCGCCAGGGAGGCTGATGCGATGCCCTTGCCGAGAGAGGACACGACACCGCCGGTGACGAAGACGTACTTGGTCATTGTCTTGCAGCGCCGGGATTTCCGACCGGAATCCCGAAAACGCCGTGGTGGTAAAAGGAGATTATAGCGATGCCGTTTTGGCCTCGATCGGGGCCTCGATCGGGGCCCCGATTCGGGCCTCGACTCGGGCATCGATCTCGCCCATCAGTTCGAGGACGAGCGACGCCGTGTCGTCGGGTCTTTCGAAGGGGTAGAGGTGGGTGCCTTCGAACCAGCGGAACAGGTCCTTGGCGAGCGCCTTGGAACCGGCCGCGTTGGCATGCCGGAGTTCCTCCGACTGCGTGCCCGCGATGAAGGCCACCGGGCAACGCGGCGCATGACCCTTCAGGATGCGCGGCAGGTTGTGCGGCAACGTGTTGTAGATGCGGGTCTCGATCTCTCGCTGGAAGCCCAGGCGGACCTGGCCGTCCTCGTGCGCATCGAAGCCGCTGGCGATGTAGTCCTTCAGCACGCGGGGATCCCAGCGCGCGAACTTGTGCTTGGCGGCGAAGTGCGCGTGCGCCTCGTCGAGGCTGGGCCATTCGTAGCGCCGCTGATGCGAGATCTTGCCTGGGGAGATGCGCTTCATCAGGCCGGTCGACTTGACCACCCGGACACTGTGCGCGCGCCAGCCGTCGATCACCGGCGAGTCCAGCATCACCAGCCCTCGCGCCAGCCCCGGCTTGCGGCACGCCACCAGCAGCGACAGCAGCCCGCCCAGCGAGTGCCCGGCCAGCATCACCGGTCCGGTCGGACGGACCTCGTCCTGGATGAAGTGCAGCAGCTCGTCGCGCAGATGCGGCCAGTTGCTGGTCACCGGATAACGCGGATCGTGGCCGATGCGCGGCAGCGCGTGCACCGTCCACCCCGCGTCGCGCCAGCGCTCGAACAGCACCCGGTAGCAGCCCGCCGGGAACCCGTTGGCATGCGAGAAGACGAGGGTCTGGGCGGTGTCCATGGGCGGGCTCGGGCGAAGGGCTCGGTGGCGACTCAGGCGCGGCCGGCGGCCAGCAGCTTGAGCTGGTAGAGCGCCGCGTGGGCTTCGCGCGGGCTCAGCGCATCGGGATCCAGGTCGCGCAACGCGTCCAGCAGTTCGGACGGTTCCTCGACCGCCGCGCCCGGCGCGGGTTCCGGCGGTGCGGCGAACAGGTCGATCTGCGTCTCGCCTTCCGTGGCGCGGGCTTCGAGCGCCTCCAGCGCCGCGCGGGCCTGTCGCACCACCGGGCCCGGCATGCCGGCCAACCGCGCGACCTGCACGCCGTAGCTGCGGCTCGCGGGACCGGGCTGGATCTCGTGCAGGAAGACGATGTCCTCGCCTTTCTCGACTGCCGACACATGCATGTTGACCGCCTGCGGGTGCTTGGTCGGGAACTCGGTCAGCTCGAAGTAATGTGTCGCGAACAGCGTGAACGCGCGGCACTTGTCGTGCAGATGGGTGGCGATCGCGCCGGCCAGCGCCAGGCCGTCGAAGGTCGAGGTGCCTCGACCGATCTCGTCCATCAGCACCAGCGACTGCTCGGTGGCGCTGTGCAGGATGGCGGCGCCCTCGGTCATCTCCAGCATGAAGGTCGACTGGGCGTTCGCGAGGTCGTCCGCCGCGCCGATGCGCGTGTGGATCGCGTCGATCGGCCCGAGCCGGCAGGCGGTCGCCGGCACGTAGGCGCCGATCGCCGCCAGCAGCGCGATCAAGGCGACCTGCCGCATGAAGGTGCTCTTGCCGCCCATGTTGGGGCCGGTGATCACCATCAGCTTGGTGCGGGCGTCGAGCCGGCAGTCGTTGGCCATGAACTCGCCGGCGCCGGTCTCGCGCAGGCGCGCCTCGACCACGGGGTGGCGGCCGCCCTGGATGTCGATGCAGGGATGCGGGACGAATTCGGGGCGGCACCAGTTGAGCGTGGCCGCGCGCTCCGCCAGCGCGGCCAGCACGTCCAGGGACGCGAGCGAGCGCGCCAGGCGGCTCAGCGCCGGCAGTTCCTCGGTGAGCTGGTCGATGACCAGTTCGAAGAGCATCTTCTCGCGGGCCAGCGCGCGTTCGTTCGCGGACAGCGACTTGTCCTCGAAGGCCTTGAGTTCGGGTGTGATGAACCGTTCGGCGTTCGTCAGCGTCTGACGGCGCGTGTAGTCGGCGGGGATCTTGCCGAGGCCGCTGTTGGTGACCTCGATGTGGAAGCCGTGCACCTTGTTGAACTTGACGCGCAGGTTGTTGATGCCGGTGCGCGCGCGTTCGCGGACTTCCATCTCCAGCAGGAACTTGTCGCAGTCGGTCTGCACGGCGCGCAGGTCGTCGAGCTCCTCGTCGAAGCCCTTGGCGATCACCCCGCCATCCCGGATCAGCGCCTGCGGCTCCTCGGCGATCGAGCGGGTCAGCAGCTCGGCGATGTGCGGCGAGGCGCGCAGGCCTTCGGAGAGTTGCTCCAGCAGGACCGAGCCGCCGGGCACGGTCTGGGCCAGTTCGGGCAGGATCAGCAGCGTCGCGCGCAGACCGGAGAGTTCGCGCGGCTTCACCTGGCGCAGCGCGATGCGCGCAGTGATGCGTTCGACGTCCGAGACCTGGCGGAAAGCCTCGCGCAGCGGCTCGGAGCCGGTGCTGATCAGCTCGGCGATGGCGTCCTGGCGCTCGCGCGCGGCGGCGCGGTCGCGCTCGGGATGCAGCAGCCAGTGGCGCAGCGAGCGGCTGCCCATCCCGGTGCGGCACGTGTCCAGCAGCGACAGCAGCGTGGGCGAGGTTTCGCCGCGCAGCGTCTGCGTCAACTCCAGGTTGCGCTGGGTGGCGGGCGGCAGGTCCAGCAGGTCGGACGCGCGCACCACGCGCAGGCTCTTCACATGGCTCAGCGCGCGTGTGCCCTGCGTGCTTTCGGCATAGGACAGCAGGCAGGAGGCGGCCGCATGGGCGACGGGCAGGTCGTGGGCATTCAGGCCCTGCAGATTGATCACGCCGAGCTGTTCGCAGAGCTTGCGGCTGCCCAGCCGCGCGTCGAACTGCCAGCTCTGGCGGTTGGTGATCGGCAGCTTGGCGGCCAGCACGGCCTGCGGGTGCTTCTCACGGTCGACCAGGACCTCGGCCGGCGAGAGGCGGGCGATCCACGACGGCAGGTCGCGTTCGCTGCATTGCGCCAGACCGATCTGCCCTTGCGTCATCGAGAGCCAGGCCAGGCCCAGGGTCTTGCCCTGGGTCGCGATGGACAGAAGGATGGCGTCCTGCTTGTCGGCGAGCAGCTCCTGGTCGATGACGGTGCCGGGCGTGGCGAGGCGCTGCACCTTGCGCTCGACGGGACCCTTGCCGACGCCGACCTCGCCGGTCTGCTCGGCGATGGCGACGGACTCGCCGAGCTTGATCAGCTTGGCGAGGTAGGACTCCAGCGAGTGCACCGGCACGCCGGCCATGACCACCGGTTCGCCGCCGCTCTGGCCGCGGGTGGTGAGCGTGACATCCAGCAGCGCGTTGGCCTTGCGGGCGTCGTCGAAGAAGACCTCGTAGAAGTCCCCCATCCGGTAGAAGAGCAGCGTGTCCGGATGCTCGGCTTTCAGGCCGAAGTACTGCTGCATCATGGGCGTGTGATGGCTGAAATCGGCAGGGACGGCGCTGGTCATCGGGAGCGGTGCGGACGGGAAATGGACAACGCCCTCGGGCTGAGGGCGCTGGGGTGGCTGATTGGAGAACGAGTGTAGGGCATGGCCGTTGTTCATGATCGGTCGCTCCGGGCTCATTGGCAGAGGCGATGTTCGGGATCCAGCCGGACGATGTAGAACACCTCGTCGACCAGGATGCCGTGGACGCGCCCGTGCGGCAGGCCTGAGGGGTTGACGCTTGTTCATGCGGGCTCCGTTCTGCGAAATGCTTGCAGCCATGCTAGGCCTGCGCCATCCGCCGGCGCTTCAACCGTTCGCGCCAAAAACGACAAAGCCCTCCAAGGGGAGGGCTTCGTGGAATGGCGTCGACGGCGCCGTCGATCGCCGGAAGTGCCGATGGAATCAGGCTTCTGCGCTGCCGTCGGTCTTCTTGATGCGCACCGGCGCGCGTTTCTTCGGCGCGTCGGTTCCCCCTTCGGTGGTGGTCGCGGCCTTCTTCTTGGGGGCGGGCTTGTCGGTCGCATCTCCGCCGGCCGCCGCCTCTGCATCCGCGTCCAGCGCGTCCTGCGTGATCACGCGGGTGTAGGGCGCCAGGATCTGGACCAGCGGGCCGTAGATGCGCGGCGTGCCGGCCACGATCTCGCGCTGGTGCAGGAAGTCCGGCTCGCCGGTGAAGTTGCCCACCAGGCCGCCCGCTTCCTGGATGATCAGCGAGCCTGCGGCCACGTCCCACGGGTTCAAGCCGGTCTCGAAGAAGCCGTCATAGTGGCCCGCGGCCACATAGCACAGGTCCAGCGCGGCCGCGCCCGGGCGGCGCACGCCGGCGACCTGGGTCATGACGTCCTCGAACATCTTCAGGTAGCGCTTGAAGTTGTCGCCGCGGCGGAACGGGAAACCCGTGCCGATCAGCGCGTCGCTCATGCGGGTGCGCTTGCTCACGCGGATGCGCTTGTCGTTCAGGTAGGCGCCGCGGCCCTTGGTCGCGTAGAAAAGGTCGTTGCGGGTCGGGTCGTAGACGACGGCCTGCTGCACGATGTTGCGGTGCGCCAGCGCGATCGACACGCAGTAGAACGGCAGGCCGTGGATGAAGTTGGTCGTGCCGTCCAGCGGGTCGATGATCCACTGGTACTCGGAGTGCTTCGCGCCGAATTCGCGACCGGATTCTTCGGCCAGGATGCCGTGGTCGGGGTAGGCCTGCAGCAGCGTCTCGATGATCGCCTGCTCGGCGGCCTGGTCCACTTCGGTCACGAAGTCGTTGGGCGACTTGGTGTTGATCTTCAGGATGTCCAGGTCCATCGACGCGCGGTTGATGATCGCGCCGGCGGTACGCGCCGCCTTGATGGCGACGTTGAGCATGGGATGGTGAGCGGCTTGCGTCATGCGGGACGGTTCCTGTGCTGGGAAGTGGACTGGCGAAAGGAAAGAGCGGGCGTCGGACCTGGCGACCTGCGGTTCGGATGGAATCGGAACGAGGTGGGTCCGGCGCGGATAATCGACCATTTTGACACAGACTCGTGGTTTCCCCTATGCCCCCGGCTGACTCCGGCACGACCGCCCGCCCTCCGACGTCGGATCCGACACGTTTCGTGCTGATCGAGACCAGCCACCCCGGCAACGTCGGCGCGGCCGCGCGGGCGATGAAGGTGATGGGCTTCCGCGACCTGGTGCTGGTGCGGCCGCGCTTCGCCGACGTGCTGAGCCAGGAGGAGACCGTCGCGATGGCCAGCGGGGCGGCCGACATCCTGGCCCGCGCGCGCATCGTCGACCGCGTCGAGGACGCGCTCGACGGTTGCACCTTCGTCTGCGCCACGGCGATGACGCCGAGGGATTTCGGCCCGCCGACGCGCGAGCCTCGCGCGCTGTTCGGCGAACTCGCGGCGACACCTCCCTCGGGGGAGGGCGCCCATCAGGTGGCGTTCCTTTTCGGGTCCGAGCGCTACGGCATGAGCAACGAGGACGTGTACCGCGCGCATGCGGTGCTGTCGATCCCGACGCATCCGACGTACGGCTCCTTGAACCTCGCGCAGGCGGTCCAGCTGATCTCCTACGACTGGCGGCAGGCGCTGGGCGGTTTCGCCGTGGCGCCGCGCACGGCCGATCCGCACCTCGCGGACGCGCAGGCCGTGCAGGGGCTGCTGACGCATCTGGAAAGCAGCCTCGTCCACCTCGGCTACCTCGACCCGGCTTCGCCCAAGAAGCTGATGCCGCGCCTGAACCAGCTCTTCAATCGCGCGGGGCTGACGAAGGAAGAGATCCACATCCTGCGCGGCATCGCCCGTGCGATCGAGAAGACCCAACCCGCCGCCGGGACGCCCCCCGCACTTGGGGGAGACGAGTAGCCCAGGCGTGGTCCAGGGCGTGGCGCGCACGCGGCAGGGCAGTAAGCCTGCGCCCGGCAAGGTCGGGACCCGCCGCTAAACTGGCCGACCCTCAGCTCCAGCCCTTCGCGGGCTGCCATCGGGTCCTCCCACCATGTTCCAGCGTCTTCGCGAAGACATCGCCTGCATCCTCGAACGCGACCCTGCCGCCCGCTCGGCCTGGGAGGTGCTGACCTGTTATCCGGGTCTGCACGCGCTGGTGGTGCATCGCTGCGCGCACTGGTTCTGGCTGCGTGGATTCCGCTGGCTGGGGCGTTTCACGTCCCACATCGGCCGCTTCCTGACCGGCATCGAGATCCATCCCGGCGCGACCATCGGCCGGCGCGTGTTCATCGATCACGGCATGGGCATCGTCATCGGCGAGATGACCGAGATCGGCGACGAGGTCACGATCTATCAAGGCGTGACCCTGGGCGGCACCTCGCTGGTGAAGGGCGCCAAGCGGCACCCGACGCTGGAGCGCGGCGTCATCGTCGGCGCCAATGCCTGCATCCTCGGCGGCTTCACGGTCGGGGAGGGCGCGCGCGTCGGCTCCGGCGCGGTGGTGACCAAGCCGGTGCCGCCCGGTGCGACGGCCGTCGGCAATCCGGCGCGCGTGATCGAGGCCAAGCTCGATGCCAGACGCGAGGAGGCGGCGGCGCGGATGGGCTTCTCGGCCTATGGCGTCACGCAGGGCGACGACCCGGTGGCGCTGGCCATGAAAGGCCTGATCGACAACGCCGCGACCCAGGAGCACCAGATCGCGCTGCTGTGGCAGGCGATCGCGAAGCTGTCCGAGGAAGAGCGCAAGGACTGCGTGCCGCAAGGCGCGCAGCAGGGCGAGCACTTCGATGCGGCCGAGCTGTCACGGCTGGTGAAGTGAGTCGCTGATCCCCTGACGCGTCGCTCTCGCGCGACTCCCTCTCCTCAACGACCCTCACCCCACCCCTCTCCCGCAGTGCGGGAGCGGGGGGAAGACGAGGGCGTCGACCAGGGACGAATCAGTGATGGTGACCGTGGTCGCCGTGCGCGTGGCCGTGTTCGATCTCTTCCTGGGATGCGGCGCGGACGTCGGTGACCTTGACGCTGACCTTCAGGTGCTGGCCGGCCAGCGGGTGGTTGCCGTCCAGGTGCACGGTGTCGCCCTTGACCTTCACGACGGTGAAGACGTGGAACCCGTCGTCGGCTGCCGGTTCTTCCTCGCCCTCCTTGGCCTGGCGGATCTGGATCTGGCCGCCGACCTTCACGCCGGGGGGGAAGTCCTTCTTCGGGATCGTGATCAGCAGGCTCTCGTCACGCTCGCCGAAGCCGGTCTCGGGCGTCAGCTCGATCGTGGTGGCGAAGCCCTTCTCCTGACCTTCCAGCGCGGCTTCGACGACCGGCAGCGTATTGCCGTAGCCGCCGATCAGCAGCGCCATCGGCTCGTCGGTCTTCTCGATGACTTGGCCGAGCTTGTTCGCGACCTTCAGTTCGACGGTGGCGATGGTGTCCTTGGTGATCTTCATGGGTGTTGCTTTGGGTTGCGTCTGTGGGGAGGGCTCGTGGGGGCCGCAGGGGGTTCAGCCCGGGCGCTTGGGCCGTTGGGCGGTCTTGGGACGGAACGCGGCGCAGACCGCGTCGCGTGTTTCGAGATAGGGGCCGCCGATCAGGTCGATGCAGTACGGCACGGCGGCGAAGATGCCGCTGGCGGCCTCGTGCCCGGCCAGTGTCTCGGCGATCGCCTTGGGCTGGCCCGGCAGGTTGATGATCAACGCCTGGCCGCGGATCACCGCGACCTGTCGCGACAGGATCGCGGTCGGCACGAAGCGCAGCGAGATCTGCCGCATCTGCTCGCCGAAGCCCGGCATCACGCGGTCGGCGACGTCCATCGTCGCCTCGGGCGTGACGTCGCGGATCGCGGGGCCGGTGCCGCCGGTGGTCAGCACGAGGTCGCAGCCCGCTTCGTCGACGAGCTCACGCAAGGTCTGCGCGATGAGCGCGCGTTCGTCGGGAATCAGGCGCGGCTGGAACTCGATCGGGTTGATCAACGCGGAGCGCAGCCAGTCCTGCAGCGCGGGCAGGCCCTTGTCCTCGTAGACGCCGCTGGAGGCGCGATCGCTGATCGACACGATGCCGATGCGGACGGCCTCAGGCGGCGGCAGCGCCGCGCCGTTGTCCGATGGGACCGACGGGACCGGCGGCTCACTCATCGTCGTCCTCGTCGGAGGCCTCCGCGTCCCCGTTCGCCGAGGCGTTGTCCTTGCCGGCGAGCACATGGCCCTTCACGAACTGGAACAGCTCGCGCCAGGCGCGGCCGTTGCGTTGCTCGGGCGCCTGGGCGCGGTCCTTGCGGGCGGCGCGGATCAGGCTGCGCAGCTGCTGCGTGTCGACCTCATCGAAGGCGTCGATGAAGCCCTGCAGCGCGCTGTCCTCCTCGACCAGGCGCACGCGCCAGCGTTCGGCCTGGTGCAGCTCCAGCGAGTCCTGCGCGCGGCCGAGCTTGAACTCGGCGACGGCCTGGCGGATCGGTTCGGGATCGACCTGGCGCATCAGCTTGCCGATCAGCTGCAGATGGCGCTTCTTGCCGCTGCGGGCGGTGCCGGCGACGATGCGGCGACCTTCCTTGATGGCGTCGAGCAGCGACTCGGGCAGGTCGAGCGCGGCCACGCGCTTCTCGGGCAGCGTCAGCAGTTCCTCGCCCAGCGCCTGCAACGCGTCCATGTCGCGCTTGAGCTGGCTTTTGCTGGGGCGGTCGTCTTCGAAGTCGTCGAAGTCCGCGCGGTCGTCGTCGTGGTCGTGGTCGGGGGTCATGAGCGGGGGAAAGCGAGAAGCCCCGACCGGAAGGGCGGGGCACAGCGCCCGTATGATAGTCGCCACCCCGCCGCGGCCTCGGATTCCCCCAGGCCGCGCTGCTTTCAAAGAGACCGCATTCATGAGTCAAGCCGAGCAAGGATTCGCCTACAGCCAGGACCACTTCCGCCAGTTGATCGAGGACGTCCTGGCCGAGGCCAAACGCCAGGGCGCCAGCGACGCCGGCGCGGAAGTGTCCGAGGGCAGCGGCATGTCCGTGTCG
This sequence comes from Mitsuaria sp. CC2, assembly GCF_048957715.1. NCBI lineage: Bacteria > Pseudomonadati > Pseudomonadota > Betaproteobacteria > Burkholderiales > Sphaerotilaceae > Roseateles > Mitsuaria sp. CC2. The sequence continues at coordinate 235,629 of NZ_JARVXN010000027.1, read as the reverse complement.
GTGCGTCGCGGCCAGCTCGAGAACGTCGAGCGCAACCGCGACAAGTCGCTGGGCATCTCGGTCTACCTGGGCCAGCGCAGAGGCAACGCGAGCACCTCGGACTTCTCGCCGCAGGCGCTGAAGGACACGGTGCGCGCCGCCTACGACATCGCGCGCTTCACGGCCGAGGACGAGTTCGCCGGTCTGCCCGATGAGCAGGACCTGTCGCTGGACGAGGCGGCACGGCCGTCGCTGGACCTGTTCCATCCGTGGTCGGTCACTGCGGAGCAGGCCGCCGAACTGGCGCTGCGCTGCGAAGAGGCGGCGCTGAAGACGGACGCGCGCATCACCAACTCGGAAGGCGCGGCGGTCTCGGCGCAGCAGTCGCACTTCTATTCGGGCAATTCGCGCGGCTTCCGGGGCGGGTATGCCAGCTCGCGGCATTCGCTGTCGGTCGCGCCCATCGCCGGCCGCGGCGCCGGCATGGAGCGCGACGCCTGGTACAGCTCGATGCGCGACGCGGCCGACCTGTCCTCCGCTGAAACGATCGGCCGCTACGCCGCCGAGCGCGCACTGGCGCGGCTGAAGGGCCGCAAGGTCAAGACGGCCAGCGTGCCCGTGCTGTTCGAGGCGCCCGTCGCGGCCGGCCTGCTCGGCGCGCTGGTGCAGGCCACCAGCGGCGGCGCGCTGTATCGCCGCGCCACCTTCCTGCTGGACAGCCTGGACCAGCAGATCCTGTCGCCGCACGTCGAGGTCGTCGAGGATCCGCACATCGTCAAGGGCAAGGGCAGCTCGCCCTTCGACGACGAAGGCGTGGTGACGAAGGCGCGCACCGTGGTCGACGCGGGCGTGCTCAAGGGCTACTTCCTGTCGACCTACTCGGCGCGCAAGTTGGGCCTGCGCACGACAGGCCACGCGGGCGGCTCTCACAACCTGACGATGCGCAGCAGGGCGACGGCGCCGGGCGACGACCTGCCGACCATGCTGCGCCGCCTCGGCACCGGCCTGTTCGTCACCGAGCTGATGGGGCAGGGCGTCAACTACGTGACGGGCGACTACTCGCGCGGCGCGAGCGGCTACTGGGTCGAGAACGGCGTCATCGCCTTCCCGGTCAACGAGATCACGATCGCGGGCAACGTCAAGGAGATGTTCAAGCAGATCGTGGGCATCGGCGCCGACACGTACACGCTGGGCAGCAAGACGGTAGGCTCGATCCTGCTGGAGAACATGAAGCTCGCCGGGGCCTGAGTCCTCCCCGGGCTTGTCAGGTTGACGCCAGCCCTCCAGTAGTTAATCCTCTTTTCGCTCAGAGGCGCCCGTGACGGGGCGCCCATACCAACGAAAAAGGAGACTTCATGGAGCGTCGTTCGTTCGTCAAGAATGCCGGCCTGGCCGGCGTGCTGGCCGCGGGTGCGGCACCGGCCATCGTGCATGCGCAGGCCAACCTCCGGTGGCGGATGGCGTCGAGCTTCCCCAAGCAGCTCGACACGATCTACGGCGGCGGCGAGGTCTTCGCCAAGAAGGTCAGCGAACTCAGCGGTGGCAAGTTCCAGATCAGCGTGCATGCGGGCGGCGAGCTGATGCCGGCCTTCGGCGTGGTCGACGGCGTGCAGAACGCGACGGTCGAGATCGCGCACACGGTGCCGTACTACTTCTTCGGCAAGGACGAGACCTTCGCGATCGGCGCGTCGATCCCGTTCGGTCTGAACTCGCGGCAGATGACGGCGTGGACCTACCACGGCAACGGTCTGAAGCTGATGCGCGAGTTCTACCGGAACTACAACATCATCAATTTCCCCGGCGGCAATACCGGCGCGCAGATGGCGGGCTGGTACCGCAAGGAGATCAAATCGGCGGCGGACTTCAAGGGATTGAAGTTCCGCATCGGCGGCTTCGCCGGCCGGGTGATCGAACGCATGGGCGGCGTGCCGCAGAACCTGCCGGGCGGCGAGCTGTATTCGGCGCTGGAGAAGGGCACGATCGACGCGGCGGAGTGGGTCGGGCCGTACGACGACCTGAAGCTGGGCTTCAACAAGGTCGCGCCGTTCTACTACTACCCCGGCTGGTGGGAGGGCGGCCCGCAGGTCGACTTCTTCATCAACACCAAGGCGTATGAAGCGCTGTCGCCCGAATACAAGGCGATCGTCGAGGCGGCGTCCGCGTACGTGCACGTGGACATGCAGGCCAAGTACGACGTGCTGAACCCGCAGGCGCTCAAGCAGCTGGTGGCGGCCAAGACCAAGCTGATGCGCTTCCCCAAGGACACGATGGACCTGGCGTTCAAGGAGTCGATGGCGCTGTACGCGGAGCTGTCGGCGAAGAACCCGAACTGGAAGAAGGTCTACGAGGATTACGCCAACTTCCGGCGTGACCAGAACCTGTGGTTCCGCTTCGCGGAAGCGGGCTTCGACGACTACATGCAGTCGCAGCGGTTCTGATCCGGACCGACCTCCACGGCGACTTCCGCTGACCGCGGGCCGCGCTTCGACAGGGGCGCGGCCCGTTCCGCTTGTGGTGTGGCCCTGGGACTAGGGTAGGGGCCGTGACGGCACAATCGGTCCTGGATCAATCGGCATCAGGATGAGTTCATGAATCAGGAAACGCAGTCGCTCGAAGCGCTCCTCAAGGCCCTTCGCGTGCTGCTCACGGCGCTGCTGACGCTGACCGTCATCGCCGTCATCTGCTTCCGCCTCTTCGCCTACGCGTTCACCTACGCGTCGCCGCCGTTCTGGGCGCTCGTGCCCGCAGGCGTGCTGGCGGGGCTGCTCGTCATGCGGCTCGTGCCGCAACGGGTGCGCCGCGTCGGCGCGGTGCTGCTACTGGTGCTCTATGCGCTGAGCATCGTCTTCTTCGGCTGGCGCCATGTCATGGAGCTCTACGCTTCGGATGGCCCCTACGCCTTCGATCTCTTCGAGGCGGTGTTGATCGTCCTGCTCGCCGTGCCGAGCCTGGTGCGCCCGCGATCCACGTTCTGAGTTCAGACGGCGCATCGCGCACTTTGACGCGCAGTCCATCGTTCCGTCGATTCCGGCCACCGATGTTTGAGATCGCAATCTGCGATCTCAAACGCGGTCGAGCGGCGGCCGGGGTTCGTTCTCAGTGCTCGGGTCCTTCCATGGTGAGGATCTGGAAGAAGTGCTCCTCATGGATGGCCACTTCCAGGACGGTCAGGAGCGTCGACATCTCGTGGACCATGTCCGCGGTCATCGCGTTGAGGTGACCGGCTTCGGAGTTCGCGGCGCCGAGCGGAACCTGCGTCGCCTTGTTGATCGCCGACATCTGGATCAGGCGCTCGCGCAGGCTGATCAGCGCGGAGCGCGTCGTCATGCGGCGGTTCGCGAGGAAGCAGCGGGCGCCGACGCGGTCGGGGCGTTGCACCTCGTGCGGACCGTCGACCGACGCGTGGTCCGAGATGAGTTCGAGGATCACGTCGAACTCGTTCTCCAGCGGGCGGCGATCGAGGATCGGCGTGCGCGCGGGCCAGAACGGCGCGACGCGGATACCGTCGCCCGGAGGATCCGACGGCGGCAGCTCGCACGCCTTCTCAATGGCGCGCCAGGCGATCTCGCGGGACAGCAGATGGCCGGTGGTGGCGATGTGCTCGGGGCTCACTTCAGCAGACATGAAAGTTTTCCTTTCGAGTGGGACGTAGCCGCATCTCGGAGCGGCGATCCGTCTCATGCCAGTGTTTTCGAGCACCTTGGGACGTAGTCTCTTCCTCCGCCAGAAAAAACGCGATCCGCTAAATCAGTACTCGTCGAGCCAAACACTACTGGTTCCAGTAGGTGCGCAGACTGGAACCAGTCGAGGCGCTCAACGCGTTCGCCGTACGTGCGTCGCCACCCCCATCGGTAGGCCGTCTTCAGAACGAATCGTTCGCATGCAAGACCCGGCACTGACCTTCATCGCAGTGATGCGCGGAGGTCGATGTGGCGGTGTATGTCGTGCGTTGGTTCAGGCGCTGGATGGATCAGTACGGGCTTGCGGAATCCGATCTGTGTCGGGCTGTGCAAGAGATGGCGCAGGGACTAATCGATGCCAGGCTCGGAGGCGGTCTGGTGAAAAAGCGCGTTGCTCGAAATGGTCAAGGAAAGCGTGGTGGCTTTCGGACGATCGTGGCCACTCGTCAATCGGGGCATTGGTTTTTCGTTTACGGTTTCACCAAGAGCGATCAGGCGAATATGGATCGTCAGACGGAGCAGGATTGCCGAGAGGTCGCTCGGCACTTCTTGTCGCTCGATACAAAGGCACGCGAGTGCCACGTTGACTCTGGACAACTCTTCGAAATGGATTGCGATGCACAAGTCCCTGAACATTTCTCAGCTGATGATGCGCGGAACGTTCTTCGACCTCTACAAGAGTGGCGCCGTCACTAAGGCGCAGTACATGGGGGTACAAGCCCGCTATCGACCTCGGTTGCAACCTCGCGAATCTGCGGAACCGTTTCGACCGCACAAGCGTCGTGCATTGGCTGCCTCTGGACCTCGACGCTGAAGGCGACCCTGCGAGCCCATCGAGTTGAATCACCGTGCGCAAGTCATTGACCACGTTTGATCGAATGCTGCTCCAGACGGTCCTGGACTTCTACCGCTCGGGTCAGATCGACAGGGCGGAGTACATGGCCGTCCAGACAAGACATCGACCCAGGCGGCAAGCGCGTCGGTCGTCCGAACTTCAACGTCCACGCAAGGCGCGTGCGTTGAGCGCTGGCGGACCGCGTACCGTCAAACGCTGAAGGCGTACCGCGCACCAGGAGCTGATTACCCTTGGCTGGGCGCTGATTCAAGCCTTCCGCCACTTGGCACGCGACCGCTCATTCGCATCGCCCCGTTTGCCAGTTCGGCGAACTCTCCGGAATGGGCTTGATCCGTCGTTCAGCACCTGCGCCAACGATGCAGAACTTTGCGTAGTAGCCTCGCGTGGGATCGGAGCGGTCCGAGGGCTTCACGTTGAGAGACACGTAGTAAGCCTTGCCGTCTCGCAACTCGCTCACCGGTTCCGAAGTGCCGCCTTCCGGCACCTGGCCGTACGCGAGGCACGAGAACGACGAGACGGGCAGCCCACCCACCGTGCGGAAATGCATCGCCCACATCTTGCGGTTGGATTGCTCCGCGTCATCGGCGACCGAGACCGCCTGCAGGCGAGCAGCAGGATCGCGCTTCGCGTCTTTCGCGGGCACTGCGAAACAGGGGCGGCCGTCATCCAGCAGCTTCACCTCCGCAGTACCCATGGCGGATGTGGCCCATGAGGGCGCCGACAGGCAGAGCAGCGCTCCGGCGCCAAGCGTCTTATGGAAGGTTGCCACGGTTCGTTGGATTCTTGAGAAAGTCACTGAGAACGTCTTCGTAGAGCGCCAGGTCATTCACGTGATTCTGCCGAGCAGATTCGGTGGGTTGCCGACGGCCCCAGCTAACATCAGATTCGTACTCGAACTTGAACATGTCCGGCACCTTCGTCACATTGCGTTGCGATCCATCCGATGCACGGGCTCAGGAAAGCGCTCACCTGCTCATACTCGCATTTGACGAGAAGGAGCCGCTGCGCGAAGTGCATCATCTGCTGGACCGCTGGGCGATGCCCACCGGGCTAGAGAAACTGGTGCTCTACTTCCGATCTCCAGGCAGCCACGCCATCGTTTTGGACGTTCTCGCGGTTTGGCATGAGCTCCTCTCTCCCGGCCTTTCGGTGACTTGTTGCGAAGCCATCGCTGCGCAGGCCATACCTGAGCCGGATCCAGGTGAGGTTCGGATCGAGTTCTATCGACGCCCTGATGCGATCGACAGCCAGTTCATTCGTCACACCGATAGCTGCGTTCACCTGACTCACGTCGCGACGGGCGAGACCTTTCAGATTCAGGGTCGCAGTCGAGTTCGCAACCTCGAGTTGGTCAAGCTACAACTGGCGTCCTGGTTGGCCTCACGATGAAGAGAACTGTCCGTCGCGCCGACCCTCAATCCCCGCCAGCCTTGCGCCCCAACGCCACCTGGATCGCGCGCGTGAGCGCCGCCAATTCGATCGGCTTCGCGACGTAGCCTTGGAAGCCCGCAGAGAGGCCTTCCTGCCGATCCGCGACCATCGCGAACGCCGTCAGCGCCACCGCCGGCAGCTGTTCGGGGCTGCCTCCCGGCAGCTTGCGCACCGCGCGGATCAGCGAGCGCCCGTCCATCTCCGGCATCCCGATGTCGGACACCAGCAGGTCGTAGTGTTCCTCGCCCTCCTCGAGCCGCGACAATACCTCCGCCGCGCTCGTCGCCACGCTGACCTTCGCGCCCAGGCGGCTCAGCGCCACCTGACCGACTTCGCGCGCGTCCTCCTCATCGTCGACGAGCAGCACCCGCACGCCCGACAAGGTGTCCTCCGACAAGTCGACCGGCTCGACGCACGGCGGCGGCTCCAGCGCCTGGTCCTTCAGCAACGGCAGGCGCAGCTCGAACACCGAGCCGCCGCCCGGTCCCGGGCTGTCGGCGCTGATGCGGCCCTGGTGCAGCTGCGCGATCGCGCGCGCGATCGCCAGGCCCAGGCCGAGACCGCCGACCTTGCGCGTCTTCGAGCCGTCCTCCTGCCGCAGCCGGTCGAAGACGAAGGGCAGGAACTCCGGTGAGATGCCGCGCCCCGTGTCCCGCACGCGCAGCAGCGCGCAGCCGTCTTCGATCCCGACGTGCACGTCGACGCTGCCGCCGCTTTCGGTGAACTTGATGGCGTTGCCGATCAGGTTCGTCAGCACCTGCGACAGGCGCTGCGCATCGCCCGCGATCCACACCACGCCCGCGGCATGGCAGTTCAACGCGACGCCCTTGCCCTGCGCCTCGTGCAGCGCGCCCAGTACCGATTCCGAGGCCAGCGCCGCCAGGTCCATCGGCATCGTCTGCAGCACCAGCTTGCCGGCCGCGACCGCGCTCATGTCGAGCAGGTCGTTGATCATCCGCGCCTGCAGCTGCGCATTGCGACGGATCACCGTCGACGCCTTGCCCAGCAGCGGATGCGCGTCCGCGAAGTTGGTCAGGATGTCCGCCCAGCCCGTGATCGCGCTCAGCGGCGAACGCAGCTCGTGCGACAGCACCGCGAGGAACTGGTCCTTGAGCTCGTTGGCGCGCTCCGCCTCTTCCTTGCCCTGGCGCAGCGCCTGCTGCGCCTCGTAGGCCGGCGTCGAGTCCTTGATGATCTTGGAGAAACCCGTCGTGACGCCCGACGCGCTGAACAGCGGCGTCACCACGCCTTCCGCGCGCAGCCGCGTGCCGTCCTGGCGCATCAGCCAGCGGTCGTCCCGCGCCGCGCCCTGCGTCAGCGCCAGCGCCAGTTCGTTCTCCAGCACGCCCGCCGCCCGGTCCTCCGGCGTCAGCAGGATCTCCGCCGACATGCCGCGCACGGCGCCCAGCGCATGGCCGAAGATCGTCTCGGCCGCGCGGTTCCAGTCCCGGATGCGACCCTCGGTGTCCAGCAGGATCACCGCGTGGTCCTGCAGCGAATCGACCACGCGCGCGTACAACGCGTCGGCCTCGCGCAACTGTGCCTCGACCTGGATCTGCGCCTCGCGCTGCCGCACCTCGCGCAGCGCGCGGTCGATCGCGACCGGCAGCCGCGTCAGCCGGCCCTTCATCACGTAGTCGGTGGCGCCGCGCTTGAGCAGCTCCACCGTGTTTTCCTCGCCGATCACGCCCGACACGAAGATGAACGGCGTGCTCGGCGACAGCCGCTGCGCCAACGTCAGCGCTTCCGCGCCGGTGAAGCCGGGCAACTGGTAGTCCGACAGGATCAGGTCGAAGCGCTGCGTTTCGAGCGCGCCGAGCAGTTGCGGCTCGTCCTTCACCCAGGTCACCCGCGCGCGCGGATGCGTCGTCTCCAGCGACGCGAGCAGCAGTTCCGCGTCGAAAGTGGAATCCTCCAGCAGCAGGATCTCCAGCGGCGGTGCACCCGCGTCGATAGGCGGCGTCGACGAATCGGTCATGAGCTCATTCGTAGCGGCGCGTGGCGCGCAGCGATCCCGGCGGCGGCTCATTGAGCACGGCCCAGAACACGCCCAGGTCCGCGATCGCCGCGACGAATTGCTTGAACTCCACCGGTTTCACGACATACGCGTTCACGCCCAGTTCGTAGCTGTGGACCACGTCCGACTCGGTCTGCGACGAGGTCAGCATCACCACCGGAACGCTCTTCAGCGACGCCGTGGACCGGATGGCCTTCAGGACTTCCAGGCCGTTCACTTTCGGCAGCTTCAGGTCCAGCAGCACCACCGCCGGGTTGCCCTCGGCGCGGTCCGCGTGGACGCCTTCGCGGTTCAGGTAGTCCAGCGCTTCGGCGCCGTCGCGCACGATGATCACTTCGTTGGCGAGCTGGCTGCGTTCCAGCGCCACCAGCGTCAGTTCGAGGTCGCGGGCGTCGTCTTCAACAAGCAGGATGGGCTTGAGCATGGCGTTCTGGATCTTGCAGGTCAGAAAAGAGAGGTGTCGGTCGGCGCCGGCCGTCCGGAAACGCTCGCGGTGGATCCGGCAGGGGGGAGGGCGTCGGAGGAGGCGGGGCCATTATCGGACGATCGGTCGGAGGCGGCGGACAACGCCTCTTGCATGGTGCGGGTCGGCAGCGTGAAGCGGAAGCACGCACCGCGGTCGGCCTCGCCCAGCGCTTCGACCTGGCCGCCGTGCCGCTCGACGATGCGACGCACGCTCGCCAGGCCGATGCCGGTGCCCTCGAAGGCCTCGGTCTGATGCAAGCGCTGGAACACGCCGAACAGCTTGTTCACGTACTTCATCTGGAAACCGACGCCGTTGTCCGAGATGCTCAGGCCGATGCCTTCCCCGGTCTCGATGCCGGCGATCTCGATGCGCGCGGGATCGCGCGGTCGCGTGTACTTGACGGCGTTGGAGACCAGGTTGCGGATGGCGACCTGCAGCAGCACCGGATCGCCCCACAGGCGAGGCAGCGGGCGCTGGACGGTCCACTCGATGCGGCGGTCCTTGTTCAGCGTGTTCTGTTCCGCGATCAGGTCGTCGATCAGGTGCTCGGTGTTGATCGAGCCGTGCTTGATCGCCGAGCGTCCCATCCGCGAGAAGTCCAGCAGCGCGTCCACCAGTTGGCCGGCGTGCGCGGAGGCCTCCTTCACGTGGGCGAGGTAGCGGCGCGAGCGCTCGGACAGCGCGCCGCCTTCCATCTCCAGCACCAGGTCGACGAAGCCCGCGATGTGGCGCATCGGCGCGCGCAGGTCGTGCGACACGGTGTAGGAGAAGGCTTCCAGCTCCTTGTTGACGCGGCCGAGCTCCATGGCGACTTCGGCCATCTCCTCGGCGCGGCGCAGCACGATGCCGATCAGGGCCTGTCGCAGTTCCTGCACGGCGTGGACCTCGCCCTGCGTCCAGGGCAGGGACCGGCCGCCGACCTGCTGCTTCCAGCTCGCGAAACTGCGGCGCGGATGCAGGCGCGAGTCCTGGCCCGTGGCCGATTCCTTGCGCGGATCGCCGGCCCAGACGATGGTCTGCACGATCTCGGGCCGGAACCAGACGATGTGGTGGCGGTGCAGCTTGGAGATCGAGATCGCCAGCAGTCCCGCCGTCGGTCCCAGCGCCTGCGCCGCGGAGGTGTCCATCAACTCACCCAGCGACGAGGCCTCCACCGGCAGCCGGTCGCTGTGCCAGACCTCGTCGATGCGGTTGCCCAGCCACTGGCCGAGCGCCAGCAGCGTCGCGTGGTCCGGCGTTTCCCCGACGGCCCAGCAGCTGTCGTTGAGGATCACCGCCGCGCCCGTCGCGCGCGCCAGGCGCAGCAGCGGACCGGGCTCTTCGATGAGGCGCTGGAGCGTGGCGTCGCTGTCGGACAGGTGCGACACGATGGCCAGCGTCAACTGCCGCAGCCGCAGCTGCTCGGTGACCTGCTCGTTCTCTTCCTTGGCCTCGATCTGCAGCGACAGCAGCTGCCCCAGATGCTCGCAGGCCATGCGCGTCTGCCAGGACAGTTGCCTCGGATCGTGGTCGTGGCAGGACACCAGCCCCCACAGCTTCCCGCCCACGATGATGGACACCGACATCGACGCCAGCGTCCGCATGTTGCGCATGTACTCGAGGTGCACCGGCGACACGCTGCGCAGCGCCGCCTGCGACAGGTCCAGCGCCGTGCCGTCGCGCCCGTCGACGAAGCGCACCCGCACCGGCTCGTAATTCGCGTCGGCGATCAGCCGGATGTGGTTGATGCGGTAGAGCTCGCGCGCCTGCGGCGGGATGTCCGAGCCCGGGAAATGGTGGCCGGCGTAGGCGTCGTAGCCTGCGTCGATCGCTTCGGCGAGCACCTCGCCGTGGCCGTCCGCGTCGAAGCGGTAGGCCAGGCAGCGGCCGAAACCGGTCAGCCGCTTCATCTCCGCGACCACCACGCGGCACAGTTCCGTCACCGCGGACGTGCGCTGCATCATCGGCACGAGGTGGCGCGCCAGGCTGTAGATCGGCGCGCGATTGCCGGCGTCCGCGATGTCGGCTTCGAGTTCCAGATACGCCAGGCCGCCGATGCGGTGGCCCGACACATGCAGGCGCTGCTCGCCGAGGGCCAGCGTGCCGCAGGAGATGGGACCTTCACCGTCGACCAGTGCCGGGCGCTGACCGCTGACTGCGTCCAGTGCCCCTTCGATGCGCGCGGCCAGCGCGTCCGGCGCGGACGGCAGCAAGGTCGCCCAGTTTTCGCTGAACGCCACCAGGCCGCCGCTACGCCAGTCCACCACGGCGAGCCAGCCGTGCGGCTGGATCGCGCCGGGCACGCGGATCGGCTCGCTCGCGCATTGTGCGATCTGCAGATCCGTCGGCATGGTCGCCAGCGCACCGGTGTTCATGCGGACCTCGGCGGTGACGCGGCGACGGTCGGCGCGTCGATGGGGCCGAAGGTCGCGATCAGCGCGCGGAAGGTCGCCACGGCCGCGTCGCAAGCGGCCGAGCGTTCGCTTTCCCCGGTGCCGGCCTCGGCCTGGGCGAGCTCGCGGAATTCCCGCCACATCGCGCCGGTCCGGGCGCCGAAGCCGTGGAAGTAGGCCGTGCCGTGCTCGGGGGTGAGGCCGTGCGCGGCCAGGAGCTTCGGCGTCAGCACCTGGCCGCCGAGGGCGGAGCCCTCGATCACGTAGAGCGATCCGATCGCCGCCGCCGGCGAGTCCAGCCGCAGCCCTTGCTGCGCTGCGAGGGCAGAGGCGTGCATCGTCTGGTGCGTCCCGTCCTCGGGCAGGGCCAGCGCCGTCAGGTCGCGCGCCGCGAAGGGCGAGCGCACCCGGGCGTCGAACCAGGGATGCAGGCGCTCCGGCAAGGCCTGGCGCACGCGCGGTTCCCAGAGTTGGAGGAATTCATGGAAGCCGCGCAGGATGCGGCCGTAGCGCCTCAGCGGCATCGGCGCCTCCAGGTGGAGCAGCGCCTCGATGTCGTCGTGCAGCGGCCCGGTGCTGCGGCGCAGGCGGGGGAGCAGGTCGGTCTCGATCTTGGCGGCGGTCGTCGTCATGAGGCTCAGGAGGCAAGGCGGATGCGCCGCGCGGATTATGGTCAGAAAGGCGCAGGGCAAACATCCGTCCCGCCCCTACGGACGCGGGGGCCGACGCCTGTTGCGCAAACCGGCAAGAATGTCGTGCCCTCCTTCAGAGGGAAGCGGGTGGGGGAGGCACGCCGTTTGCCGACGCTCTCCGATTCGCCTAATCGCACGTCCGTCGCGAACCGCGCTTGCCGCGCGCGTCGGACTTTTCCTCAGTGGATCTCTTGCCGCAGGGTTTGCCATGTCTCCCCACGCCGTCATCGTCGACGACAACCTCGAGTCCAGCGAAACGCTGGGCATCCTCCTGGAATTGGAGGGCTACACCGCCGCGACTGCGGCGAGCTTGCGCGAAGCGCGTCAGCGCATCGCGGAGCACCGGCCGGATGTGCTGATCCTGGACCGTGCGTTGCCGGACGGGCAGGGCATGGATTTCCTGGTTGAGGCCTTGCTGCAGGGGCCGATGACGGTCGTGATGCTGACGGGCACGTCGGATCCGGGTGATGCTGCCGAGGCGATCCGTCGGGGCGCGAGCGCCTACCTGGTCAAGCCGGCGACGATCGATCAGCTGAAGGAAGTGCTCGATCGCGCGTCACAGGGATCGCGCCAGGCGGCCTGAGGGCCGCAAAGAACTTCTCCCGAACGCCTCGGTGCGCGGCCGCATCAGTGCGGTGCTGCGTCGGTGTATGGGGGAAGGGTTTTCGCGGCGGAGCCGGGAAAATCTTTCTCCCATACGGACCCAGAGACGTCGAAGGGAAGAGGGTCGCCGTACTTCCACCTCAGCTGGCCCTCACCCCTGCCCCTCCCGCAAGCGGGAGAGGGACTAAGAGGAGCGGCGAGTTCGGTCGAGATTCAGCGGAAATCGTCGAGCTGGATCGCGTGGCGGTGCAGCTTGTCGTAGAGCGTCTTGCGCGGTGTTCCGAGCAGCTCCATCGCTGCCGGCACCTTGCCGCCAGAGCGGCGCAGCGCCTGCTCGATGAGCGCCTTCTCCACCATTTCCATCTGGCGCGCCAGCGCCAGGTTGGGGACGGCCTGGATCGCGGCCGACGAGTCGAGGTCGTCCAGCGCCAGCACGAAGCGGTCGGCGGCGTTGCGGATCTCGCGCACGTTGCCCGGCCAGTCGTGGGCCATCAGTTCGCGCAGCTTGTCGGGCGTCAGTTCCGGCGCCTCGCGCTCGTAGCGCTTGCAGGCCTGCGCGACGAAGTGTTCGAACAGCAGGGGGATGTCTTCGCGCCGTTCGCGCAGCGGTGGCAGCACCAGCGTGGCGATGTTGAGCCGGTAGTACAGGTCGCTGCGGAACTGTCCGCGCTCGCCCATCTCCTTCAGGTCGGCCTTGCTGGCCGCGATGAAACGGACGTTGATGACCTGTTCCTCGTTGGAGCCGAGGCGCTCCACGCGACGTTCCTGCAGCACGCGCAGCAGCTTGATCTGCAGCGCCACCGGCATGGTCTCGATCTCGTCGAGCAGCAGCGTCCCGCCGTTGGCGTGTTCGATCTTCCCGATGCGGCGCTTGCCCGCCGACGTGAACGCGCCGGACTCATGGCCGAAGAGTTCGCTCTCGAACAGCGCTTCCGGCAGTCCGCCGCAGTTGATCGCGACGAAGTTGCGATCGCGGCGTGGGCTCTGGTCGTGCAGGCAGCGCGCCACCAGCTCCTTGCCGGTGCCCGTCTCGCCCAGGATCATCACATCCGCCGAGGTCGAGGCCAGGTTGAGCACCTGACGCCGAAGCTGCTGCATCGCCGCCGACTTGCCCAGCAGCGCCGCCTCGATGCCGCTGGCCGCGGACAGTTGCGCGCGCAGTTCGTCGGCCGAATGGCGGATCAGGCGCAGGTCCAGCGCGCGGCGCGCCGTGTCCAGCAGCCGCTCCGGGGCGAAGGGCTTCTCGATGAAATCGTAGGCGCCGTTGCGCATCGCCTGCACGGCCATGTTCACGTCGCCATGCGCGGTGATCAGGATCACCGGGATCTGCGGATCGGTCGCCTGCACATGCGCCAGCAGCGCGCGGCCGTCCATGCCGGGCAGCCGGACGTCCGTGATGACGATGACCTGCGCGCCGGGCTGCACGTGCGGCAGCGCCTCCTCGGCCGAACGGCACGGCACCACCGCCAGGCCTTCGAGTTCCAAGGTCTGGGTCAGGCTGACCCGCACCGGCAGGTCGTCCTCGACGAACACCACCTTGTAGCCCTCAAACATACTGCCCCTCCTCGGCCTGCCAGGTGTCGACCTCGAGGTCGAACTCGAAACACATGCCATGGTCCAGACGTTGCGCCCGCAGCGCGCCGCCGAACTCGTGGACGATTTTTGATGAGATCACCAGCCCCAGCCCGAGCCCTTCGCCGGCCGGCTTGGTGGTGAAGAACGGCTCGAACAGCCGCGGCAGCAGCGATTCGCTGAGCCCCGGTCCGGTGTCCAGCACCTGGACCCGCACGCGCCGGCCGTCCTCCGCCGGCACGGCCGCGACGCGCAACCGGCGTTCGTGGCCTTCCGACGCATGGTGCGCGGGCTCCGACGCGATCGCATCGATGCCGTTGGCCAGCAGGTTCACCAGCACCTGCTCCAACCGGTTCGATTCGGCGCTCACCCGCAGTCCCGGCGGCACGTCGACCTCCACGGGCAGGTCCAGCTGACGCGTGCGGTGCTCCAGCAGCAGTCGCGCGTTGTTCACGCTCGCCAGCAGCGATACCGCCGTGCGCGAGGGCTCCGCCTTGCGGGCGAAGCTCTTGAGCTGGCGCGTGATCTGACCCATCCGCTCGACCATGTCGTCCATCGTCTGCAGGTTGTCCGCGACCGCTTGGGTGCGGCCGGCCTCCAGCAGCCTCTGCGAATTCCGTGCCAGCGCACGCAGCGCCGTCAGCGGCTGGTTGACTTCATGCGACAGGCCCGCCGACATCTGCCCCAGCACCGCCAGTTTGCTGGTCTGCAGCAGTTCGCCCTCGGCCTGGCGGCGCTGCGCGATCTGGTCCAGCAGTTCTTCGTTGGTCTGGCGGAGTTCCGCCGTGCGTTCGTCGACGATGAGCTCCAGTTGTGCATGCGCGTTCTGCAATTCGGTCTTCGCGTGGAAGAGCTGCCGCAGCGCGCGCCGACGCGACGCGAGGTAGAGCAGCAGCATCCCGATCGCCGCGCCGAAGGCCGCGCCGCTCCACGCGGCCAGCCGTGCCTGTCGCCGCACTTCCGACAGGTCGGACAGGGCGAGCAGGCGCACGCCCAGCGGCAGCAGTTGCCGCTCCTGCGCCAGCAGCGTCGCGCTGGCCGGTGCGGGCGCCCGCACCAGCAGGCTGTTGTAGGCCTCCAGCGCGCCCGGCAGGCCCAGGTCCGGCCCGATCCGCGGGTAACGCGCGCTGGCCTGCAGCCGGTCGCGCTCGGAGGCGTCGGCACGGTTCAGCACCGCGTAGCGCCAGTCCTCGACCGAGCTCATGATCACCACGCCCTGGTCGTCCGAGACCAGGATGCGCTCCCCCTGCGAGCGCAGGCCCAGGTCCACCCAGGTCGACTCCAGCGGCGCCAGGTTGAGCTTCACGACGATCACGCCCTGCAGCTGCTGGTTGCGCCGCAGCGGGTGCAGCAGGAAGAAATTGGTCGAGCCGCTCAGCCCCGCCTGGCCGGCGTCGGAGGCGAAGAAGTGGTGGCGGTCCTGCTCGATCGCCTGCTGCAGGCGCAGCGGTGGCGTCAGCGGCTCGCTGGCGGCGAGCACGCGGCCTTCCGGATCGGCGACGAAGATCTGCGTCGTCCCCGCCCGCACGTTGACTCGCGCCAGCAGCAGGCTGGCGGCCTTGCGCTGGGCCTCGTCGTCGGGATGCTCGATCAGCCGCGTCACTTCGCCGTCGATGGCCAGCAGGCTGGGCAGGTAGGCGTGGCGGCCGAGTTCGGTCTGCAGGTTGGAGGCGTAGAGCTCCAGCCGCTCGGTCGCCAGCGCGCTCAACTGGTCCAGGCTCGCGCGTTCGCTGAGGCGGTGGCCCAGCAGCAGGCCCAGCAGCATCAGCACGCCGGTGAGGTACAGGTAGAAGGTCGGCCGGCCGAGGAAATGCGCCAGCCGCTGGCGGACCGATGTCGGGGCGAAGGAGGAGGAAGCGACCGAGGGCATGGACGTCGAAAAGTCGACGCCCAGTGTGCCCAACTTGGCGCACGCCTTGCACCCGGCGCGACGGCTTTTTTGTGACTGGCGAGGAATCGCCCGGCTGGCTAGGCGGTTTGTGCGGATTTCCGCACCTTGTTGCGTCGCCGAGACTGGGAACACAACGTCGACTGGCGCGCACCGATGTCGCCTTGTCGGTGAATACCCTTGAAACGCGGCGCTTGGCACGGGGGTTGCACCCCGAAGCGCCGTCACGCGGTGCGAGCCGCGTCCAACTACATGCTGGGGCCTTATGGAGATACTTTTTCAGCAGATCATCAACGGCCTGGTGCTGGGGAGCATGTATGCCCTCGTCGCACTGGGCTACACGATGGTCTACGGCATCATCAACCTCATCAACTTCGCGCACGGCGACGTGCTGATGGTGGGGGCGCTCGTCAGCTGGACCGTGGTCACGGCGCTGGCGTCGCTGGGCCTGCCCGGCTGGGTGCTGATGCTGGCCGCGCTGGTCTGCGCCATCGTGGTCTGCACGCTGCTGAACTACGCGATCGAGAAGATCGCCTACCGGCCGCTGCGCAGCGCGCCCAGACTGGCGCCGCTGATCACCGCGATGGGCATGTCGCTGCTGCTGCAGACGCTGGCCATGATCATCTGGAAGCCGAATCCCAAGCCCTTCCCGCAACTGCTGCCGGCTGACCCGATCCACCTCGGCGGCGCCGTGATCACGGTGACGCAGATCGTGATCCTGGTGAGCACGGTGGTGATCCTGGGCGGCCTGCTGTTCCTGGTGAACCACACCAAGATGGGCCGCGCGATGCGCGCCACGGCCGAGAACCCGCGCGTCGCATCGCTGATGGGCGTGAAGCCCGATGCGGTGATCTCGCTGACCTTCATCATCGGCGCCGCGCTGGCCGCGGTGGCCGGCCTGATGTGGGCCGCCAACTACGGCACCGCCCAGCACACCATGGGCGTGCTGCCGGGCCTGAAGGCCTTCACCGCCGCGGTGGTGGGCGGCATCGGCAACCTGGCCGGCGCGATGGTCGGCGGGGTGCTGCTGGGCCTGATCGAGGCCATCGGCGCCGGCTACCTCGGCGACTGGACCGGCGGCGTGCTGGGCAGCCATTACTCCGACATCTTCGCCTTCATCGCGCTGATCCTGGTGCTGACCCTGCGGCCGTCGGGCCTGCTGGGCGAACGCGTTGCCGACCGCGCCTGAGGAGCCGTCCATGTTCCAGACCAAATCCTCCAAGCTGATCACCTTCCTGATCGCCGGCGCGCTGCTGCTGGTGCTGCCGCTGTTTGCGCAGCAATTCGGCAACGGCCCGGTCCGCATCATCGACCTGGCGCTGCTGTATGTGCTGCTGGCCCTGGGCCTGAACATCGTCGTTGGCTACGCCGGCCTGCTCGACCTGGGTTACGTCGCGTTCTATGCGGTGGGCGCGTATCTCTTCGCGATGCTCAACAGTCCGCACCTGTCGGAGAACTTCGAGCACATCGCCGCCGCCTTCCCCAACGGGCTGCACCTGCCGCTGCTGCTGGCCATCGCGTTGGCGGCGCTGCTGGCCGGCGTGTTCGGCGTGCTGCTGGGCGCGCCGACGCTGAAGCTGCGCGGCGACTACCTGGCCATCGTGACGCTGGGCTTCGGCGAGATCATCCGGGTGTTCCTGAACAACATGGAATATCCGCTCAACATCACCAACGGTCCGCGCGGCATCGGCCAGATCGACGGGGTGCATTTCCTCGGCTTCGAGTTCAACCAGAACCACGAGTTCTTCGGGCTGGCCTTCAACTCGGTGGCGATGTACTACTACCTCTTCCTGGCGCTGGTGGTCGGCTCGGTGCTGATCTGCTACCGCCTCGAGAACTCCCGCATCGGCCGCGCCTGGATGGCCATCCGCGAGGACGAGATCGCCGCCAAGGCCATGGGCATCAACACCCGCAACATGAAGCTGCTGGCCTTCGGCATGGGCGCCACCTTCGGCGGCGTGGCGGGCTCGATGTTCGGCGCGTTCCAAGGCTTCGTCTCGCCGGAATCGTTCAGCCTGCAGGAGTCGATCATGATCGTCGCCATGGTGGTGCTGGGCGGCATCGGCCACATCCCCGGCGTGATCCTGGGCGCGCTGCTGCTGGCCGCGCTGCCGGAAGTGCTGCGCTACGTCGCGGGCCCGCTGCAGCAGATGACCGACGGCCGCCTGGATGCGTCCATCCTGCGTCAGCTGCTGGTGGCGCTGGCCATGATCGTGATCATGCTGATGCGTCCGCGCGGCCTGTGGCCCTCGCCCGAGCATGGCAAGTCCCGGCCCCTGCCGCCCGGCGCGCAGCCGCCTGCCAATGCCGGCAACGCCATCAATGCCTGAGCCGCGCCAGGAGCAAGAACCAATGACTGAAACCGTACTGAAAGTGGCCGGCGCCTCCAAGCGCTTCGGCGGCCTGCAGGCGCTGTCGGATGTGGGCATCGAGATCAAGAAGGGGCAGGTCTACGGCCTGATCGGTCCCAACGGCGCCGGCAAGACGACCTTCTTCAACGTGATCACCGGGCTGTACGTGCCGGACGGCGGCAGCTTCGAGCTGGGCGGCCAGGCCTACAAGCCGCAGGCGGTGCACCAGGTCGCCAAGACCGGCATCGCGCGGACCTTCCAGAACATCCGGCTGTTCGCCGACATGACCGCGCTGGAGAACGTGATGGTCGGCCGCCACGTGCGCACGCATTCGGGCCTGATCGGCGCGGTGCTGCGCACGCCGGGCTTCAAGAAGGAAGAGGCCGAGATCACCGCCCGCGCCCGCGAGCTGCTGGACTACGTCGGCATCGGCCGGCATGCCGACTTCAAGGCGCGCACGCTGTCCTACGGCGACCAGCGCCGGCTGGAGATCGCGCGCGCGCTGGCCACCGATCCCAAGCTGATCGCGCTGGACGAGCCCGCCGCCGGCATGAACGCGACCGAGAAGGTCGTGCTGCGCGAGCTGATCGACCGCATCCGCAACGACGGCCGCACGATCCTGCTGATCGAGCACGACGTGAAGCTGGTCATGGGCCTGTGCGACCACGTGTCGGTGCTGGACTACGGCAAGCTGATCGCGTCAGGCACCCCGGCGGAAGTGCAGCGCAACCCCAAGGTGATCGAGGCGTACCTTGGCGCCCACGCGGCGGAAGCCGTGACCCACTCGGCGCCTGCGGCCCCCTGATCCCGACCCATGGAAATCGAAAAGATGGCAGACAACATCCTCCTCCAGGTCGAGGGCCTCGCGGTCGCGTACGGCGGGATCCAGGCGGTCAAGGGCGTGGACTTCGACGTGCGCCAGGGCGAGCTCGTCTCGCTGATCGGCGCCAACGGCGCGGGCAAGACCACCACGCTGAAGGCGATCACCGGGCTGCAGCCGCTGGGCGTCGGTGATGTGAAGTTCATGGGCCGCTCGATCAAGGGCCAGGGCGCCTGGGACCTGGCCAAGCAGGGCCTGGTGATGGTGCCCGAAGGCCGCGGCACCTTTACCCGCATGACGATCACCGAGAACCTGCAGATGGGCGCGTTCATCCGCAAGGACAAGGAGATCGAGGCCGACATCGAGAAGGTCTTCGCGCTGTTCCCGCGGCTCAAGGAACGGCGCAACCAGCTCGCCGGCACGATGTCCGGCGGCGAGCAGCAGATGCTGGCCATGGGCCGCGCGCTGATGGCCAAGCCCAAGCTGCTGCTGCTGGACGAGCCGTCGATGGGCCTGTCGCCGATCATGGTCGACAAGATCTTCGAGGTCGTGAACGACATCCACCAGCAGGGCGTGACGGTGCTGCTGGTCGAGCAGAACGCCAGCCGGGCGCTGGAACTGGCCAACCGCGGCTACGTGATGGAGTCGGGCGCGATCACCATGAAGGGCGACGGCAGGACGCTCCTGAACGACCCGAAGGTGCGCGCGGCCTACCTCGGCGAATAAGCGGGGGAACGATGCCCGGGCGGGACTTCCGCCGCACCATGACGAGGGGCCCGCGAGGGCCCTTCGTGCTTTCCGGCGACGGCGACCTCGGCCCGTCAGGGTTCGCCGGGGCGGTCGCGAGGAACCATCTCCAGGTAGTCGGCGATCCGGCCGCCGTCCAGCGGCTTGACCATCACGCGCAGTTCGTTGACGCGCTGGCCCATCGTGAGGCCGTCGCGACGGCGCACCTCGGTGAAGCCCTGGCGTTCCCAGAAGCGCTCCGCGCGCGGGTTCCCGACGACGACGCCCAGACGGACCCACAACGCGCCATTGCGTTGCATCCAGCCTTCCAGTTCCGCATAGATCTCCCGCGCGGCCGTGGAGCCGTGCAGCGACGTTGCCACGATGAACAGTCCGACCAGCCAGACCCGCGGCGCCATCAGGTCGGAGACCAGCGAGGCCATCGCCACCAGCTCGCCGGAGTCGTCGGCGTAGCCCAGCAACCGTTTGGCACTGAAGCTCCAGCCTTCGGGCGGCAGGTCGCGTATCTCCTCGCGGGCCTCGTCGGGCCGGGGCGCGGCGCCGGTCACCTGCTCGAAGTACAGGGGATTCCGTTCGTAGAACCGTTGGAGCAGGTCCTCATCGCTGGCCTGGAGTTCGAATACACGGACGTGAGGCAGCGACAAGGAAGGCGGGAGAGGAATCGGCATCGGCGGGAGTCCACGTGCCGGCGCGTCGAGGCGCCGGCCATCGGAAAGATCACCGAGCGTACCAAACGGAGCGGGTAGCGGTACCCCGCGTCTGACTTCCCCCGAAGGTGGGGGACGGGTCTTGCGTCCGGGCCACCTGGCTGCCGTGGTAGGCGGCCAGGCGACCCGTTTTGCCGCGCTTACTTCCGGATGAATTCCAGCAGATCCGCGTTGACGAGGTCCTTGTGGGTGTCGGTCAGACCGTGGGGCGCGCCGGGGTAGACCTTCAGCACCGAGCCCTTGATCAGCTTGGCCGAAGCGCGGCCCGCGGCATCGATCGGCACGATCTGGTCGTCGTCGCCGTGGATGATCAGCGTGGGCTTGTCGAACTTCTTCAGGTCCTGGGTGAAGTCGGTTTCGGAGAACGCCTTGATGGAGTCATAGGTGTTCTTGTGGCCGCCTTGCATGCCCTGGAACCACCAGTTGTCGATCAGGCCTTGCGAGACCTTCGCGCCGGGACGGTTGAAGCCGTAGAACGGGCCGGAGGGGATGTCCTTGTAGAGCTGCGAGCGGTTCTCCAGCTGCCCCTTGCGGATGCCGTCGAAGGCTTCGATGGGCAGGCCGCCGGGGTTCTTGTCGGACTTGACCATGATGGGGGGCACGGCGGAGATCAGCACCGCCTTGGCCACGCGCGAGGTGCCGTGGCGGCCGATGTAGCGCGCCACTTCGCCGCCGCCGGTGGAGAAGCCGACCAGCACGGCGTTCTTGAGGTTCAGCGTCTCGATGACGGTGGCCAGGTCGTCGGCGTAGTGGTCCATGTCGTTGCCGTCCCACGGCTGGCTGGAGCGGCCGTGACCGCGGCGGTCATGGGCGATGACGCGGTAGCCCTGGTCGGCCAGGAAGATCATCTGCGATTCCCAGCTGTCGGAGTTCAGCGGCCAGCCGTGGCTGAAGACGATGGGTTGGCCGTTCTTCGGTCCCCAGTCCTTGTAGTACAGCTGCACGCCGTCCTTGGTCGTGATGTAGGAGCCCGAGGGCTGCGCGCTGACGATGCGCGCTGGCGCGGGCTTGGCATCGGCGGCGAAGGCCGGGGTGGCGACAGCGCCGGCGACGGCCACGGCCAGCGTCGAGAGGACCAGCAGTTGACGACGCGATTGACGGGCGAGGGTGGCGATGGCGTTCATGGTGGGCTCCTTCGGGTGGTGGGTGAAGATGGGTTGGAGAAAGTGGGGTTGGTGGTGGGTGAGCAGATGTCGTGGATTCGAGTTGCTTGCTAATTGTTTGTGTACGAATTAGTTGAGAGGAAGAAGGGGCAGGTCATGCGGATTCGTCGATGAGGCGTTCAGCCGGCCTTGCGGGCCATGCGTTCGCGCAGCACGAGCAGGCGATCGCGGAGTTCGATCAGTTCGGACAGGTCCGAGTCCGACGCATCCACGATGCACTGCGGCAGATGGGTGGAGCGCTTGCGCAGCGCGCGGCCGGCGGCGGTCAGCGTGATCAGCACCTGGCGTTCGTCCTGCGGCGAACGGTCCCGGCTGACCAGGCCGGCGGCTTCCAGGCGCTTGAGCAGCGGGGTCACGGTGGGGGAGTCGAGGAACACGCGTTGCGCGATCTCGCCGACCGTCAGGCCGTCGCGTTCCCAGAGCACCAGCATCACGAGGTACTGGGGGTAGGTCAGCTCCAGGTCCTTCAGCAGTTCGCGGTAGACCTTGTTCAGCCCCAGCATCGTCGAGTAGATCGCGAAGCAGAGCTGTTGATCGATCTCCAGCGGCGGGCAGACGGCGTTGGCGTCGGTGCCGGTCGCCGTCTGCTGCTTGGGGGTGGTGGTGCGTGCCATGGGGTGAACTTTAATTAGTGTGCGAATGAATTGCAAGCGAAATTGTTGGCCGGGCCGGCGGGAGGGGCATCGCGGTTGCAGGGTGTAGTGCGCGCAGTCGTCTGCTAACCGCGCACGCGCGCCGTTTCTGAACCGTTAACGGTCCATTGCATGTCCTCGCCGTTCCGTCGGGAAAGGCAGGATGGCAATACTGCGGGCACCGACAACGGTTGATGAGGTCCCTCGATGGTGAACACGACGCGCGCGTCTCTCCTCGTTTCGCTCTTTGGCTACAAGGCCTGGGCCAATGCGGAGATGGACAAGGTCTGGCGCAAGGTCGACGACGGCGCTCCCGGTGAACGATGGCAAGGCGCGATCCGGACGATGAATCACATGCTGGTCGTCGACCGCATCTTTGCCGCGCATCTGACGGGCCAGGTCCACGGCTATGCGGCGGCGAACACGACGGAAACGCCGACGCTGGAAGCGCTGCTGGCCGCCGTCAAGGAAACGGACGCCTGGTACGTCCGGTACGTCGCCGGCCTGCCGCCGGAGCAGTTGTCGGAAGCCATCCAATTCACGTTCACCGATGGTCAGGCCGGGGGGATGACGCGCGAGGAGATGCTCCTGCACGTCATCACGCACGGGACCTACCACCGCGGCGCCATCGGTCGCATGCTGGTGGAAGCGGGCGGGAGCTCCCCGCCGGACACGCTCACGCGCTTCCTGCACATCGCGGAGCCGGATCGGCGCGTGCTGCCGGTGGCGTGAGTTCAGTCCTCGCGACATCGATCGACCATCAGGACCGCCGTCACAATCGCGGCGGCGGGTAAGGCACTTTTACCGAAGCCGAAACAATAGAGATCGAGAGAGGGAGTCGTTGATGAACGACGGGGATGGGACACCACGAGAGGAGGCGGGCACTGGGTCAGGCGCGACCGTCCGCAAACCGAAGGGGAGGGCGCGTGCTGTCTACGTGCCCGTGCTCGCGGGAGCGATCTATGGACTGGTGATGCGTCTGGCGTTTGGCGGTCTGACGTTCGTGTCGCCGTGGCTGAACTTCTCGTCGGACACCGGCTTCGTGATGAGCACCGGCTTCGTGCTGATGACGCCGGTGGTGCTTGGCGCGATCACCGTGTACGTGATGCGGGCCGCGCCGGGCCGTCGGGGGCCCACGTGGATGGAGGCGGCGTTCGTGCCGTGGGGCGCGACGGCGCTGATGATGGTCGGCGCCATCCTGACCTTGCTGGAAGGCGGCATCTGCGTCGTGATCCTGTCGCCGGTGTTCCTCGTCCTGGCGTCGGTCGGCGGCCTGTTGATGAACCTGGTCCTGAAGACGACGCGGGTGGGCAGGCTGAAGGCCGGCGCGCTGGCGACGCTGCCGCTGCTGTTCACCGTGGTGGAAGGCCCGTTGACCGTCGAGCAGTGGCAGCGCATCGATCGTTCCGTGGTCGTCGAGGCGGCCCCGGCGCGGGTGTGGTCGGAGATCGTCGCGGCGCGGGACATCCGGCGTGAGGAGTTCCCGCGCACCTGGATCCACCTCATCGGGGTGCCGCGACCCGTCGAAGGCGTCAACCGTGCGACGCCGCAAGGCGAGGTCCGGGAATCGCGCTGGGAGCGCGGCGTCCATTTCCTCGGTCGGGTCACGGAGCGCGTCGAGGATCGGCGGATCGCGTGGCGCTACGAGTTTTCGCCGGATTCCTTCCCGCCCGGCACGATGGACGATCACGTCGTCATCGGCGGGCGCTACTTCGATCTCGGCGAGACGCGGTTCTCGTTGACGCCCCTCGATGCGACCCACACGCGGTTGGACATCGAGGCCCATTACCGCGTCACATCGAGCATCAACGTCTATGCGGTGCCGGTCGCCGACTTCCTCGGGCGCGACTTCGTCGACGGGCTGCTGACGCTGTACAAGCGCCGCAGCGAGGGCTGAGGATTCACTCCGGCTTCTTTGTGCAGAAGAACTCCCACACCGACTTCGGCTTGCCGTAGCGGTTCAGCGATCGCTTGTCGAGGTGCTCGATTTCGAAGCACGCGGCGAGCACGTCCTCGATCTTTTCGCGGGTGAAGAACTGCTTGGCGACGCCGTCGACGACTGTCAGTGTCCATGAGGACGCGTCGTCCGGCGCGCCGTAATGCCAGTCGTCTTCGGCGTTGACGCAGCCGATCAGCCGGCCGCCCGGCCCGAGCACGCGGGCGATCTCGCACAGCGCACGCTGCGTGTCGTCGTGGTCGAAGTAATGCAGCGAGAGCTGCGCGACAGCCAGGTCGAATTCGCTGTCGGCCAGCATGGGCATCGCGCGGACGTCGGCCAGCACATGCCTGGCCGCCGGCGACTGCCGCCGGCACCTCGCCAGCGCCTCGGCGGAGATGTCGATGCCGGTGACGTCGACGCCCAGCTCCAGGAGCGCAGCAGTCTCCCAGCCGTCGCCGCAGCCGATGTCCAACGCGCGGCGCACGCCGGGCAGGCGATGCTGCCAGCCGCTCAGCCAGGCCTCATCCTGGCTCAAGGGCTGGGCGGCGTAGCGGCGGTCCCAGACGTCCGAGGCGGCCTCGGGCGCTTCGTTCGGTTCATCGGATGCAGGCAGATCTGGGGGCGGGGCATTCATGCAGAGCAGCCTACCTCGCCCCCGATCTTTCCGCCGTGCGTCGCCCCACCTTCGCCCGATACAGGCGACAGGACGACGCACGGTTTCCCGCCAAGCGAAGGTCAGAACTCCTTCGTCAGGCTCACGTAGACCGTGCGGCGTTGGCCGTACTGCGGGGCGCCGACGCCGATGCCCGAGCCGTCACGCAGCTGGTAGCCCTTGTCGAAGAGGTTGAGCACCGACAGGCGCGCCTCCACCGGACCGCCGCCGCCGAGGTCGAACTTCTTGCTCACGTCCGCGTTGACGCTGGTGTACGAGGGCAGGTGCGTGGTGTTGGCGAAGCCGTTGCGCAGGCCGCTGCCGAACAGCGCGCTCGCGCCGACCGCGTAGCCGTCGTCCAGCCGCACGTTGACGCCGGCCGAGGCGCTCAGCTTCTGCTCGTGGTCCAGGTGCACCCAGTGGTTGGCGATGAAGTCCAGCTCGTCCTGCTCGAAGTTGAACTGGCCCGTCTCCACCTGCTGCGCGCGGGCGTGCGTGGTGCCGAGGTTGGCGTATGCGGACCAGGTCTTCTCCTTGTAGCTCGCCGACAGGTCGACGCCGTAGATGCGGCCCTTCGCGTAGTTGAAGGCCGAGTAGATCAGCGCGTTGCCGAACTGGCCCTCGTCCTGCAGGTGCTGCACCGCGCGGTAGTAGCCGTCGATGCCCAGCGTCAGCTTGGGCGTGACCTGCCAGGCGGCGCCGGCGTCGTAGTAGTTGGAACGCTCCGAGCGCACCGCCGTGTCCGCGTCCGTCGGCAGCGCATTGGTCGTGCCGGCGAAGGCCGCCACCGAGGTGGTGTCGATCTTCTCGGTCGGCGGCGGCGTGAAGTAGCGCGCGTAGCCCGCATGCAGCCGCACCGTCGGCGCCGCGTCCCAGACCAGGCCGATGCGCGGGCTTAGCTGATGTTCCTTCGTGACGGTGTCGACCTCGTCGTAACGCGCGCCGTAGTTCAGCGTCAGCGTGCGGTCCAGCTTCCATTCGTCCTGCAGGTAGGCGCCCCACAGGAGGCCGCTCAGGCGGCCGCCGTCGGAGATGCTCACCGGCGTGCCGCTGGTCTGGTTGCCGTCGTCGTCGGCCGGGAAGACCAGCGCGTTGTTGACGGTGCTGGCGTGCTCGCGCTGCGCGAAGAGGCCGGTGCGGATGGTGTGGGCGCTGTCCAGGCGGTAGCTGGCATCGGCCTGCACGCCGTTGGCCTCGTTGCGGCGCAGGATGTTGGCGGCGACGCCCAGGTACTGCAGGTCGCCCGTCGTGTCCGGCGTGTAGTGGACGTCGGTGTAGCGGTGGAACAGCGACACCTGGTAGTCGATGTCCTTGCCGATCACGCTCTGGTAGCTGACGACGGCGAAGCGGTTGCGCTCGCGCTGGTGCGCGTCCAGCGTGCTGGAGTCCTTGTCCGGCGTGCCGTCGAGGGTGAAGGCGGTCGACTGCCCCGGCGAGTTCGGGATCTGGAAGCGGTTGTCGGTGACGCCGGCCATCGCGGTGATGCGACTGTCGTCGTCGAGTAGGTAGGACACCAGCCCGAAGCCCTTGCCCTGATGCGTGCGGTCGTGCAGCGCGTCGCGCGAGGCGGTCGGGTTTTCGATGCCCAGGTCGTTGCCGAGGAAGGAGCCGCTGAACTCGTAGCTCAGCCGACCCTGCGTGCCGTGCACCGACAGGTCGAGCTCGCGCGAGCGCTGCGTGCTCAGCGTGATGCCGGCGCTGCCGGCGAAGGGCTTGTCGTCGTCGCCCACGCCTTTGGTGGTGATGTCCACGATGCCGGCGGTCCGGTAGCCGTATTGCGCGGGGAGCGCGCCAGTCAGCAGGCTGATGCTGTCGGCGAAGCGCGTCTCCAGCGTCTGTCCGAAGCCGCTGATGGCCTCCGGGATGACGACGCCGTTGATGCGGTACTGCAGGTTGGCATGGTCGCCGCGCACGTGCAGGCCGCCGTAGGAGTCCTGCACGACGCCCGGCGTCTGCAGCAACACCTGGTTCAGCGGGGTGTCGTCGCCTTGCGGCAGACGGGCGATGTCGTTCTTGTCGAACTTGTAGATCGTGCTGCCGGTGTCGGGCGACAGGCCGTTGCGCGCCGCGTCGAGGCGGCTGCGCGCGCCCTGGACCTGGACGGTGGGGAGCGCGGCGCCGCCGGCGGCGGTCGGGGCTTCAACGGTGCTGGTCGCAGCAGGTGCCGACGAGGCGGCCGTGTCGTCGGCGCGCGCCGGCAGCGCGAGCAGCAGCGGATAGGCGAGCGACAGGGACAGCGCGAGCACGCGCAGGGGAGGGTGGGTCATGGTGGATCTCTGGCAATCTGAATTCGGTCGAGCGCAGGCCGGCCGATGAGGCCGGGTGGTCGTTGTCCGGTCGCCGGAAGCTTCAGGAACTGGGGCGTTCGAAGCGTTCAGGCGCGGCCGGTCGGCGCTGCGGTGAGGAGGTCGGGTTCAGATCGCCAGGGGCGGGCTGCGGCTGCGCGGCGGCGGCGCGGGCAGCGAGCGCGTGACGCGCTCGATGACGGCCGCCTGGACGTGGACGGCTTCGGCCAGCGCGAGCACCGGCGCTTCGGCGCGGGCCGAGGCGGCGAGGTCGTCGAAGGCCAGGCAGACCTCGCACAGCTGATCGGCGGACAGGTCGTCCGGATCGGCGTGGGCGACGTCGTCGCGCCCGGCCTGGACCGAGGCGGTCGCCGTGGCGGTCGCAGGCCCATGCCCCCGCGCACCGGTCAGATGACCGATGCCATGCCACACCGCGCCCTGCTGCGACAGCAGCATGAACAGCGGGAGCAGCAAGTGCAGGAGATGCTTGCGCATGGCGCGGGATTATGAAGGTCGGAAGGCGTCCCGCCAGACGTCAGGCTGTCGCGAACCTGTCGTCACGGCGGGGCGAGCCGCCACTCAGGCGCGGATTCCCGCCACTCGCCGCACGCGGTTACCAGGCGGCGGGGCGGCTGGCCACACTGGCGCCTCGACGTCCGACCCTGGAGCGTTCCCATGAAGATCCCTGTCGCCGCCTGGTTCCGCGAGAACCGCAGCTTCCTGCTGTTCCTCGTCGGTTTCCTGTTCTTCCGCACCGCGATCGCGGACTGGAACCCGGTCCCCAGCGGATCGATGCGGCCGACCATCCTCGAAGGCGACGTCGTCTTCGTCGAGCGCGTCGCCTACGACTGGAAGCTCCCGCTGACCGACATCTCGCTGCGCCGCGTCGGCGAGCCGCAGCGGGGCGACGTGGTCACCTTCGGCTCGCCGCGCGACGGCACGCGGCTGATCAAGCGCATCGTCGCGGTGCCCGGCGATACGGTCGAGCTGCGCGCCGACCGGCTGATCCTCAACGGCCAGCCGGCGGCGTACGTGCCGGTGGAGGAGGTCGCCGAGGCGGTCGCGCCGGGCATCGCGGTCCGCGGCGTCCGCGAGGTCGAGCAGTGGGGCGGCCAGCGCCGCGTCGTGCAGTTCCTGCCGGACGTCCGCGCGCGGCGCGATTTCGGTCCCCTCGTGGTGCCGGCCGACCAGTTCTTCATGATGGGCGACAACCGCGACAACAGCGAGGACTCGCGCTTCATCGGACTCGTGCCGCGGCGCTTGATCATCGGACAGGCGCATCGCGTGCTGGTCTCGGCCGACATCACCGCCCATTGGGCGCCGCGCTGGGGCCGGTTCGCGGCGCCGCTGCGCTGAGCGCACGCTGCACGATTCCCATTGACCCGTCCCCCGCAAGGTCTCTCCGAGCCCGCAGAGAATGGTCCGTCGCTGACGTTCATCGCTCACGTTCATCCACGCCTTGCCGACACCTCCGCGGTGCGTCCCGGCGCCTTCACAACATTCCGACGGTACCCCCATGACGGACCTGTCCAGCTTCCCCATCACGAAGAAGTGGCCCGCGCAGCACCCCGAGCGCCTGCAGCTGTACTCGCTGCCGACGCCCAACGGCGTGAAGGTGTCGATCGCGCTGGAAGAACTGGGCCTGGCCTACGAGCCGCACCTGGTCAGCTTCCAGACCGACGACCAGCTCACGCCCGAGTTCCTGTCGCTGAACCCGAACAACAAGATCCCGGCGATCATCGATCCCGACGGCCCCGGCGGTCAGCCGCTGCCGCTGTTCGAGTCGGGCGCCATCCTGGTCTACCTCGCGGAGAAGACGGGGAAGCTGATCCCGCAAGACCCGGCGCGCCGCTATGAGACGCTGCAGTGGGTGATGTTCCAGATGGGCGGCATCGGGCCGATGTTCGGCCAGGTCGGCTTCTTCCACAAGTTCGCCGGCAAGGACTACGAGGACAAGCGTCCGCGTGATCGCTACCTCAACGAATCCAGGCGCTTGCTGGGTGTGCTCGAGCAGCGCCTGACCGGCCGCGGCTGGATCATGGGCGACGAGTACACGATCGCCGACATCGCCATCTGGCCCTGGGTCAACAACTTGGTGGGCTTCTACGGCGCGGGCGACCTCGTCGGTTTCAGCGAATTCAAGAACGTGCAGCGCGTGCTGGACGCGTTCGTCGCGCGCGACGCGGTCAAGCGCGGGCTGAACATTCCGGCGCGTCCCGCGGCGTGATCCCGCGCAGGCCCGCACCGTCGGGCGTTTACACCGTCCAGGATGTGCGGATCTGCGGGCGCCGCACGGCGGTGACTATCCAGTCGTTCTGAACCGCCGCGAGCGGCTTGAACGCCTCGATCGCGTAGGCCTCGCCGGTCGGCGTGACGACACCGAAGGTCGTCATGCGATTGACGTTGCCGTTCACGTGCGCGCGCGCCACCGCGAAGCGTTGGATGAAGCCTGCGGCTTCGTCATTGGTGTAGGGCTTGAACCAGATCAGTTGCTGGGCGTTCAGTCCTCGCAGCGTGGTCAGGAAGGCCTGTTTGCAGTCGCGCGCGGGATCCTGACTGGCCGCCGAATGCGCCACGCGGCGCTGGCCGCCGACCACGTAGCTCACCATCAGGCAACCGCTGAAATCCTTGCTGATGACGGCACGATCCGTGGCGATGTAGTTGCTGCGGCCGTCGACGTAGCCGACGAAGTCGCACAGGGCGGCCCCGATGAAGCGGTTCTGCGAGGAGTGCTCCCTGGCGATGTCGGAGTAGCTCGCCAGACGTGTCAAGCTGATGCCGGGGCGCAGCTTCCTGGCTACTTCGGCGGCCATGTCGGCGAGCGGGCCGGTCGGATGCGAGAGCACGTCGACGCGACCCAGTGCCGATTGAGCGGTCCAGAGGGTTTCGGCGGTGATGTCGTTGCCCACGGCCGTGGCGGCCGGCGGGACGATGTTGCCCGGGTCCGTGCCGTTGAAACGGAGGACGTGGCCCGGCTTGATCTTCTCGAACATGGAAAGCTCCATCGCGCGCCGTCCGACCGAACATCCGGCGGGACCTCAGCATCGCACTCGGCGATGCTGCGCCGATCGCCGTTCCCTCGCACCTGACTTTCGTCCTTTCACGGACATCGGCGGAGGGACACTCCGTCGAGAGGGGAGCGTCCGCGGCGGGAGGGCGCCGGTCGACGCCGCCCGCGCTGCTGCGCAGCGCCGCTCAGTAGTGCGGCGGCAACTCGTCCCGCAGCCCGCCGGTGCCGTCGCCGCGTCCCTCGGGCACCTGGCGGCGCAACTGCAGGACCTCGCGCACCAGCGCGTCGATCTGCTCCTGCTGTTTCGCGACCTGCGCGTTCAGATGATCGACGAGGTCCTCGGCGAAGCTGGCCTTGATCTCCAGCTCCGTGACGCGCGACTCCAGCACGCGGAGCTCCTCGGCTCTTTCGCCGTCGCCCGGGACCTCGCTCATGGCGCCGCCTTCACCGACGCCTTGGCCGCCGCCTTCGCCGCCGGCTGCGACATCAGCTCGGAGATCACCGACACCGGCGCGTTCCCGTAGCTCAGGAACTGCTCGTTGAAGTCCTTCAGCCTGAAGTTTTTGCCCAGCGCCTGCTTGCGCTGCTCGCGCAGCTCCATGATGTCGCTGTAGCCGCTGAAGTAGCTCGTCAGCTGCACCGAGGTCAGCTGCACCCGGCGCCACTTCTCGCGCGCCTCGCGCTCGGTCTGGAAGGCCTGGCGCTGCAGCAGGTCCAGCGCCTGCGCCTCGGTCATGCCGAGCACGTGCACGTTGTAGTCCAGGATCGTGTTGGTGACGCTGCGAAGGTTCCACTTGCCCCACATCAGCCACATCTCCGGCGCGTTCCCGCCGTAGCCGGACTCCAGCATCATCCGCTCGCCGTAGACCGCCCAGCCCTCGACCATCGCGCCGTTGCCGAACAGCGTCTTCACCAGCGACGGCGACTTGTTCGCGTGCACCAGCTGCGTGTAATGACCGGGCACCGCCTCATGGATGTTGAGGATCTGCAGGATCCAGTGGTTGTACTCGCGCAGCGAGCTCTCCGCCTGTTCCGGGGTCAGGTCGTCCAGCGGCGTGACGTTGTAGTAGGTGCGATCCTGCGGCCGGTAGGGGCCGGGCGCCTCGATGCCGGCGCCGGCCACGCCGCGCTGGTAGACCGGCGTCTCGCGCACGATCAGCGGCTTGCTCGCGTCCTGCGTCAGCAGGTCGTGCTCGGTGATCCAGCGCTCCAGCTGCGGGATCTGCGCGCGGATCTCCTTCACGAAGTCCTCGCGCTTGACGTGCTGCTCGCTGAGCTTGCCGATCACCGCGCCGATGCGGGCGAAACGGTCCTCCGGCTTGGGCGCGTCGCCCATCGTCCGCGTCCACAGCTGGTCGGAGATCTGCGCCATCTGCGCCAGCAGCGCCTCGCGCGCCTTCAACGCGCGCTGGTACATCTGCTCGGCGGAATGCACCGACTGGATGTCGTAGCCGAACTTCTGCTCGTACAGCGCCTTGCCCAGGCGGAAGCCGCGCGCCTTGCCGGTGGCCTTGCCCTCGGCCAGCAGTTGCGCGAGTTGCGCGCGGTAGCCCTCCACGGCGGTCTTCGCGCCGGCGATGCGATCGGCGAGCTGCTTGCGCTCGGCCTCGGTCAGCGACGCGGCGTCCGGACCCTGCGCGGCCTTGGCCACTTCCTCCAGCACGCTGAGCACGCCCGGCGCCTGGTCGATGGCGAGCTGCGTGTGCTCCAGCGTCGGCTGCTTCAGCAGCGACGCGCCGGCGCGGTAGTAGGCCGGCACCAGCGCCAGTCGCGCCGAGATCGTCTTCAGCCGCACCGGCAGCGGCGCGTAGTCCGTGGCGAGGATGTAGTCGATCGGACCCGCGATGTTGAGGAAGGACGGATTCCACTCGTACTCGCGCAGCTCGGTCAGCTGGAAACGGTCGCTGCGCAGTTTGTTGAGCAGTTGACCGAGGTCGGTGCGCGAGGCCGGGCTCAGTGTCTTCACGTCGACCGCCTCGAAGCGCTTGAGCCAGTCGGTCGCGAAACTCAGCGAGCGGGCGCGCATCGCGCGGTCCGGCGCCGGCAGCTCTGCGGCGAATTCATAACGGCCCGCACCGATGGCGGCATCCGGGTCCAGGCGCCAGAGCGCCTCGATGTAGTCGTTGGCCAGGCGCTGGAAGCGGGTGTCGGCGTCCAGGGTCTGGTCGGGGTCGAGCTTGATGACGGCGCGCGTCGGCTTGGGGGTGTCGCTGGCGGGGGCGGCGAAGGCCGTGCCGGCGGACAGCGCGCCGACGGTGGTCAGCGCGGCCACGGCCAGCGCCGACAGGGTGAGGTGGGTGAGGCGGGTGGGGCGATTCGTCATGGGGCGCGAGCATAACTTTGGCGGCCCCGCCGCGACACCCGTGCCGAAAGCAAAGAAGGTGTCGAGGCAATGAAAAGGGCGCCGGTCGATGCGAACGGCGCCCTTGTGTGTCGATGCCGTTTCCGGCGTCAGGTCGAGGTCACGTCAGCAACCACCGGCTGACATGGAAGGTCAGCCACGACGCCACATACGCCAGCACGAACAGATAGGCCAGCATGATCGCCGGGATCTTGTAGCCGCCGGTCTCGCGCTTGACCGCCGCGATCGTCGACAGGCACTGCGGCGCGAACACGAACCACGCCAGCAGCGAGAACGCCGTCGGCAGGCCCCAGGTGGAGGCGATCAGCGGCGTCAGCGCCTGAGCGGCCTCGTCGCCGGTGGCCGACAGCGAGTACACCGTGCCCAGCGCGCTGACCGCGATCTCGCGCGCCGCCATGCCCGGCACCAGCGCCAGGCTGATCTGCCAGTTGAAGCCGATGGGCTCGAAGATCGTCGCCAGCCCGCGGCCCAGGTAGCCCGCGAAGCTGTACTCGATGGCCGGACCGGTCGCGCCTTCGGGCGCGCCGGGGAAGGTCGACAGCACCCACAGCAGCAGCGTCAGCGCCAGGATGATCCCGCCCACGCGCTTGATGAAGATCTCCGCGCGCTGCAGCAGTCCGATCGCGACGTTGCGCGCATGCGGCCAGTGGTAGCTGGGCAGCTCCATCATCAGCGGACGCACCGTGCGGCCGGCGTTGGTGAAGCGCTTCAGCACCCAGGCCACGGCCATCGCCGCGATGATGCCGGCGAAGTAGAGGACGAACAGCACCAGTCCTTGCAGCTCGATGCCGCCCCACAGCTCGCGCTGCGGGATGAAGGCGCCGATCAGCAGCGCGTACACCGGCAGCCGCGCCGAGCAGGTCATCAGCGGCGCGATCAGGATGGTCACCAGCCGGTCGCGCGGACTCGCGATCGACCGCGTCGCCATGATCCCGGGGATCGCGCAGGCGAAGCTCGACAGCAGCGGGATGAAGCTGCGGCCCGACAGGCCCACCGAGCCCATCAGCCGATCCAGCAGGAAGGCCGCGCGCGGCAGGTAGCCGGACTCTTCCAGCAGCAGGATGAAGAAGAAGAGGATCAGGATCTGCGGCAGGAACACCAGCACGCCGCCGACGCCCGCGATCAGCCCGTCCACGACCAGGCTGCGCAGATGGCCCTCGGGCAGCAGCGCGCCGGCCTGTTCGCCGAGCCAGCCGGTGCCGGCCTCGATCCAGCCCATCGGCGCCTCGGCCCAGGCGAACACCGCCTGGAACAGGAAGAACAGCAGCACCGCCAGCAGGATCGGTCCCAGCACCGGATGCAGCACGAAGCGGTCGACCTTGTCGCTGGGCAGCTCGCCCTGCAGCGAGTCGAGGCCCAGTGCCTTCAGGATGTGGTTGATGCGCGCGGTGTCCTCGCCTTCCGCGGTGACGGCATCCGTGCGCCAGCGCTCGGGCTGGTCCAGCAATGCGCGCAGGTCGTCGATCCCCTCGCCGTCCGTGGCCACCGTGCGGATCACCGGCACGCCCAGCAGCGTGCTCAGCTTCTGCGTGTCCACGTTGATGCCGCGACGCTGCGCCAGGTCGGCCATGTTCAGCGCGACCACGCAGGGCAGGCCCTGGCGCTGCACCGACAGGAACAGCCGCAGGTTGCGGCGCAGATTGGTCGCGTCCAGCACGCAGACGATCAGGTCGGGGCGCTTCTCGCCCTGCGCGCGTCCGGCCAGCACGTCGACGGTGACGCGCTCGTCCGGCGAGCGCGGATACAGCGAATAGGTGCCCGGCAGGTCCAGCACGCGCAGCAGCTTGCCGGCGGCGGTCTTGAGGCGGCCTTCCTTGCGCTCGACGGTCACGCCGGCGTAGTTGGCGACCTTCTGGCGGCTGCCGGTCAGGCGGTTGAACAGGGCGGTCTTGCCGCAGTTCGGATTGCCGACCAGCGCCAGCAGCGGCCCGGACGGATGGATGTGGACGACGGACTCACGCACGGGCGGCTCCCGACGGTTCGCCGGACGCGGCGCCTTCGAGCTCCACGCATTCCGCCTCGGCGCGGCGCAGCGCGAAGGTCGACTGGCCGATGCGCACCACCAGCGGATCGGCGCCTGGCAGGGCGCGGGCGAGCACGGCGACGTGTTCACCGGCGACGAATCCCAGTTCCTCCAGCATCTGTTTCCATTCCGGCGCATGGGCCGGGGCTTGCAACGCCTTGACGCGGTGCGCCTGGCCGATGACGGCCTGCGCGAGGGTGGGGGCTTGGAGAACGGCGCTCATGTCGTAGGGATCTCGGGGAGGAGCCTGCGGGCTTGCGAAGCGAAAGATTCTAAATGATAGTGATTCTCAACTTCCTTCGCAGAACCGAGGTGAAGGTTCGGTGAACCCGAGGGCGGACTGCAATTCGCCCAACCAGCGGATCCTCGAGGGGGGCGAAGTCAGCGAGCGGGTGTGGGGCCGGAGTGATGCTGGGGGTTCGCGCACGCGATGCCCCCTGCGTCGCGGAGCGCCCGCGCTTGGCGGAGCGGGGTAGGGCGAGCTGCATTCCACCCGCCGCGCACCGCCTTCGAGCAGTGATCCACCTCCTGATTTCCCGGCCCCGCAAACGTTTAGCGTTTACCTTGACGTGGCTTACACTCGCGCCTTCTTAGAATGCCCGGCTGCTCCTCACCCTTCGCATCGAGACCGCAAATGATGAAGTTCTCCCTGTCGCTCTCCAAGACTGTCCTCTCGATCGCCGCCGGCCTGTCGTTGGCTGTGGCGGGCGGCGCGGCGGCCGCGCAGACCACCCCGGCGGTGATCTTCGACATGGGCGGCAAGTTCGACAAGTCGTTCAACGAGGCCGCGTACCGCGGCGTCGAGCAGTGGAAGAAGGACACGGGCGGCAAGTATCTCGAGTTCGAGATCAGCAACGAGACCCAGCGCGTGCAGGCGATCCGCCGCATGGCTGAGCGCGGCGCCAGCCCCATCATCTCGGTGGGCTTCGCCCAGGCCTCGGCGCTGAACCAGGTGGCCAAGGACTTCCCCAAGACCAAGTTCGTCATCATCGACGAGAAGGTCAACCAGCCCAACGTGCAGTCGGTGCTGTTCAAGGAACAGGAAGGCAGCTTCCTCGTCGGCGCGCTGGCCGCGCTGACCAGCAAGACCGGCAAGGTCGGCTTCGTGGGCGGCATGGACATCCCGCTGATCCGCAAGTTCGAATGCGGTTATGAGCAGGGCGTCAAGGCCGCCAATCCGAAGGCCGAGGTCTTCAAGAACATGACCGGCACGACCGCGTCGGCCTGGAACGATCCGACCCGCGGCGGCGAGCTGGCCAAGGCGCAGTTCGCCAAGGGCGTGGACGTGGTCTTCGCCGCGGCCGGCGGCACCGGTGTCGGCGTCTATCAAGCCGCGAAGGACGCCGGCAAGCTGGCCATCGGCGTCGACAGCAACCAGAACCACCTCCAGCCCGGCACCATGCTGAGCTCCATGGTCAAGCGCGTGGACGTCGCCGTCTACAACGTGCTCAAGGAATGGAAGCCCGGCATCAGCGTGCTGGGTCTGAAGGAGGGCGGCGTCGAGTACGCCGTCGACGCGAACAACGCCAAGCTGATCGCCCCCGCGATCAAGAGCAAGCTGGACGCGTACAAGGCCGACATCATCGCCGGCAAGATCAAGGTTGCGGACTACATGGCGGACAACGCCTGCAAGAACTGACCCCTCGCGAGCGAGTCTTCCTGACATGACACAGTCCCCACGCGGCGGCGCCGCGCCCGCGGTCCGTCTGTGCGAGATCTCCAAGCGCTTCGGCGCGGTGCTGGCCAACCGGGCGGTGAGCCTGGCCGTCGAGCGCGGCACCGTGCACGGCCTGGTCGGCGAGAACGGCGCCGGCAAGAGCACGCTGATGGCGATCCTCTACGGCTACTACCACGCCGACGAGGGCCACATCGAGGTCGACGGCCAGCGCGTCACCATCGCCAACTCGCAGCAGGCCATCGCGCTGGGCATCGGGATGGTGCATCAGCACTTCATGCTGGTGGACACGCTGTCCGCGCTGGACAACGTGATGCTGGGCGCCGAGCCCGCCTTCTTCCTCTCACGCGCGAAGCGCCAGGTGCGTCAGGAGCTGGAAGCGCTGATGCGCGACACCGGCCTGACGGTGCGCCTGGACGCGACGGTGGCGGACCTGCCGGTCGGCGAGATGCAGCGGCTGGAGATCCTGAAGGCGCTGTACCGCGGCGCGAAGATCCTGATCCTGGACGAGCCCACCGCGGTGCTGACGCCGCAGGAGACCGACCAGCTGTTCGAGGTCCTGCGTCGCCTGCGCGAGCGCGGCACCACCATCCTCCTGATCACGCACAAGCTGCGCGAGGTGATGGCCCTGTGCGACGCCGTGACCGTGATGCGCGCGGGCGCCGTGATCAAGACCTGCGCGATCGGCGACACCAGTCCCGAGGACCTGGCCGAGAGCATGGTCGGCCGCAAGGTCAACCTGGGCCGTGACGATGCCGGCGCGAAGGCGTCGTCCGGCGCGCCGGTGCTGAAGGCCGAAGGCCTGACCGTCGCCGGCGACAGCGGCTCCGGTGTCCACCTGCTCAGCAACGCGACGCTGGTCCTGCGTCCGGGCGAGATCGTCGGCGTGGCCGGCGTGTCCGGCAACGGCCAGAGCGAGCTGCTGGAAGTCCTGGCCGGCATGCGCGCGCCGGATGCCGGCACGCTGCACGTCGCGGGCCGCGACTTCCGCCCGACCTCGTGGATGGATCCGCGCACGGCGCGTGAGCTCAAGCTCGCGCACGTGCCCGAGGACCGTCACGCGCTCGGCATGGTGCTGGACTTCCCCGCATGGGAAACGGCCGCGCTCGGCTATCACGAGCAGGACGCCTACCGCGCCGGCCCGATGGGCCTGGGCATGAACCAGCGCCACCTGCGCGCGCAGACCGCGGAGATGATGGAGCGCTTCGACGTCCGACCGCGCAACGCGGAGCTGGGCTCGTCGAAGTTCTCCGGCGGCAACCAGCAGAAGCTGATCCTGGCGCGCGAGATCGGGCAGAGCCCGGTCGTGCTGCTGGTCGGCCAGCCGACGCGCGGCGTCGACATCGGCGCGATCGAATTCATCCACAACCAGCTGCGTCGCCTGCGCGACGCCGGTTGCGCGATCCTCGTCGTCTCCAGCGAGCTCGACGAGATCCTGGCGCTGGCCGATCGCGTGATCGTCATGAACGCCGGCCGCATCACCGGCGAACTCGCCATCGACGAGTGCAGCGAGAAGAACCTGGGCCTGCTGATGTCCGCCTCCCCGAATCACGAGAAGACCGCCGTCGCGGCGACCGCCCCATGAGCGCCCAAGCCTTGCAGATGCCGCGCTGGATGGACCTGATCCTCCTGCCGCTGTGGAACCTGCTGATCGCGCTGGCGGTGGCCGGCGGCGTGGTGCTGCTGATCGGCGCCAGCCCGATGCAGGCGCTGACGGTGCTGCTGGACGGCGCGCTGGGCAGCGCGCGCGGCCTCGGCTACACGCTCTACTACACGACCACCTTCATCTTCACCGGCCTGGCGGTGGCGGTCGCCTTCCACGGCGGCCTGTTCAACATCGGCGGAGAAGGGCAGGCGACGCTGGGCGGCATCGGCGTGGCGCTGGTGTCGCTGTGGCTGGGCGCCAGGCTGCCCGGCGTCCTGATGATCCCGCTGGCGATCGTCGCGGCGGCGCTGTTCGGCATGGTCTGGGCCGCGGTGCCCGGCTACCTGCAGGCCTGGCGCGGCAGCCACGTGGTCATCACGACCATCATGTTCAACTTCCTGGCGGCCAGCCTCAACGGCTACCTGCTCGTGAACTGGCTGCGCCCGAACGGCTCCATGTCGGTCGAGAGCGACGCCTTCGCCGACTCGGCGCGCATGCCGGCGGTCCATGAGCTGCTGGCGAAGTTCGGCGTCGAATGGCCGTCCTCGCCGCTGAACCTGTCGATCCTGCTGGCCGTCGCGGCCTGCGTCTTCGTCTGGTGGTTCCTGTGGAAGAGCCGCGCCGGCTACGTGCTGCGCGCGGTCGGCTCGAACCCGAGCGCCGCCCACTACGCGGGCATCCGGCCGCGCTGGCAGGTGCTGGCCGCGATGGGGCTGTCCGGCGCGCTGGCCGGGCTGGTCGGCGTCAACGAGATCGCCGGCGTGCAGGGCAAGCTGACGCTGGACTTCGTCGCCGGCGCGGGCTTCACCGGCATCGCCGTCGCGCTCATGGGCCGCAACCATCCGGTCGGCATCGTGCTGGCCTCGCTGCTGTTCGGCACGCTGTACCAGGGCGGTGTCGAGGTGTCGTTCGAGGTCCCCGGCTTCAGCCGCGAGATGGTCGTGACGGTGCAGGGCCTCATCGTCCTGTTCGCCGGCGCGATGGCGATGGTGAGCGCGCCGATGTTCGCGAAGCTCTACGGCGCGTTCGCGCGCAAGCAGCGCGCCGCGGAAGGGAAGTCCCATGGATGAGGTCCTGATCGGCTCCGTGCTGGCGTCGACGCTGCGCGTCACCACGCCGCTGCTGTTCGCCGCGCTCGCCGGCCTGCTGTCGGAGCGCTCCGGCGTGGTCGACATCGGCCTGGAAGGCAAGATGCTCTCCGCCGCCTTCGCCGCGGCGGCGGTGGCCAGCGTGTCGCACTCGACGACGCTGGGCCTGCTCGCCGCGATCGTCGTGGCCATCGCGATGTCGATGGTCCACGGTTTCGCGACGGTCACGCACCGCGGCGACCAGGTCGTCTCCGGCGTCGCGCTGAACATGGTGGCCGCCGGCCTGACCGTGGTGCTGGGCATCGCGTGGTTCGCGCAGGGCGGCCAGACGCCGCCGATCGGCGCGGAACAGCGCATCACCGGCCTGCTGCCGCAGTGGGCCGAGCCCACGCCCGGCAGCTGGTTCGCTTCCGTCGTCGGCCACGGCCTGCTGAGCCACAACGCGCTGGTCTACCTGGCCTTCCTGCTGGTGGTCGTCGTGTGGTTCTTCCTGGAGCGCACGCGCCCCGGCCTGCGCCTGCGCGCGGTCGGCGAGAACCCGGCGATGGTCGACGCGGCCGGCGTGTCCGTGCCGCGGCTGCGCTACACCGCGCTGGCGCTCAACGGCGTCCTGTGCGGCCTGGGCGGCGCCTACCTGACGCTGGCGCAGAACGCCTCCTTCTCCCCGAACATGACCGCCGGCCGCGGCTTCATCGCGCTGGCCGCGATGATCTTCGGCAAGTGGAAGCCGGTGCCCACGCTGTGCGCCTGCCTGCTGTTCGGCTTCCTGGACGCCGTCGCGATCCGCCTGCAGGGCGTCTCGCTGCCGGGCATCGGCGAAGTGCCGGTGCAGCTGATCCAGGCGCTGCCCTACATCCTGACGGTGGTGCTGCTGGCCGGCTTCATCGGCCAGGCGATCGCGCCCAAGGCGCTCAGCAAGCCCTACGTGAAGGAGCGCTGATGATGGCGTCGTCCCAGGATTCCCAAGCCGACCTGATCGCGGCGATCCCGCTGCCCGCCGAGGTCATCGAGCGGCTGCTCGAGGCCGCGCTGGCCGCGCGCCAGCATTCGCACGCGCCGTATTCGAAGTACTTCGTCGGCGCCGCGGTGCTCGACGAGCATGGTCGCATCCATGCCGGCTGCAACATCGAGAACGCCGCCTACCCGCAAGGCTGGTGCGCGGAGACCAACGCGCTGGGCCACATGATCATGGGCGGCGGCCGCGTGGCGCGCGCGGTGATGGTCACCGGCGCGGGCTCGGAAATCATCACCCCCTGCGGCGGCTGCCGCCAGAAGCTGCGCGAGTTCGCGCGGCCCGACGACCTCATCGTGATCGCGGGCGACGCCTCCGGCGTGCGCGCCCACTGGACCCTGGAGCAGCTGCTGCCCGCCAGCTTCGGTCCGGATCACCTGAAGCCCTGAACGTCGACAGTCACGTCGACATCGATATCGACACGACGCGGCCGCCTGGCCGCGACAGGAGAACGAACATGTCCATCCCCCTGCAAGGCGCCGCGCTAGACGCCGCCATCACCGCCAGCATCGCCACGCTGAAGTCGACCTTCGGCGAGCAAGGCCCCGAAGTGGCCGTCGTGCTGGGCTCCGGCTGGTCCGGCGCCGTCGACCAGCTGCAGGACGTGCAGCACCTGCCGTATGCGCAGCTGCCGGCCTTCCCGCAGCCCAAGGTCGAAGGCCACGTGGCCGAGATCGCCGTGGGCCGCGTCGGCCAGCAACGCGTGGCGATGCTGCGCGGCCGGGCCCACACCTACGAGAGCGGCGACTGCACCGGCATGGCCGGCGCGATCCGCAGCCTGAAGGCCTGGGGCGTGAAGGTGCTGGTGCTGACGAACGCGTCGGGCAGCCTGCGCTCGCACCAGCCCCCGGGCAGCCTGATGCTGATCTCGGACCACATCAACGCGCCGCAGCGCTCGCCGCTGACGGGCCTGCCGGGCAGCGACCGCTTCTGCGACATGAGCGTCGCCTACGACGCGGAGCTGCGCCAGCAGGGCTTCAGGATCGCCCGCGAGCACAACATGGTGCTCACCGAAGGCGTGTACGTGTGGGCCGTCGGGCCGCACTTCGAGACGCCGGCGGAGATCCGCATGTTCGCGGCCTGGGGGGCGGACGCGGTCGGCATGAGCACCGTGCCGGAGACCATCCTGGCGCGTCACGCCGGTCTGCGCGTCGCCGGCCTGGCGCTGATCACGAACATGGCCGCGGGCATGTCCGACGAAGCGTTGACGCATGCGCTGACGCTGCAGCAGGCCAAGGTCTCGGGCGACCGCGCGGCGGCCTACCTGGGCCACTACTTGGCCTCGCTGGCGACGCTGGCATCGCTGAAGGCCTGAGCCCCGTCGGTGCAAGATCGGGGCGACGGACCCCGGTCGTCCGACCGCCGGAGGCAGATCGCCGCGGTCCGGCGGACTGCCGGGCCGGCCGTTTGTGAATGAGCAGTAGGGAGTAGTCGATGAAGTCGGAGATGAGTCTCGAACAAGCGGCGCGCCTGGCGCTGCAATGCCTGGACCTGACGAGCCTGAACGACGGCGACACCGCCGCCGACATCGAGGCCCTGTGCCAGCGCGCGATCGGCGCGGAGGGCCGTGGTCATGTCGCCGCCGTGTGCGTGTGGCCGACGTTCGTCGCGCAGGCGCGCGCCGCGCTGCCCAAGGACATCCGCGTCGCCGCGGTCGCCAACTTCCCCGACGGCAGCCTGGATCTGCCGCGCGTGCTGGCGGAGATCGACGCGATCGCGCAGGCCGGCGCGCAGGAGGTGGACGTCGTGCTGCCGTACCGCGCGCTGATGGCGGGGCAGTCGACCGAGGTCGGTGAATTCCTGTCCGAGGTCCGGCACGCGACGCGGCCGCTGACGCTCAAGGTGATCATCGAATCGGGCGAACTCGGTTCGACCGCGCGCATCGCCGAGGCCACGCGCCAGGCGCTGATGGCGGGGGCGGACTTCGTCAAGACGAGCACCGGCAAGACCAAGGTGTCGGCGACGCCCGAAGCGGCCGCGACCATGCTGCGCGAGATCGCCGGCAGCGGCCTGGGCAACGCGGGCTTCAAGGCCTCGGGCGGCATCCGCTCGGTGGTCGACGCCCGCGTCTATCTGCAGCTGGCCGCCGAGGCGCTCGGCGCCGCCGCCCTGACGCCGCAACGCCTGCGCTTCGGCGCGAGCGGTCTGCTGGGCGACATCGAGGCGGTCCTGGCCGGCCAGGACAGCGCGGCGGTCAGCGCCGCCTACTGAAGCAGCGCGCGACGAGCGCAAGCCGCGACGACCCGCCCCGATGGACGAGGGGCGGGCGCATGACGACAACATACCAAGGGACGCGGCGATCATGCTGGCTCAGGAAATCATTCGAACCAAGCGCGAGGGGCGCGCCTTGGACGAGACCCAGATCCAGCACTTCGTGCGCGGCCTGGTGGACGGCAGCTGGAGCGAAGGCCAGGTGGCGTCGCTCGGCATGGCGGTGTTCCTCAAGGGCATGGGGCGCGACGAGGCCGTGGCGCTGACGCGCGCCATGATGAACAGCGGCCGGGTGCTGAGTTGGCCGGACATGCCGGGGCCGGTGCTCGACAAGCATTCGAGCGGCGGCGTCGGCGACAAGCTGAGCCTGATGATCGCGCCCATGGTGGCGGCCTGCGGCGGCTACGTGCCGATGATCGCGGGACGCGGACTGGGGCACACCGGCGGGACCGTCGACAAGCTCGAAGCGATCCCCGGCTACACGACGACGCCGGCGCCGGCCGACTTCGACCGCATCGTGCGCACGCTGGGTTGCGCCGTCATCGGCCAGACCAGCGATCTGGCACCGGCGGACAAGCGCTTCTACGCGGTGCGCGACATCACCGCGACGGTGGAAAGCGTGCCGCTGATCACCGCAAGCATCCTGTCGAAGAAGCTCGCCGCCGGTCTGCAGGGCCTGGCGATGGACATCAAGTGCGGCAACGGCGCGTTCGCGGCGACGCCGGAATTCGGACGCGAGCTCGCGCAGAGCATCGTGGACGTGGCCGGCGGCGCCGGCCTGCGCACGCGGGCGCTGATCACCGACATGAACCAGGTGCTGGGGCACGAGGTCGGCAACGCGCTGGAAGTGCGCGGCGCCATCGACTACCTGACCGGTCGCCGCCCGCGCGAGGCCCGCACCCATGAACTCACGCTGGCCCTGTGCGCCGAGATGCTGGTGCTGGGCGGACTCGCGCCCGACACGGCGTCGGCGCGCGTGAAGCTGCAGGCCGCGCTGGACAGCGGCGCGGCGGCGGAACGCTTCGCGAAGATGGTCGCCGCGCTCGGCGGCCCGGCCGATCTGCTGGAGAAGCCCGAGGCGCGTCTGGCGTCGGCGCCCGTCGTGCGCCCCATCGCGGCAGCGCGCGCAGGCCGCATCGTCGGCATGGACACCCGCGCGCTCGGGCTCGTCATCGTCGAACTCGGCGGCGGCCGGCGCCTGCCGGGCGACGCGCTCGACATGCGCGTGGGCCTCGACCGCTTCGCGCAGCTCGGCGACGTCGTCGCGGCCGGCGATCCGATCGCCTTCGTGCATGCCGCCGACGAGGCCTCGGCCGATCGCGCCAGCGCGCAGGTGCTCGCCGCCATCACCGTCGGCGACGCGCCGTCCTGGGCGCCGACGCCGCTCGTCATGGCGGAACTGGGCTGATCGCTAGAATCCCGGCCCTCGATTCCTGATTCACGACATGTCCGATTCCATCGACTCCATCGACGATCCCATCGACAGCGACAGCATCAACGCGAGCGAATCGCCGGCGGGCGAGGGCGTCAACCACCCGAAGGCGCGCATCCGCAGCTTCGTCGTGCGCCCTGGGCGCATGGGCACTGGTCAGGTGAGGGCGCTCGCGGAACTCGGACCCAGGTTCGTGCTGCCGTTCAAGGACGAGGCGCTCGACTACGAGGCGGCCTTCGGCCGCCAGGCGCCGGTGGTTTTCGAGATCGGTTTCGGCATGGGGGCGGCCACCGCCCAGATCGCGCAGGCGCTGCCCGACATCGATTTCATCGGCTGCGAGGTGCACGAACCCGGCGTCGGCGCGCTGCTCAAGCTGATCGGCGAGCAGGACATCGCCAACATCCGCATCTTCCAGCACGACGCGTTCGAGGTGCTGGGCGCGATGATTCCCAAGGGATCGCTCGCGGGCGTGCACATCTACTTCCCCGATCCCTGGCACAAGAAGCGCCACAACAAGCGCCGGCTGGTCCAGCCGCCGTTCATCGCCAAGCTGGTGCAACACGTGGCCCCCGGCGGCTACCTGCATCTGGCCACCGACTGGGAGCCCTACGCCCAGCAGATGCTGGAGGTGCTCAGCGGCGATCCGGACCTGGTGAACACCTCGACCCGCGCGGACGGTTACGCCGACAAGCCCGAGTACCGCCCGCTGACCAAGTTCGAGAACCGGGGCCTGAAACTGGGTCACGGCGTCTGGGACCTGGTGTTCAAGCGCAAGGCCTGACCCGC
This sequence comes from Mitsuaria sp. CC2, assembly GCF_048957715.1. Taxonomy (NCBI): domain Bacteria; kingdom Pseudomonadati; phylum Pseudomonadota; class Betaproteobacteria; order Burkholderiales; family Sphaerotilaceae; genus Roseateles; species Mitsuaria sp. CC2. The sequence goes on along the minus strand of NZ_JARVXN010000027.1, from coordinate 191,533 downwards.
GCGCCGCGGGCCGGTGTCCCGGGTTCGCGGGTCCTCGCTCCGCATCCCGCCCGTCGGGGCGGCGCCCCACGTGACAAAGGTCAGGCACGGCCGGACCTGCAAGGCCTTTCAGGGATCGCCAAAAGGTCGCGCTGGTAGAGTTCCTCTCTATGTCCGAATCCAACTCCCTCGCCGGCCGGCACGTCCTCCTGGGCCTGTCCGGCGGCATCGCCTGCTACAAGATCGCCGAGCTGACGCGGCTGTTCGTGAAGGCCGGCGCCACGGTGCAGGTCATCATGACGGAGGCCGCGGAGGCCTTCATCACGCCGGTGACGATGCAGGCGCTGTCCAACCGCCCGGTCTTCACCAGCCAGTGGGATGCGCGCCCCGACAACAACATGGCGCACATCAACCTCACGCGCGAAGCCGACGTGATGGTGGTCGCGCCGGCCAGCGCGGACTTCATCGCCAAGCTGGCGCAGGGCCGCGCGGACGACCTGCTGTCGCTGACGGCGCTGGCGCGTCCGGCGCACAAGTGCGCGCTGCTGCTGGCCCCCGCGATGAACCGCGAGATGTGGGCGCACCCCGCCACGCAGCGCAATCTGGCGCAGGTGCAGGCGGACGGTGCGCTGGTGATGGGCGTGGGGTCCGGCGACCAGGCCTGCGGCGAGGTCGGCGACGGCCGCATGCTCGAGCCGATGCAGTTGCTGGAGCACGTGGTCTCGCATTTCCAGCCGAAGGTGCTGGCCGGACGCAAGCTGCTGATCACGGCCGGACCGACCTACGAGGCGATCGATCCGGTGCGCGGCATCACCAACCGCTCCAGCGGCAAGATGGGTTTCGCCGTCGCGCGCGCGGCGGCGGAGGCGGGCGCCGAGGTGACGTTGATCGCCGGTCCGGTGCACCTGCCGACGCCGCTGGGCGTCACGCGCATCGACGTGCTGAGCGCGCGCGAGATGCTGGATGCGGTGCTGCCGCGCGCGGCCACGCACCAGGTGTTTGTCGCGACCGCGGCGGTCGCGGACTGGCGCCCGGCGCAGACGGCCGAACACAAGATCAAGAAGAACGCCAAGGCGGGCGAGGCGGTCGCGCCCGCGCTGGACCTGGCGGAGAACCCCGACATCCTGGCGACCGTCGCCGCCATGCCGCATCCGCCGCTGTGCGTCGGCTTCGCGGCGGAGAGCCAGGACCTCATCAAGCATGCGCGCGAGAAGCGCCAGCGCAAGAACGTGCCGCTGATCGTGGCCAACATCGGTCCGCAGGCCTTCGGCCAGGACGACAATGCGCTGACGCTGGTCGACGCGCGCGGCGAGCGCGAGCTCTCGCGCGCCGACAAGCTGACCCTGGCGCGCGAGCTGGTGCGCGAGATCGCGCAGCGGCTGACCACTTACGGCACCTGAAGCCGTCGCGGCCCTTCAGATTGCCAGGACTTCCTTTCCGACTGATTCCATGACCACCATCGATCTGAAGGTGCTCGACCGCCGCATGGCCGAGCAGCTCCCCGCCTACGCGACGACCGGCAGCGCCGGCCTGGACCTGCGCGCCTGCCTGGACGAGGCGATCACGCTGGCGCCCGGCGACACCGTGCTGGTGCCGACCGGCCTGGCCATCCATATCGGCGACGCGGGCCTGGCCGCGATGATCCTGCCGCGCTCGGGACTGGGTCACAAGCACGGCGTGGTGCTGGGCAACCTCGTCGGCCTGATCGACTCGGACTACCAGGGCCAGCTGATGGTCAGCGTGTGGAACCGCGGCAAGGATGTGTTCACGATCCAGCCGATGGAGCGCATCGCGCAGATGGTGATCGTGCCGGTGGTGCAGCCGAGCTTCCGCGTGGTCGACGACTTCGACGCGTCCTCGCGCGGCGAGGGCGGTTTCGGTTCGACCGGCAAGGCCTGATGGCGGCGTGTCGGTCTTCTGGCGAACCGACGCGCTCGACTTGAGGAGGCCGCACCGCTGATCGGCCAGGCGGCGACTGCGGTTGCGCGCGGATCCGCCAGTGTCAAACCGGCGCCGGCTGCGCAGACTGCTGGCCTTTCGATGCTCGAAAGGCGAAGCAGATGACGATATCGGACGCGGACGACAGGGCCGGACCCCGAACGACGGGGCCGGCGGCGACACGGGTCTGGCGGCTCTCGGAGCTGGTGCGGCTGCTGGGCGGCAGGCTGCGCGGCAAGGACCGCGACGTGCGCGGCATCGCGGCGCTGGAGGGGGCGGCGGCGGACGAGCTGTCATTCCTGGTGTCGCCCAAGCACCTGCCGGAACTCGCGACCTGCCGGTCCGCGGCCTTGATCGTGCCGCCGGCGTGCGCCGACGTTGCGGCTGCGGCGGGGCGCAGCCTGATCCTGACGCCGGATCCCTATCTCTACTTTGCGCGGGCCGCCTCGCTGATGTATCCGTCGGCGCCGGCGCGCGGCGGCGTGGATCCGCGTGCGGTGATCGGGATCGACGGCATGATCGCCGCCTCGACGGAGGTCCGCGCGCTGGCCTGCATCGGCGACCGCGTGACGATCGGCGAGCGCTGCGTGATCCATGCTGGCGTGGTGATCGGCGATGACGTCCGCATCGGGGACGATTCGGTGCTGCATCCGCGCGTCGTGGTGCACGACGGCTGCGCGATCGGTCGGCGGGTGACGATCTACAGCGGCGCCGTGATCGGCGCGGACGGCTTCGGCATGGCCTGGAACGGGGGCGAGGGCAAGGACGGCGGGCACTGGTGCCGCATCCCGCAGCGCGGGGGTGTGGTCATCGGCGACGATGCCGAGATCGGCGCGAATTCGGCGATCGATCGGGGCACGCTCACGGACACGGTGATCGGGCGCGACGTGCGCATCGACAACCTGGTGCAGATCGCGCACAACGTGCGCATCGGCGACCACACGGCGATCGCGGGCTGTGCGGGCATCGCGGGCAGCACGCGGATCGGCGCCCGCTGCCTGATCGGCGGCGCGGCGATGGTGGTGGGACACCTCTCGATCGCCGACGGCACGACGATAGGCGCCGGCACGCGCGTGTCCAAGAGCGTGCGCGAGCCGGGGCACTACACGTCCTACTTCCCGTTCTCCAGCTTCGACGACTGGCGGCTGAACGCCGCCCACCTGCGACAGCTCGACAGGATCGTCGGCAGGGTCAAGGACGTGGAGGCGGCCGTGAAGGCATTGGGGGAGTTGCAAACACCGCCGACGGTCGGCTGAAGGCGGACGGCTGACTGAGTTTCGCGATTCCCTTCATGAGGTCGAACAGGGCTGACACATCAACGTCGTCGTGGCCTTGGACAAGGCATGCCTGATATCGGAAAGCGAGTCTGCACGCGAGTGCCGGATGGCGTCCCTACCGACAAACTCATCGTCTTCCCAATTCCTGAGAGCCGATGCCGATGTCAGAACGCCAAGCAGTGAACCAGCCCCTCCATCGCGCCAAGCCGGCGCGCAAGCGCAAGCCGGGAGAGGGCGGCGACGAGAGCCTCCCCGTCGCCAAAGCGGCAGCCGATGCCGGGCAGGAGTCGCCGCCGGCGGCCATGGTGGAAGACGGTCCTGACGGACGTGGCCTGGAGACGGTCGAGGGCTTGATCGGTCTGGTGGGTGTCGGCGTCGCCGGCGTGGTGGCAGCGGGCCTGCGTGGCGGCTCCGGTGGGGGGGAGATCGCCCCGACGGGCGACGTCGTCGTGGCGAGACCCGTGTCGCCTCCCGCGACCGGTACATTGATTCCGGAGACACGCGAGCCTGCGGTCACGCTGCCCAAGATCCCGATGACGAAGTCGCCGGATCCCGTGGAAGGGGTGGGCACGCGGGGACCTGGCACCCAGGTGCCGGGCATCGTCGATCCGACCGTCGAGCCGAAGATCGAACCCAAGGTTGAGCCGAAGATCGTTCCTCCGATCGAAGTCGACACGACACCGCCTGCCCGTCCCACGCTGGCGCTGAAGCGCGACACGGGTTCCGACGCCAACGATGGGGTCACGAGTGACTCGACGATCACGGTGTCGGGACTGGAGCAGGGCGCCTCATGGCGCTACAGCCTGGATGGTGGCAAGACCTGGCACGTGGGTCACGGGTCGGAAATCTCGGATATCAGGTTCGACGGCGACCACAAGGTGCAGGTGGACCAGACCGATCAGGCGGGGAATGTCAGCGACGCGACGTCCTTGACATTCACGCTGGACACCGGGGCACCGCGCTTGTCACTGAAGAACGATACCGCTCGTACCCGTTACGACGGCGCCTCGGGGACTGAGGTGGCCGTGGACGGGTCTCACAAGCACGACGGCATCACGAAAGACGGGACTTTGAGCGTCTCCGGTCTGAACGAGGCGGCGATCTGGCAGTTCAGCCTTGACGAGGGGCGCTCGTGGCGAGTTGGTGACGGCAACGAGATCCCGGCTCGCGAATTGGGCGCGGATGGCCAGAAGACCGTGTGGGTCAAGCAGCAAAGCGGAGACAAAGACAGCGGACTGTCGTCTTTCTCCTTTGTCCTCGATACCGAGGTGAAGCCCGTTGTCCCCAGGTTGAAATCCTCTGAGGGGACGGACGAACGTGGCGTTCCGTTCTCTACCGACCCCGTGATCGTCTTCGACGGTTTCGAACAGGGAAACAGCATGAGTTGGGTCATGTATGGCGGGCGAGCCGGACAAACGGAAGAACCCAATTCTCATTCGATGAGCGGCGATTCGTTCGAGCTTCCGCTGAAGACGGATTGGAGACCATTTCCCATGCACATCCGCGAAGCGACGCAGACGGACGTTGCCGGCAATGCGTCCGAGTCGTCCGCGCTCTTCAGCTTCGACTTCAGGCGCCCGGAGATGCCTGCACCGACTCTGGGACTTCTACCTCCCGACACGATCTTTCCGTGATCAATCCCCGTACCCGTACCCGTACCCGTACCCGTGCCCGTACCCGTGCCTGTGCCTGTGCCTGTGATGCGCTGATGCCCCAGCGGGGAGACGAGTCGGCGTGAAGACGTTCGTGCTGTGTTGGGAGCTCGGTGCGGGGCTGGGTCATGTGGGGCGGCTAATACCGATCGCGAAAGCCCTGGAGGCGCGCGGCCATCGTTGCGTGCTGATGGTGAGGGACCTGGTCCAGTCGGGCGGGTTGCTGCGGGAACTGGGACTGCCGGCGCTGCAGGGACCGGTCTGGCTGCATCAGGTCAACGGTCTGCCGGATCCGCTGGTGAGCTTGTCGGAGATCCTGCTCGGTCATGGCTACCTGCTCGCCGCCACGCTGTCCGGGCTGGTGGGCGGCTGGACCTCGGCGTTGGAGACGATAGTCGCGGACGCGGTGATCGGCGACTACGCGCCCACGGCGGTGCTGGCGGCGCGAGTGCTCGGCTTGCCGTCGATCACGGTGGGACTGGGCTTCTACATGCCGCCGGATGTGCATCCGATGCCGTCCTTCCTGACCGACGCGGCCGTGTCGCCGCAGCGGCTGCAGCAGGCGGACGCGCGCGTGCTCGAGACGGTCAACGCAGTACTGGGCGCCGCTGGGCGCGCGCCACTGGCGCGCGTATCGACGCTGTTCTGCGGCGACGCGCCGCTGCTCTGCACGTGGCCGGAGCTCGACCACTACGGCCGCGACGCGCTGCCGCCCGGACAGCGATGGCTCGGACCGAGCTTCATGACCCGGGGCGGCGAGCCGCCCGCGTGGAACGACGGGGAGGGGCCACGCGCCTTCGCCTACCTGAAAGCCGGGCACCCTGCCAGCGTCGATGCGCTCCGGGCGCTGGACGCGGCAGGATGCCGGACCTTGTGCTACATGCCCGAGGTCGCTGCGGGACGGGCACCTCCCGTCAGCTCGCCGCTGATCCGCTACGCGAAGGCGCCGGTGGACGTCGCGGCGGCGATGAAGGACGCCCGGCTGATGGTCACGCATGCCGGCGAGGCGACCATCGTGCAGGGGCTGACAGCCGGCGTGCCGGTGCTGATGCTGCCGATGCATCTGGAGCAGGCGCTGATGGCGACGCAGGTCGCGCGCACCGGCGCGGCGATCAATGCCAACGGCATGAAGGGTTCCGGCCCATTGACGACGGCCGTGCGGCGGCTGCTGCACGAGCCCGCCTTCGTCGCACAGGCGCGCGCCTTCGCCGAGCGGCATGCGACGTTCGATCAGCAAGCGCAGATCGAGGCGATCGCCGAGGCGGCGCTGGGGTTGCTATGGTCGCAGTAGGCGAACATCTCCGACGGCGGCACCTCCGCCTGGCTGATCTGATCCGATCCACTGCGGCCTTCGCAGACGGTGGGCTCATCGTTGCCTGATGGCTCAATCCCCGTGCCCATGCCCCTCTTCGACACCTGCCGCCGCCGCATCCACCGGCGCGCTCGCATTCACCCCGTCGAAGAAGAACGGCTTGCGCGGCTTCTTCGCCGGCCAGACCTCGTTCATCGACGGGATGTCGAAGACGCGTCCGCCTTGCATGACTTGCGAGATGCGATCACTCTGGCGGATGTCCTTCAGCACGTCGCCGTCGAGGATCACCAGGTCCGCGAGCTTGCCCGGCTCCAGTGAGCCGATGTCCTTGTCCAGGCCGAGATAGCGCGCCGGGTTGAGCGTCGCGGTGCGGATGGCCTCCAGCGAGGTCATCCCGCCCAGTCCCATCATCCACATCTCCCAATGCGCGCCCAGGCCCTCACGCTGGCCGTGCGCGCCGATGTTCACCGACACGCCCGCGCGTTGCAGCTCGGTCGCGGTCTTCGCGACCTGGATGACGTTGAAGTCCTCTTCCGGCGCCGTTTCGCGGCGCACGCTGCGCGGTTCCAGCACGGCCTTGGGCACGAACTTGCTGAGGATCGGATGGCGCCACACGTCCGTGCGCGCGTACCAGTAGTGCTCGCCGTCCAGGCCGCCGTAGGCGACGTTCAGCGTCGGCGTGTAGCCGACCTGGGTCTGCGGCCACAACTGCTTGACGTCGTCGTAGACCTTGCCGACCGGCAGCGCGTGCTCCACGCCGGTGTGGCCGTCGACCACCATCGACATGTTGAGCTGGAACAGCGAACCGCCTTCCGGCACGACCATCATGCCGGTCTCGCGTGCCGCTTCGAGCACCTGCTGGCGCTGGTCGCGCCGCGGCTGGTTGTAGCTCTTCACGCTGATCGCGCCGGCCGACTTCAGCCGCTTCAGATGGGTCTGCGCGTCCTCCAGGCTGTTGATCACCGCGGAGAAATCGGCCTTGGCGCCGTACAGCACCGTGCCGGTCGAGAAGATGCGCGGTCCCACCACGCGGCCCGTGCGCTGCATCTCCGACTGCGTGTAGATGTCGCTGGTGCGGTTGGACGGGTCGTGCAGCGTCGTCAGACCGAAGGCCAGCGACGCGTAGTTGATCCAGCTCTGCTGCGGGATGATCTCGCTCTCGGCCATGGTGCCGTGCCAGTGCGCGTCGATCAGGCCGGGGATCACCGTCTTGCCGGCCGCCTGGATCGTCTCCGTGCCCGCCGGGATGGTCATCGACGCGCGCGGCCCGATCGCCGCGATGCGGTCGCCGTCGACCAGGATGGCGCCGTCCTCGATCACTTCATCGGGTTTGCTCGCGCTCATCGTGACGATGCGGGCGCCGACGATCGCGATCCGGCCCTTGGGCTTGTCGGCGGTCAGCGTGAGCTGGATGGTCGCGCCGCGCTCCGCCGGCTTGAAGCCCGGCTGCAGCGCCTGCGTCAGCGGCACGGTGAACAGCTCGTTGCCGAGCGCGTAATGCAGCGCGTACGGCTGCGACTTGCCGTCGCCCGACCACTGGAGGTCGTCGCCCGCGTTGACGTCGAGCTTCCTGACCGGCATCGCCTCGGCCTTCGGTCCCACCATCTGCAGCTTGCCCGCGGGCGCGAGCGGCGTGACGTAGGTGTGGAAGCGTTCGGTGAAGCCCAGCCACTGGCCGTCCGGCGACACGGTGAAGCGGGTCGCGAACTCGCTCTTGGCGACGGCGAACTCGCTGCGCTCGACGAGGTTGAGGCGGACCAGCTGATGATTCGAGTCGACCTCGCCCGTCGTCTGCTTGCGGGTGACGTAGAGCGTCTCTCCGTCGGCGCCGAACTGCGGCGCCTCGCCGTCCTTGGTGACGCGGCGCGGCCGGCCCTTGCCGTCGGCGGCGGCGACGTAGACACCGGGTTCCAGGCTGTTCCAGGGCGAGGTCAGGAAGCCGCCCTTGGCCTTCTGGTAGGCGACGGTCCTGCCGTCCGGCGAGAACGCCGGCGACAGGTACTTGCCCGCCTCCGGCGTGACGACGGTATCGCGACCGCCGGCGAGGTCGAGCACGCGCACGCGGCCCTGGTCGGCGTCGTTCCAGCTCACGTAGACGAGCTGCTTCCCGTCGCGCGAGAACGCCGGGAAGTATTCGAAGCGCTCAGTCTGCGACGTGAGGCGTTTCGCCTCGCCGACCGGCTGGCCGTCGCGCAGTTCGCTCGCGTAGAGGTAGCCGGCGGAGGAGAACACCACGCGCTTGCCGTCCGGCGAGACCTTGACCCAGCGCAGCATCTTCGAGTCGAAGGTCGCGGGCGCGACCTCATGCGCGAAGCGCAGCGCGGGCGTGACCTGGCGCTCGTCCTTCACGTGGAAGGGGATCTCGGCGGCGCTGGACTTGAAGGGATCGATGCGCCACAGCTTGCCCTGCGCCCACGCCACGACCTGCCTGGAATCGGGCATCCACGCGATGCCGGGGTAGACGCCGTGGACGGACCAGGACTCCTGCAGGTCGCGTTCCATGCCGGTCCAGGCGGGGAACTCGCGACCGGTCTTCAGATCCTTGAGGAACAGCGTGGTGCGGCTGCCCGTGGCGTCGCGCAGGCGGCGGATGAAGGCGAGGTACTTCCCGTCGGGGGAGGGCGTCGGGCGGATCGCGCCGCCGGGGCCGGTGACGAAGGGCTCGCTGGTGCCGTCGGTCAGGTCCTGGCGATAGATGCGGAAGATCTCGCCGGTGCTGTCCTTGTTGTATTCGAACTGGCGCCCGGGCGTGCTGTCCTGCGAGTAGTAGAGGAACTTGCCGTCGGGCGACAGCGCGGGTTCGCCGAGGTCCTTCTGCCAGTTCGGCTTTTCGTTGAGCTGCTGGCCCTTGCCGCCGTCGACGTGGTAGAGCCAGATTTCGCCGCTGCCCAGCGAGCGGGTGCCGGTGAAGTGCTTGCGGGCGGCGATGTATTTGCCGCTCGGATGCCAGACGGGGTTGTTGAGCAGGCGGAAGTCTTCGGTCGAGATCGCGCGGGCGTTGGAGCCGTCGGCGTTCATGACCCAGATGTTGTCGCCGCCGCCGGCGTCGGAGACGAAGGCGATCTGCTTGCCGTCGGGGGAGAAGCGGGGTTGCATCTCCCAGGCGATCGAATGCGTGAGCGCCTTGGCTTCGCCGCCACCGACGGGCATCACGTAGAGGTCGCCGAGCAGGTCGAAGACGATCTGCTTGCCGTCGGGACTGACGTCGACGGACATCCAGGTGCCGGTGTGCACGTCGATGGTGGCGATCTTCTTGTCGCCGGGGGGCTGGTTGACGTTCCACTTTGCGGCGGGCGCCGAGGCGGCCGTGGCGGGCGAGGGCGCCGAAGCAGGGGCGTCGGCCGCGAAGGCCGCGGCCTGCAGCGCCAGCCCGAAAGCGATCACGCCCGCGCGGGCGGGCGTGACGGTGAAAGTGGTCCGGACGGTCGTCGGCGAGGCCTGCTTCGTGAGCATCTTGTTCGTCATGGGGCACCCTGGGATGAAGAGTGCCGGCAGCATATTCGCCGCCTGCTCGGAAACCCGACCGGGTTTGCGAGGGCATGACGAATGGCAGTGCGGAGGGCGCATCTTCAGCAGCCGGTTCGCCGACCGGGCGGCGGCGCGACCCGACGGCAATCCTGCGTTTGCTCAATCGGCGGCGGCTTCCCACTTCCCAGAATGAGGGGGCTCAACGCTGGCGGCCCGGCCTGAGCCCGTGTTCCCGGGCCGCGGGAGTTCCGCATGTACAAAAGAATCCTCGTGCCCATCGACGGCAGCGTCACCGCCAACAGAGGCCTGGAGGAGGCGATCCGCCTGGCCACCGGCCTGCACGCCACGCTGGTCTTGCTGCACGTCGTCAATGAACGGCCGGCCGTGCTGGAGACCGCCTCCGCAATCGCCTTCGACGAAGTGCGGCGGCAGATGCTCAAGGAGGGCGACAAGTTGCTGGGTGACGCCAGCTTGTGGGCACTCGATGCCGGTGTCACCAGCGAGGCGGTGCTCAAGGAACTGCCGGCGGGGCGCATCGCCGACGTCATCGTTGCGGAGGCCGCGCACACCGCCTGCGACCTGATCGTGATAGGCACGCACGGGAGGCGCGGCATGTCGCGTCTGTTGCTGGGCAGCGATGCTGAACTGGTCGTGCGCGAGAGTCCTGTGCCAGTGATGCTCGTTCGCCGGCCTCCGCCAGAAGCCTCATCCACCTGAACCGAGTAGCCGCAGATGTACCGCTCTCTCCTTGTTCCCCTGGACGGCAGCGCGACCGCCGCAAGAGGACTGCGCGAGGCCATTGCCCTCGCAGCACCGCTCGACGCCCGCATCACGCTGCTGCACGTGCTGGATGTCTATCCGTTCTTCGGCCATGCCGGGCTCACCGGACAGCTGGAACTTGAACTGGCGCCCCGGCGCGAGGTCGCCAACGACCTCCTCGCCGCCGCGGCCCTCGACGTGCAGGACGCGCACTTGCCCGTTTCTATCGTGCTGAAGGAAACGCTGGACGCCCACGCCGGTGCGGAGATCGTCCGGCAGGCTCGCGAGCTGGCATGCGACCTGATCGTCATGGGCACGCACGGGCGTCGCGGACTGTCGCGCATGCTGGTTGGCAGCGACGCGCTGGTGGTGCTGCGCGACAGCCCTGTGCCGGTCCTGCTCGTCGGCCCGCCGGACAAGGACATGCCTGCCGCCGGGGGGACTGCCCGATGAGCTGGCGCGCGATCGTGGGGGTGGCCTTGGCGCTGGTGGCAATGTTGGGGCTGCTCAGCCGCCTGTACGTCTTTCTCGTGACACGGGACTGACGCAAAAGAAGGGGCGGCCGCTCGGGCCGCCCGCCACCGCCCACCGTCCAGTCCTTGCCCGTCAATGCGCCAGCACTCGAGGCCCATCGCGCTCCGGACGGGTCGTGCTCTGCCGAGCCACCAGCCCGCCCTCGTCCACGAGGTCCACCTCCCTGTGGTTCACCCGGATCAGGCCTTCGGTCGCGAGGATGCCCAACGAGCGGCTGACCGACTCGTGCGAGACGCCCAGCAGGCTCGCGATGTCGCGCCGGCTCATGCGCAGCCGCAGCTTGCGTGGCGGAAACTCGAGCAGCGCTAGCCGCGCCGAGAGCTGGAGCAGGAAGCGCGCCAGCCGCACCTCCGCCGCGACCGCCGCCATGTTGTGCAAGGTGGCGCCGCGCCGGGCCAGCTCCAGGCTTGCTGCTCGGGCCTGCAGGCGCGCCAGCAACGGATGCTCCCGGGTCGCGCGTTGCCACTCCCGCAGCGCCAGCACGGCCACGGAGGACGGCTCCAGCGCCGTCGCGGCCGTGGCATGGCGCTCGTCGTGCAGGCCATCCAGCGCGAGGATGTCGCCCTTCAGCGCGAAGGCATGGACCTGCTCGTAGCCGTCACACTCGGTCTGGAACACCTTCAGCGTGCCCGAGCGCACGAAATACAGGCTCTCCATCGGCGCCCCCTCCACCACCAGCAGTTGCCCTGCGGACAGCCACTTCACCGGGAAGCTCACATCCCGCAACGAGCTCGCTTCCTCGACCGGCATGCCGCCCCAGCGCAGCAGATCCATCCCTGTGCAACGCGCGGCCTCGCCTTCCGGCGAGCCGGCAGTCCCTGTCGTCATCATCACGTCGCTCCTTGACCGGTCCGATGATCCAGCGTCCGCCAACGGACGCCTCACGCATCGCAGACCACCACGCCTTCGAGGCGCGCAGGGCAACGTTAGAGCCAGCCTTCCTCGCGCACAAGCAGACTATTTGACATGCATCAGAGAACACGGCGCGTGTCCCTGAAGCGGGGCGTCCGATGCCGGATTGCGCAAGCGCAAGGGGTCTGCCGAACGCCCCACCAGAATGGTCCTCATGGAACCCATGGCCGTTCCCGTTCCCGTTCCCGTCTCCATTTCGCCCCTCAACCCATCGTTCGCTGAGGTCGACCATGTATCGCAAAGTGCTACTTGCCTTTGATGGCAGCCCACCCGCCAACGCTGCGCTGGCCGCGGCCGCCATGCTGCTGCGCGGACAGCCCACCGAGCTGGAGCTGGTCTATGTGATGTCCGACCTGCCGCTGAGCGTGGAGTTCTCGGACGCGACCCTGCTTGAGGCGTCGCGCTCGTCGCAACGCGCCGCCGCCGAGGCCATCCTTTCGCACGCCAGCCGACACCTGGAGGAGAACGGCCTGTCCGCGCTGAGCACGATCCTGGACGCCAGCGGACGCCGCACGGCGGAGGCGATTGTGGAGCGCGCCGTGCGCGAGCGCGCCGGCCTCATCGTGATCGGATCCCATGGTCGCCGCGGCGTCAGCCGCGCACTGCTCGGCAGCGATGCGGAGCTGGTGGCCCGGCTGTCGCCGGTGCCCGTGTTGATCGTCAAGGAACCCGGTCACGCGCCATGATCGCGGACGCTGGCGGATGGCGGTCCATCGCCGTGCAGGTCGGCCTGGGAGCCGCGGCGCAGCGGCGCATCAACGCGGCGCTGTTGCTGGCCCGCTGGTTCGACGCTCGCGTCACGGGCGTGAGCGCCGGTGCGAACGCCGCCGGCATCGAGGCCGACCCCTCCTCTTCGCTGCGCTGGAGATCGTCCACGGACGCCGGGTCGATCGATCGCGTCACCCTGCGCCAGCGCCTGCGCGTCCAGTGCGATGCCGCGGGGGTCCGTTGCGGCGATGTGGCGCCCGACGCCGGGCAGACCTCGGCGGCGCTCGTGCTGGCGAGTCACGCCGCGGACCTGCTGGTCGTCACGCAGCCGGTGGCGAGCCCGCCGGGCGGGCCGCTCACCATCGACGACCTTGAGGTGGTGCTTCGCCTGGCGGCTCGTCCCGTGCTCATCCTCCCCGCGGCGAAGAGCGAGCCACTGTCTACCCGGAACGTTCTGATCGCCTGGGATGGCAGCGGCGCCTGTGCGCGGGCGGTGGCCGATGCGCTGCCGCTGCTTCGGCGCGCGGGCCAGGTGCAGGTGGTACAGCTCATCTCCCTGGGAGCCGCTCGCACCGGCCTGACGGATCGGTGGCCGCCGTTGCGCGACTGGCTGCGCCGGCAAGGTGTCGCGGCGGTGAGCCGCACGATCACCCTCGAGACACGACCTGGGCGCCAGCTCCGGTGCCTGGCGGAGCTGCTCGAGCCGAAACTCGTCGTGATGGGCGCCTATGGCCGGGAAACCTGGCGTGCGCCCTGGATCGGCCGAACCACGCGCTTCATGCTCGAAACCTCGTCCGTGCCGCTGCTGGTCTCGCACTGAGTCTCGGGTCGGCGCGGGACCAGCCGGCCAGCGGCGCCGGTCAATGCGACATGAGCACGGGCACCGTCATCGTGCTGAGCAAGGCGCTCGACGTTCCCCCGAACAGGAGTTCGGACCAGCGGGGATGACTGTAGGCCCCCATCACGATCAGGTCGGTGTCCAGGTCGCAGGCGGCTGACAGCATGGCCTCGCCGATCGGCAGGGTGGTTACCAGATCTTGAGGTTGCGCGTCCACCCCCTGGAAGGCCAACCACTGATGCATGCTGTGCAGGCGCTGCAGCGCTCGGCCGCCGTCGGGCTCGTGCCGCCAATGGGCGAGCAGCACCTGCTGGGCCCGTCGGAGCAAGGGCAGCGCGTCGGTCATCGCGCGTACGGCTTCTCGGCTCTCGTCCCAACCGATGAGCATGCGCCGCATGCGCAGCGGTCCGTGATGCGTGCAGGGCACCAGCAAAGTCGGCCGCGCGCCATGCAGCAACACCTGCTCCAGGGTCGACAGCTCGTGCCGGTGACCGGCCCGCGCGGGATCGGGCTGGCTCATCACCAGCAGGTCGGTGCAATGGGCGCGGCCGGCCAGCGAGGTCGCGACGGGGCCTTCATCGGTGATGGCCTCGAACGACGGCAAACGCGCGGCCTCGCAGCGCGCGCGAAAGTTTCCAGCCGCCTCCTCGGCCTGCTCGATCAGCAGCAGCCAGGCGGACGTCGCGTGAACCCCGAGCAGCGCGGCTGCGCCCGGCGTGGCCGGCAGGTCCACCAAACCGGTGGGCGCGACGCCGATCAGGTGGGCATCGAAGTCCTGCGCCAGGTGGATCGCCACCTCGGTGCGCGCGGCGCAGGTCGGTGCGCCATCCAAGCCCACCATCACGGTCCTGTAGGTCATGTCGTGCTCCTCGCACGGGGCCGGCCCGCACTTCACTCGAAGCTCAGCACGGCTCGGCCCTCGATGCGACCGCCTCTGAGCGCGTCGAAGATGACGTTGACGTCTTCCAGCGCGTGTCGGGTCGTCTCGGCATGGACCTTCTTCTCCGCGGCGAACTGCAGCGCCTCGTTGAGATCCTGGCGTGTGCCGACGATGGAGCCACGCACCGTCTTCGCGTTGAGCACGACATCGAAGATCGGCAGCGCGAAATCGCCTGGCGGCAGCCCGACCATCGACATGGTGCCGCGCTTGCGCAGCATGGCCAGCGATTGGCTGAACGACTGCCGCGACACGGCGGTGACCAGCGCCCCGTGCACGCCCTGCAGCTCCCGATGCAAGACGACGGCGGGATCGTCTTCGACGGCGTTGACGCAAAGCTCTGCCCCCAGCGCTGCGGCCAGGCCAAGCTTGGCGGCGTCCACGTCCACCGCGACGACATGGAAGCCCATCGCTCGGGCGTACTGGATGGCCAGGTGGCCCAGCCCCCCGGCGCCAACGACAGCGACCCACTGACCGGGCCGGGCGTCGAGCACTTTCAATCCCTTGTAGACCGTGAGACCCGCGCAAAGGATCGGCGCAAGCGCCTCGAACGAGCCCTGTGCCGGCAGGTGGCCGACGTAGTGGGGATCCGCAAGGACGTATTCGGCGAAGCCTCCGTTGACGCTGTAGCCGGTCATCTGCTGGTGATCGCACAGGGTCTCCCAGCCTGTGAGGCAATGCTCGCAATGGCCACAGGCCGTGTGCAGCCACGGCACGCCGACGCGGTCACCCTCTCGGACATGCGTGACCCCAGCGCCGACGGCGGCGACGGTGCCCACGCCCTCGTGTCCCGGGATGAAGGGCAGCTGCGGTTTGACCGGCCAGTCGCCGTCGGCGGCATGCAGGTCGGTGTGACAGACGCCGCAGGCGGCGAGCTTCACGAGGACCTGGCCGGACCGTACTTCGGGAACGGGCACGTCCTCGATGACGAGCGGCTCACGGAAGGCGTGGACCACGGCGGCTTTCATGGTGTGCATGGCAATTCCTTGTTGGGGGCGTGCAGCACCGCTTGCGCGCGCCCGACGGCAAACGCCGGGATCAGCCGACGATGTGCCCGGCTGATCGGCTCAGCGTAGGCTCGACTCAGCCCGAGGCGATTGCGTTGGATCAATTGCCCGGATCCTCGGGAGAGGTTGCGTTTGGCGACGCCGGATATCAAGGGGTCCAAAAGCGCCCGGATGCTGCAGGGCCGCGTGGCACGTGGCGATGCGCCCTGGCTAACGAGGCCTGCCCATTCCATTCATGGAGCCCGACTTCCTGGCCGGCCGAGGCTCAGTTCATCTCGTCCGATGCGATCCACCGCAGCCCCGGTCGTGCTGCCACCACAGCGTCGAGCAACGCTGCAGCGATGCTGCTCGCCGGATTGATGCGCAAGCGCTTCGGCAGGATCGGCGTGAGCAGTCGGGTCAGCGCCATCGCCGCGCCTTCGGCGCTCCGCGTCTCGGACCGCTCTCCGCCGATCAGGGTGGGCCTGCAGATCGTCAAGGACCGGAACCCGATGGCCTGGATGTCCCGTTCCACTACTCCCTTGGTCCTCGTATAGAAGAACCAGGAGTCCGCCGACGCGCCGACCGCTGAGACGAGGCCGAAGGTCTCTGCGCCGACGGCATGTGCGGCCTTCGCAAGCGCGATCGGCAGTTCGTGGTCGACGTGCCGGAACGCCTCTTTCGACCCGGCCTTGGCCAGGGTCGTGCCCAAGGCGCAGATCACCGCCTGCGGCCGGTACGACGCCAGCATCGAAACGAAGTCATCGAGTCGCGGGCAGACGGGATTCACCAGCTTGCTGGCCGCAGGCAACGGCTTGCGAGTCGGCGCGATCACTTCGGAGATCGCGTCATCGGCCAGCGCGAGTGCCAGCGCATGGCTTCCCACCAGGCCGGAGGCGCCGAGCAGCAGCAGTGTCATCTTTGACTCTCCTCGAACCTGTCGATGCGATCGTTGGATGTCCTCAAGGCTGTTCCTTCCGCCATCGCTCGATGTCGTCCCGGGTGCCGTCGCGCGGTGCCGGTCTATCTCGAAGGCTCAGAGGGAAAGATAGAAGTCCGTCGGAATGAGCTCGACGGCCCAGCCTCCCGCTTCGCCGATCTGTGCGGCCGGGTGCATCGCGGCGATGCGCAGCGCCTCTTCGGGACTGTCCGCCTCGATGATGAACAGGCCGCCGACGACCTCCTTCGACTCCGTGTAGGGGCCGTCGGTGATCTGCGTCTTGCCGCCGCGCGGACGCAGCGTCTTCCACTTGTCGAGATCGCCCAGCGACGCGGAGACCAGCATCTTGCCGGTCGCGCGCATCTTCTCGTCCAGCGCCGGGCATTGGCTCACCAGCGCCTTGACGTCGTCGGGCGGCATCTCGTCGAACTTCTCCGGCGTGAAGTAGGCGAGTCCGAGGTATTTCATCGAGGGTCCTTTCAGAGGGTTGATACCGTGACGACGAACGAGGCGATCGGAAATCGACGACGGCCCAGGGCCGCATCGGCATTCAGGTACGCTTCGCCCCGATCATGATGCGCATCTCCCCAGTCAAAGTCATCGCCGGCCTCGCCGCCGTCATCCTCGCCATCGGCGGCCTGTTCTTCGCCTCCGAAGCGCGTCAGGGCGTGGTCAACATGTTCTCCGTCATCCGCCTGAGCTCGCCGGCGAAGCACCCGCAGGCGGCCCGGCCCGCCGATACCGGAGCCGTCGCCTCCGGCGTGCGGGTCATTCCCATCGGCGTGTCTCCCCCGTCCCGTCCGGCCTCGGCCAGCACGGGGCGGTCGGACGGACGCTGATGCGCTTTCCCCGTCGCTTCGACGGCGCTTTGATGAGCCCGCCCGATCCGCTCGTCGCGGGCGGTGCAGGCAGCGTCGACGTCGCTGGCCGTACGGTCGATGCTGCGCTGCTTGAGACGATCCGGGAATGGTGCGAAGGCGGCGCCTATCCGTCGCTGACCGAGCCGCTGCGTGTGGCCGGCATCGCGCCGAATCCCGCGCTGGACGGAGTCGCCTGCGAGCTCGACGGCAGTCGCGACCTGGCGCGTCTGAGTCGTTGGCGCGGCCTGTGGTGGCGCTTGCAGATCCTGTGGCGCGAGTGCATGACGAAGCGCGGCGCTCAGCCCGACGACCCCTGGGATTGCGGTTGGTGGCGAGAGGGTGCGCCGGGGCCCGCCGAATCCTTCCGACCGCGCCGGGCCACGCTGTTGATGGTGCGCGCGCCGGATCCTGTCGTCGCCGCGGCGCTGCTGTCCGCGCTGCGCGCCAACAGCGCGGCCTACGCGCAGCCGGTGCGCGTGCTGGTGGTGTCGACCGCGGCCGTGGACGGTCTCGTGTGGCTCGCCTGAACCCGCGTATTCAGCCCGTCGACAGGCGCCACGGATCCTGCCGCTCCGCAGCGTCCTGCTGCCGGAACGCCTTCGGCGAGAGCCCGACCGTGCGCTTGAACACCTTCGAGAACCCGAACGCATCCTTGTGGCCGACGGCCGCGGCCACCGCCTCCAGGCTGTGCCCCGCCTGCGCCAGCAACTGCACGGCGCGCTTCATGCGCAACCACGCGCAGATGATTCAGCGGCGTGTCGCCCATCGCTTCCCGGAAGCGCTCCGCCAGCGCCGTGCGCGACAGTCGATCAAGGAGGGGATGGGGATCGTGGGTCGATCGGGCACCATGATCTTGGGCTGCATCCCCGCGATTCCGGCACCGGTGGTCCCGTCGAGTGGTCCTCAGACGTTGATGTAGATCATCTGAAAGCAAATGGGCCGCTCTCGCGGCCCATTCGGGTATGACGCCTCGGGCGTCAATCAACAACGGCAGATCACTTGGCGCGAGCGGTCATGATCGCGTCGGCGACGTTCTTCGGCGCCTCCGAGTAGTGCTTGAACTCCATCGTGTAGGTCGCGCGGCCCTGCGTGGCCGAGCGCAGCGAGGTGGAGTACCCGAACATCTCCGACAGCGGCACTTCCGCCTTGATGATCTTGCCGCCGCCCACCATGTCGTCCATGCCCTGCACCATGCCGCGGCGGCTGGACAGGTCGCCCATCACCGTGCCGGCGTAGTCCTCGGGCGTCTCGACCTCGACCGCCATCATCGGCTCCAGGATCACCGGGCTGGCGCGCCGGCAGGCTTCCTTGAAGCCCAGCGACGCGGCCATCTTGAACGCGTTCTCGTTGGAGTCCACGTCGTGGTACGAGCCGAAGGTCAGCGTGACCTTCACGTCCACCACCGGATAACCCGCCAGCACGCCGTTGGGCAGGCTGTCGATGACGCCTTTCTCCACCGCCGGAATGAACTCGCGCGGCACCACGCCGCCCTTGATCGCGTCGACGAACTCGAAGCCCTTGCCCGGCTCCTGCGGGTCCAGCGAGAACACCACGTGACCGTACTGGCCCTTGCCACCGGACTGGCGCACGAACTTGCCTTCCACGTCTGACACCGACTTGCGCACCGTCTCCCGATACGCCACCTGCGGCTTGCCGACGTTGGCCTCGACGCTGAACTCGCGCTTCATCCGGTCCACGATGATCTCCAGGTGGAGTTCACCCATGCCGGAGATGATGGTCTGGCCCGACTCCTCGTCCGTGCGCACGCGGAAGGATGGATCCTCCGCCGCGAGACGCCCGAGCGCGATGCCCATCTTCTCCTGGTCCGCCTTGGTCTTGGGCTCCACCGCCTGCGAGATCACCGGCTCCGGGAAGATCATCCGCTCCAGCGTGATGATGGCCTCGGGGTCGCACAGCGTCTCGCCGGTCGTGACGTCCTTCAGGCCCACGCAGGCGGCGATGTCGCCGGCCAGGATCTCCTTGATCTCCTCGCGCTGGTTGGCGTGCATCTGCAGGATCCGGCCGATGCGCTCCTTCTTGCCGCGCGTCGGGTTGTAGACCGAGTCGCCCGACTTCAGGATGCCCGAGTACACCCGCACGAAGGTCAGCTGGCCCACATACGGATCGGTCATCAGCTTGAAGGCGAGGGCGCTGAATTTCGCGTTGTCGTCGGCCGCGCGCGTCGTGTCCTGCTCGTCGTCGTCGGTGCCGTGCACCGGCGGGATGTCCACCGGCGACGGCATGAAGTCGATCACCGCGTCCAGCATCCGCTGCACGCCCTTGTTCTTGAACGCCGTGCCGCACAGCATGGGCTGGATCTCGCCCGCGATCGTGCGCTTGCGGATCGCGCGCCGGATCTCGTCCTCCGACAGCTCGCCGGTCTCGAGGTACTTGTTCATCAGCTCCTCGTCGGCCTCGGCCGCCGCCTCGACCATCTTCTCGCGCCATTCGTCGGCCTGCGCCTTGAGCTCCGGCGGGATCTCCTGGTAATCGAAGGTCATGCCCTGCGTGGCGTCATGCCACAGGATGGCCTTCATCTTGAGCAGGTCGATCACGCCCTTGAAGTGCTCTTCCGCGCCGATCGGCAGCACCACCGGCACCGGGTTGGCCTTGAGCCGGTCCACCATCATCTGGCGCACCCGGTAGAAGTCCGCGCCCACGCGGTCCATCTTGTTCACGAAGGCAAGACGTGGCACCTTGTACTTGTTGGCCTGGCGCCAGACCGTCTCCGACTGCGGCTGCACGCCGCCGACCGAGTCGTACACCATCACCGCGCCGTCCAGCACGCGCATGGAACGCTCCACCTCGATGGTGAAGTCCACGTGCCCCGGGGTGTCGATGATGTTGATGCGGTGCTCGGGATAGGAGCGGTCCATGCCCTTCCAGAAGCAGGTCGTGGCCGCGGAGGTGATCGTGATGCCGCGCTCCTGCTCCTGCGCCATCCAGTCCATCGTGGCCGCGCCGTCATGCACTTCACCGATCTTGTGATTGACCCCGGTGTAGAACAGGATGCGCTCCGTCGTCGTCGTCTTGCCGGCGTCGATGTGCGCCGAGATGCCGATGTTGCGGTAGAGCTCGATGGGGGTCTTGCGGGACATGGTGGTCTCCAGTGGCGAGGGACGACCCGCGCGCGCCACCTTCAGGGGAGGCGTGCGCCGGGTCCGAGAACCGACCAATGTAGCGACAAGCCATGACCCCCGCCATCGGCCATCCGGAAGAACCCGGCGCCTCAGGGGGCGAGGAGCGCGCCACCCGGCATGCCGCGCGCCCGCGGCACCCCCGCGAATGAGGGACGCGAAATCGGGCGATTGCCGGAATGTCCGGGCGGTTACGTCACGAAACATCCCTACATTCGATCACTCGAATAAGTGTTCCAGGGAGTGGTCGTGAAGCTGCATGTGTTTGTCCGCCGGTCCGTGCCGATGCTGGGACTGTCCCTGGTCGCCTCCACCGCGACGGGCGTCGTGGCGGCGCCTGCCACGATCGACGTCGGCATGACCTGCACCGTCCCGGACGGCTGGTGGTCGCTGGACCGCGAGCGTCCGCGGCAGCCGGAACCGGTGAAGGTCCTGGCGTTGAAGTCCCTGACCACGGGAGCCCCGGGCGCCTGGGTCCAGCCGCAGCGCGGCAAGCTGACCGACCAGCAGATGCACCTGGCGCTGGAGCGCCTGACGGACTGCCACTGAGGGGGCGCCGGGACGGCGGGGCGACAGGCGCGGAGACCGGACGGGGTAAACCCGGCCCGGGCGACCGCGCTGGCTAGAATGGCGGGCTCACCGTCGCGGCGCGCGCGGCGCAAACCCCCTGGGATCCCATGGCCAGCACCACCTCCTCCAAGCATCTGATTCACTTCGAGGGGGGCAATGCCCTCTCGTCCTTCCGGGCCGCGGCGCTGCTGGCGCGTCTGCAGGCCGTCAGCGACCGCATCGCCGCGGTGCACGCGCGCCATGTCCACTGGGTCTGGACCGACGCCGCCCTCGACGACGAAGGCCGTGGCAAGCTGGCCGCGCTGCTGGACTACGGCGACGCCTACGAGGGCCCGTCCGCCGGCGCTGCCGACAGCGCGCTGATCGTGGTCGCCCCGCGCCTGGGCACCTTGAGCCCCTGGGCTTCCAAGGCCACCGACATCGCCCACAACTGCGGCCTGCCCATCCACCGCGTCGAGCGCGTCACCGAGTTCCGCCTGACGCTGAAGTCCGGCCTGCTCAGCAGCCTGACGGCCGGCCTGGCCGGCGGTGCGAAAGCGCTGACCGAGACCGAGATCCTCGCCTGCGCCGACCTGCTGCACGACCGCATGACCGAGAGCGTGCTGCTGTCGCGCGAGGCCGGCGCCCACCTGTTCGACGAGAAGCAGGCCCAGCCGCTCGCGCACGTCGACGTGCAGGCGCGCGGCCGCGTCGCGCTGGAGGAGGCCAACGGCGCCTGGGGCCTGGCGCTGTCCGACGACGAGATCGACTACCTGGTCGCTGCCTTCACGAAACTGGGACGCGACCCCAGCGACGTCGAGCTGATGATGTTCGCGCAGGCCAACAGCGAGCACTGCCGTCACAAGATCTTCAACGCCGAGTTCACCATCGACGGCGAGGCGCAGCCGCTGTCGCTGTTCGGCATGATCCGCAACACCGAGAAGCTGCACCCGCAGCACACGGTGATCGCCTACGCCGACAATGCGGCGGTGATGGAAGGCCACGTGATCGAGCGCTGGATGGCCGCCGGCGACCGTCGCGCGCCCCGGTACGAGGCCCGCGCCGAAACCGCGCACGTGCTGATGAAGGTCGAGACGCACAACCACCCGACGGCGATCTCGCCGCATCCGGGCGCCTCCACCGGCGCCGGCGGCGAGATCCGCGACGAGGGCGCCACCGGCCGCGGCGCCAAGCCCAAGGCCGGCCTGACCGGTTTCTCGGTCTCCAACCTGGACCTGCCGGGCCTGTCCGAACCCTGGGAAAAGAACCCCGTCGGCAAGCCCGCGCACATCGCCAGCGCGCTGCAGATCATGACCGAAGGCCCGCTGGGCGGCGCCGCGTTCAACAACGAATTCGGCCGGCCCGCGCTGGGCGGCTACTTCCGCGTCTTCGAGCAGGACGTGGACGGCATCCGCCGCGGTTATCACAAGCCGATCATGATCGCCGGCGGCCTCGGCGCGATTCGCGCCGACCTGACGAAGAAGATCGCCTTCCCCGCCGGCTCGCTGCTGATCCAGCTGGGCGGCCCCGGCATGCGCATCGGCATGGGCGGCAGCGCGGCGAGCTCGATGGCCGCCGGCACCAACACCGCCGACCTGGACTTCGACTCGGTCCAGCGCGGCAACCCCGAGATCCAGCGCCGCGCGCAGGAAGTCCTCAACCATTGCTGGGGCCTGGCCGAGCGCAATCCCATCCTGGCGGTGCACGACGTCGGCGCGGGCGGCATCTCCAACGCCTTCCCGGAACTGGTGAACGACGCCGGCCGGGGCGCGATCTTCGATCTGCGCAAGGTCCCGCTCGAGGAAAGCGGCCTGGCGCCCAAGGAGATCTGGTGCAACGAGAGCCAGGAGCGCTATGTCCTGGTGATTGCGCCGGAGAGCCTCGAGCTCTTCACCGCGATGGCCGAACGCGAGCGCTGCCCGTTCGCGGTCGTCGGCGTGACGACCGAGCAGCGGGAGCTGGTGCTCGAGGACGGCACCGACGGCGAACGCGCCATCGACATGCCCATGGACGTGCTGCTGGGCAAGCCGCCGAAGATGCACCGCGACGTGACGCGCGTGGCCCGCTCGGGCGGCGCGCTGACGCTGGACGGCGTCGATCTGGCGACCACCGCGCGCACCGTGCTGCGCCACCCGACGGTGGCCAGCAAGCGTTTCCTGATCACCATCGGCGACCGCACCGTCGGCGGCCTGAACCACCGCGACCAGATGGTCGGTCCGTGGCAGTTGCCGGTGGCCGACGTCGCCGTCACGCTGTCCGACTTCAAGGGCTTCACCGGCGAGGCGATGAGCATGGGCGAGCGCACGCCGCTGGCCGCCGTCGACGCGCCCGCGTCGGGCCGCATGGCCGTCGCCGAGGCCATCACCAACCTGCTGGCCGCGCCGATCGAGCTGTCGCGCGTGAAGCTGTCGGCCAACTGGATGGCCGCCTGCGGCGAACCCGGTGAGGACGCCGCGCTGTACGACACCGTCAAGGCCGTCGGCATGGACCTGTGCCCGGCGCTGGGCATCTCGATCCCGGTGGGCAAGGATTCGCTGTCGATGCGCACGCGCTGGAGCGATGAAGGCGCGACGAAGCAGGTCACCGCGCCGGTCTCGCTGATCATCACGGCCTTCGCGTCGTTGGCCGACGTGCGGGGCACGCTGACGCCGCAGCTGCAAGACGGCGACACGACGCTGGTGCTGGTCGACCTCGGCCAGGGCCGCATGCGCATGGGTGGCTCGATCCTGGCGCAGACGCTGAACCAGTTCGGCCCCGAGGTGCCCGACCTCGACGATCCCGCGCTGCTGAAGGCGCTGGTCGCCGCGGTCAACGACCTGCGCGGTCAAGGCAAGCTGCTGGCGTACCACGACCGCAGCGACGGCGGCCTGTTCGCCGCGGCGATGGAAATGGCCTTCGCCGGCCAGCGCGGCGTGAGCCTGAACGTCGACATGCTGGTCACCGAAGGCGACGGCATCAGCGACAGCCGCGCCGAGGTGGGCGACTCCAAGAACTGGGCGTCGCAGGTCAGCGGCCGCCGCGACGAACTGACGCTGAAGGCGCTGTTCAACGAGGAACTGGGCGTCGTGCTGCAGGTCGCCACCGGCGACCGCGACGCGGTGCTGCAGACGCTGCGCGCGCACGGGCTGTCAAAGATCTCCCACGTCGTCGGCAAGACGAACGACGCCAAGCAGGCGGAAGTCTGGCGCGACGCGAAGAAGGTCTTCGCCGCGCCGCTGGCCGAGCTGCAGCAGGAATGGGACCAGGTCTCGTGGCGCATCGCCCGAGAGCGCGACAACCCCGTCTGCGCGGACCAGGAGCACGCGTTGTCCGGCGCGCCGGGCAAGGGACTGCACTGGTCGCCCAGCTTCGACGTGAAGGACGACGTCGCCGCCCCGCTGATCGCCAGCGGCGTGCGTCCCAAGGTCGCGATCCTGCGCGAGCAGGGCGTCAACTCGCATGTCGAGATGGCCTATGCGATGGCGCAGGCCGGCTTCGACGCCTACGACGTGCACATGAGCGACCTGCAGGCCGGCGCGGTCGACCTGAAGGACTTCAAGGGCTTCGTCGCCTGCGGCGGCTTCAGCTACGGCGACACGCTGGGCGCGGGCGAGGGCTGGGCGCGGTCCATCCTCTTCAACCCGGTGCTGAAGGCGGCCTTCGAGGCCTTCTTCGCGCGTTCCGACAGCTTCGCGCTGGGCGTGTGCAACGGCTGCCAGATGCTGGCCGCGCTGTCGCCGATGATTCCCGGTGCGCAGCACTGGCCGAAGTTCGTGCGCAACCGCAGCGAGCAGTTCGAGGCCCGCCTGGCGCAGGTCGAGATCGTCGACTCGCCCAGCATCTTCTTCACCGGCATGGCCGGCAGCCGCCTGCCCATCGCAGTCGCGCACGGCGAGGGCTTCGCGGACTTCTCGCAGCGCGGCGACGCCGGCCAGGTGCTGCGCGCGATGCGCTACGTCGACGGCGACGGCCAGCCGACCGAGCAGTACCCGCTCAACCCCAACGGCAGCCCGCAGGGCCTGACCGCGGTGACCACGGCCGACGGTCGCTTCACCGCGCTGATGCCACATCCGGAGCGCGTCTTCCGCAACATCCAGATGAGCTGGACCGGCGGCGACGCCGGCGAGTTCAGCCCGTGGATGCGCATGTTCCGGAACGCACGGGCGTGGGTGGGCTGACCGTCAGCCCCCCTGGGCCTTGGTCCACTTGCCTTCGCGGGTACACGCCATCACGTAGACCTCCTGACCCCGGTAGGGCTGGTACAGCGCGATGTTGCCGCCCGAGACACTCGGATCGATGCCCTGCTGGTTGCACGGCTGGTCGGGGCTGCGATGGGGAATGCGGATGCCGCTGAGGCGAGGGTCGAAGGGCTCGCCGCCGCGTTGCAGGGAACTGACGTCCACGAAGCCGTCCCTGACCGCCAGCGTGCCGTTGAGCTGCATCCCCTTGTCGTCGTGGGCGCCGAAGGGATAGGCATGGTCGCCCGCGCCCACGATCAGCTTCTTGCGGATGACGGCGTGGCCGCCCACGTCGACGACGGCGTGTGTCTCGGTGACGGTGGACCCGTCGTAGCGCTCCCGGGTCACCATGCCGTTGCTGGGATGACGAACGAACAGACCGCCGTTGGCGTGGACGGCTTGGGCGGCCGTCAGTTTCCCCATGACCGTCGCGTTCCCTGCGACACCGAGTTGACCGACGTTGTCCAGATCCTGCCCGCCGAAATCCCACCGGGCCGTCGGTTTCGCCGAGCCATCGCGGCAGGTCACGCCATTGTTGTCCGCGCCCGCGCCCGCGGCACGGTTCGCGGCGCGGGTGTCGCCGCAATGCGCGGCGGCGACGCCGTCCAGGAACACCAGCTGATGTGACGCCAGCACCCCCGGGACGCCGGTGCCCGGCGCGCCGGCCCTGAGCGGATTGGGGACGGACGCCACGCCCTTGCCGCGCAACTGCGCCGCAGTCTCGGAGGACTCCCTCGGCAGCGACACCACGGCATCCGGCCCCAGCGCCTGCAGTGCCGCTTTCAACTGCGCGCCGTAGCCGAAGGGCAGATCAGCGGTCGCGAAGAAGGGCTGGGTGTTGTAGAGCAGAACCCGCAGCGTCGGCGCGGCCGGCCCCGTGGTGCCGGATCCCGCGGCGGCCTGGCCGGCATTGGCGCGCTGCGGACAATTTGCATGGCACTGCACGGAGACGGCCCATCGCGCCGCGGCGGGCTGGCCGGTGCGGCCGTCGAGCATCGTGTCGCCGTGCGGAAAGGGCAGGCTGTCGCCGAAGGTCACGTAACCCAGGTCCTGGAGTTCCTGGATCGACGGTTGGAACGCGTTGTGCACCACGGCCTTGCCGTCGACCTTCAGCTCGCAGTCCGCGTGGGGCCGAGTGCCAGCATGGGAACCCTGCGACAGCGCGACGTCCTCGCAGGTCGGGATGGACTTTACCGCCATCAGGGCGGCGCCGTGATCGAGCACGTAGCGCTCGGCGCCGTCGCGCAGCGCGGCGAGCCGCAATCCGGCCTGCCGTCCGCTCTCGACAATCTGCTGGAACTGCTGGACCTGCAGCGAAGCCAGCCACATCGCGCCCAGCAACGCCAAGGCGATCATGACTTCGCACAGACTGAAACCGGACTGCCGCGTCGCACGGGCGGCGGGAGAGAAGAAGGCGCGGACAGGCATGCGGAAGGAACTCCGGGAAGGGTAGGGGCCGTCATCGTCCCTGCCCGCCGTGTTCGTGCCAATCCGCGAAGTTGAGCGATCCGCGTCCGCCTATCGCAGATCCACGGCAGCGTATCCCGGGTCCCCGTCATCCCGCTGCGACAGCAGAACGCTGGTGCCGTGCCGGACTCAGCCGCCCTCCGACTCCGCCGCGATCCCCGCCAGCAGCTCGTACGACCGTCGACGCGCCGCCGCGTCATGGACGGCGCAGGCGACGATGAATTCGTCGGCGCCGGTGCGCTCGGCCGTCTCCCGCAGGCCTTCGCGCACCGTGCGCGGCGAGCCGACGATCGACTCCGACAGCATGCGTTCCACCCCCAGCTTCTCGCCGGCGGTCCACAGCACGTCCATGCTGTCGATCGGGCGGGGCAGCAGGCCGCGCTGGCCGCGCTGCATGCCCAGGAAACGCTGCTGGATCGAGGTGAACAGGCGCTGCGCCTGGGCATCGGTGTCGGCCACGACCACGTTCAGGCCGACCGCCGCGTAGGGCTGCGGATGTCGCGCGCTGGGCCGGTACTGGGCGCGGTACATCTCCAGCGCCTGCATCAGCATGGCCGGCGCGAAGTGCGAGGCGAACGCGAACGGCAGGCCCAGGTAGGCCGCCAGCTGCGCGCCGTACAGGCTGGAGCCCAGCAGCCAGACCGGCACCTCGGTGCCCTGGCCGGGCACGGCGCGCACGACCTGACCCTCCTGCTCGGGCGCCAGGTAGCTGATCAGTTCCAGCACGTCTTCAGGAAAGCGGTCCTCGTGCGCGGTCGCCAGGTGGCGGCGCAGCGCGCGCATCGTCGGTCCGTCGGTGCCCGGGGCGCGACCCAGGCCCAGGTCGATGCGGCCCGGGAACAGCGTCGCCAGCGTGCCGAACTGCTCCGCGATCGTCAGCGGCGCGTGGTTGGGCAGCATGATGCCGCCGGAGCCGACGCGGATCGTCGAGGTCGCGCCGGCGATCTGGCCGATCAGCACCGCGGTCGCCGACGACGCGACGCCGTCCATGTTGTGGTGTTCGGCCACCCAGTAGCGCGTGTAGCCGAGCCGCTCGGCATGCTGCGCCAGCGTGACGCTGTCCTGGAGCGCCTGGGCGGCGGAACCGCCTTCGACGATGAAGGCGAGGTCGAGGATCGAAAGTCGGGGTTGCATGGGCGCGGAGTCTAGAGGCGACGTCCGGACCGGGGTCCCGGGAGGGTTATCGCCACTTGGAGTAGGGAGGCAGACTCGATCGCTGCCCGGCCGCTGCTCAGTCGCTGGTGAGCGGGGCCTGGACCTGCCGGGTCTTGCCGCCGTTCCAGACGGTCAGGGTGACCTTGTCGCCGATCTTGCGTTCCTCGAGTTCGCCGAGCAGGTCGTCCAGGTCGGCCACCGGCTTGCCGTCGACGGCGGTGATGACGTCGCCGCCCACCACGCGGCCGTCGCGCCCGCGCAGGAAAGGCTGCAGTCCGGCACGCTGGGCGCCGCCGCCCGGCTGCAGGCCGATCAGCACGACGCCCTTGGGCAGGCGCAGGACCTGGCGCAGCTGTTCGCTGCCGGCGGTCAGCCCGAGCGCCGGGCGGATCACGCGGCCGTGCTGGATCAGCTGCGGCACGACGCGGTTCACCTCGTCGGCGGGGATCGCGAAGCCGATGCCGTTGCTGCCGCCGCTCGGGCTGAAGATCGAGGTGTTGACGCCGATCAGCCGGCCCGCCGAGTCCAGCAGCGGGCCGCCGGAGTTGCCGGGATTGATCGCGGCGTCGGTCTGGATGGCGCCGCGGATCGTGCGCTGCGTCATCGATTCGATCTCGCGGTTCAGCGCGGACACGATGCCGCGCGTCAGCGTCTGGTCCAGCCCGAACGGGTTGCCGATCGCATACACCGTCTGCCCCACCAGCAGGTCGCGGCTGCTGCCCATGGGCACGGGGGCGAGCTTCTCGCGCGGCGCGCCGATGCGCAGCACGGCCAGGTCGCGGTCCGGGTCGACGCCCACCAGCTTCGCGTCGTAGGCGCTCTGGTCCGACAGCGTCACCTTGGCCGACGAGGCGCCGCGGATCACGTGGAAGTTGGTGACGATGTGGCCCTGCTCGTCCCACAGGAAGCCGCTGCCGGTGCCGCTGGGCACTTCCGTCACGTTGCGCGAGAAGAAGTCGCGCTGCTGCGCCAGCGTCGTGATGTGGACCACCGACGGCGACAGCTTGCGGAACACCGCGATGTTGTTCTGCTCCTGCGCGTCCAGCGGCCCGCGCGGCGTGACCGGCCGCGGCTGGGGCCAGGTGTTGCCGGAACAGACCAGGAAGCTCGCGAGGACGACGCACGGAAGCCGGAAGCGCATGACAGGGAAAGAAGGGCGACGGATCGGACGATTATGGAAGCTCCGAGCCTCCCGCCCAGCGGGCGATTTCGGCTTCCAGGTGCGCGGCGCGTTCGCGCAGCAGGTCGGCGGTGGCCTTGAGCTGCAGGTGGGTGCGCACGCGGGCGAGCAGGATGGGCGGGCTGATCGGCTTGGTGATGTAGTCGACCGCGCCGACCGACAGGCCGTGCGACTCATCCGCGGGATCCGAGCGCGCGGTCAGGAAGAGCACGGGGATGTCGCGCGTGGCCGCGTCCGCCTTGAGCCACCGGCAGAGTTCGTAGCCGTCCATGTTGGGCATCAGCACGTCCAGCAGGATGAGGTCGGGCGGCGGGGCCTCGGCGGCGATGCGCAGCGCGCGGTCGCCGGTGGTCGCCACCTTGACGCGGTGCCGCTCCTTGAGCAGCTCGTAGAGCTGCGACAGGACCTCGGGGGAATCGTCCACGATCAGGATCGTGGGACGCGGGTCTCCGTTCGAGATGCTCATGGCAGGGGTTCCTCCATCGATCGGACGCCGTCCGGCGGCGCCATGCCGGCGGCCGCGTCATCTTCCAGTCCGCGGCGGGCGGTCTCGAAGTCGAATCGCGCGGCGGCTTCCAGGACCTCGCGCAGGGCGGCTGCGCGCCGTTCGTCGAGCCCGTGGCGTCCCCGGGCCAGCAGCGCCGTGAGTTGCTCGGCGGTGTCCACCGCCGCACCGTCGTGTTCGTCCAGCTGGCGCCGCAGGCGCGCCAGGCGCCCGTCAAGTTCGGCGAGGCCCCCCGACGGCGACGGATCGTCCAGCGGGCCCGGCATCGTCGGCGGCGCGTCATCCGCCAGCGTCTCTCCCAACGCATGCAGCAGACGGTCCAGCGCCACGCGCACGGCTCGCGCCAGCTCCTGGCGCCGCGCCGCCGGGGCCTGCTCGCGGCAGGCGCTCTCCAGCGCGGCGGCGGCCGCGCTCAAAGGCAGCGCGCCGATGGTCGCGGAGGCGCCCCGCAGCGAATGCGCGAGGTACTCCAGCGCCTGCGCGTTGTCCGACGCGGCCGCCTGGGTGAGGCGGTCGCCGGTGTCCCGCTGGGTGTGCAGGAAGATTCGCAGCAGGCGCAGGTACAGGCCGGCGTTGTTGGCGGCCGAGGCCAGCCCCGAGCGCGATTCCAGGCCGTCGACGACGGGCAGCGCCGGGGCGGCCGCGGGTCGGTGCCGGGAAGTGCCGGCCGCGAACGCGTCCTGCGGCGGGACCGCCGCGGGCGTGGCCGGATGCACCCAGCGCGACAGGACCTCGAACAGCGTGTCGACGTGCAGCGGCTTGGCCACGTGGTCGTTCATGCCGGTGGCCAGGATGCGCGCGCGGTCGGCGCCGGTGGCGTTGGCGGTCAGCGCGATCACGGGCAGTTCGCGCCAGCGCGGGTCCTGGCGCAGGCTCCGGGTGGCGTCGTAGCCGTCCATCACCGGCATCTGGCAGTCCATCAGCACGCCGTCGAAACCGTCGGGCGAGCGCTGCAGCAGGTCCAGCGCGATGGCGCCGTTGTCCGCGATGGTCACCGCGATGCCGGCCTTGGTCAGCAACTCCTCGGCGAGCTCCTGGTTGACCTGGTTGTCCTCCACGACGAGCAGGCGAGCGCCCGCCAGCGACTGCATCGACGCCCGCGTCGCGGCGCGGCGCGCGTGCGCGTCGGGGACGGCGCCGGACGAGGCCGCGCCGCCCAGCGCGTCCCGCAGCGTCGCGGCCGTCACCGGCTTGGCCAGGACGGGCAGGGGCTGGCCGTCGGGCAGCGCCGAGGTCGACGCCATCGCCGCCATCGTCTCGTACAGCCCGTCGTCGTTGCCGAAGGCCGTCACCATCACGATCCGGGGCATCGGCGAGGCCTGCTCGAACAGTCGGGACGCCGTGGCCAGCCCGTCCATCTCCGGCATCTTCCAGTCCATCAGCACCCAGTCGAACGGACGGTGCTCGCGCGCCGCCGTCTGTACCGCCCGCAGCGCCCGCGGGCCGTCGGCGGCCTGCTCGACCTGCAGGCCCATCCCCTGGCAGAGCGCGGCCAGCACCTCGCGGGCGACGCGGTTGTCGTCCACGACCAGCGCCCGGCCGCGCAGCGCCGGCGGTGCCTCGTCCTCGCCCGCCGCCTCGTGCGACGGCGCCACCCCCAGCCGCGCCGTGAAATGCAGCGTCAGCCCCGCGCCGGGCATCGAGTCGACCCGCAGCACGCCGCCCATCATTTCCACCAGCATCCGGCACACGGCCAGCGCCAGGTCGCCGCGGTCGGGCGTGTCGGCGTCGGCCTGCGCCGGGCGCCGCACCAGCCGCGCCAGTTCCGGCGGCGACAGCGCCGGGCCGCTGTCGCGGATGCTGAATTGCAGGACGATGCCGTCCGCGCCCGCCGGCGTCACGTCGTCCCCCGCGGCGCCTGCTTCCGACACGTCCGACACCGCCACCACGACCTCGTCCTGTTCGCTGCGGCGCGCGGCGTGCTTGCCGATATGGGCCAGCACCTGGCCGAGGCGGAAGGGATCGCCGACCAGCGTGCGCGGCAAGCCGGCGGGCACGCTGAGCAGGAGCTCCACCCCCTTTTCCTCCAGGCCCAGGCCGACCACCTGCACGAGGTGGGCGAGCACCTCGTCGAGCTCGAACGGGATGTGCTCCAGCGCGAGCCGGCCGGCCTCGATGCGGCTGAAGTCGAGGATGTCGTCGATGACGCCCAGCAGCGTCTCCGCGGCCCGGCAGGTCTTGTCCACGTAGTTGCGCTGGCGCGCGTCGAGTTCGGTCTGCAGCGCCAGCTCGGACATGCCGATGATGGCGTTCATCGGCGTGCGCAGCTCGTGGCTCATGTTGGCGAAGAAGTCGGCCTTGGCGCGGGTGGTGGACTCGGCGGACTCGCGGGCGGCGAGGATCTCGTTCTCGGCGGACAGACGGTCCGTGAGGTCCATCAGCCAGACCAGCATCCCCGTGCGGCCGAAGTCCACCGGCATGAAGGCCGCCACGCAGTCGCGGTGCGCGCCGTCGGGGTCGACGATGCTCAGCTCGACGTCGCTTGCGCTCCCGCCGATGTCGCCGTCACCGTCGACGTTTCCCTCCAGCAGCGCCTGCGCCCGTCGGCGGCTCGCGTCGTCCGCGTAGGCGTCGGGCCAGGGACGCCCGATCTCGACGGCCAGCAGCCGCCGCAGCGCCGGATTGGCGACGCTCACGAGGCCGTCCGAGATCAGTCCGATGCCGATGGGCGTGTGCTCGATCATGGCCATGAAGCGCTCGCCCTGGCGCAGCAGCGCCTGTTCCTGCGCGTGACGGGCCGCGCGCAGCGTGAGGCTGCGCAGCAGCGCGGCGAGCCCGGCGAAGCACAGCAGCGCCGACAGCAGGCCCACGCCCGCCCGGGCCGGCGCGCCGAACACGCCCGAGAGATCGGCGACGAAGACCATGCGCCACGGACCGGCGCTGTCGCGCCAGCCCAGGTCGCGCGAGACCAGCGCGTGGGGGCGGCCGTCGATGCGCGCGTCGCGCGCGTCGGGGTCGAAGGGCAGGGACAGCGTGTGGGCCGGATCCTCGAACTGCCGTCCGTAGCGCAGCCCCTCGGTGAGACGCCGGCTGCGCTCGGCCGACGCGGGGCCGGCCAGCCGGAGCGACCACTCGGGCCGCGTCGACACCATCACCACGCCTTCGGGCGACAGGATCAGCGACGTCACGTCCGCGTGCGGGCTGAGGAAGCGGTCCAGCGACGGTCCGTAGAACTGCGTGGCGATGACGCCGATCACGGGCCCCTTCGCGTCGGTGTCGCGGAACACCGGCGCGCTCAGGAAGATCGCCCGGCGGGACGTGGACTGGCTGACCGCCATGGACACGGCGGTGCGGCCGGCCATCGCCTCCCGGAAGTACTCGCGATGGCTGACGTCCAGTCCCATCGGCGAGCGCTGCAGGCCGCGGTTCCATTCCCCGACGATCATGCCCTGGCCGTTGGCCACGAAGCTCACGTCCGCGCCGAGCTGGTCGTTCATCGCCGACAGCATGTCGACGGCCGGCCGCATGCGCAGCGCCACCTGGAGGTCGGTCTGCAGGGCGGTGGCCTTGACGTCGGCATCGAGGCGGCCCGACAGCCTCAGCGCGCCCATCGCCTTGCTCTCCTGCGTGAGGCCGTGGAAGAGCAGCACCTCCCGATCGATCGTGGTCGCCATCCGCGCGCGGAAGCGGTCGTCCAGGACGCGCCGGGTTTCCTCGGCGATGCCGGCGCCGACGATCACCGACAGCACGCCGGCGGCGACCCACGCCGGCTTCGGATGGCGCGCGATCAGGATCGCGATGCGGATCATGGCGGGGTTCCTCCGGCCGGCGCGCCGGCGTCCCAGCTCAGCAGCGCCAGCGCCTCCTCGAAGCGGAAGCCCGAGGCCGCCGCCGCGACGCGGCGCAGCAGCTGGAGGCGGGCGGGCGGCGGGGGGCGCAGCGTCAGCGCCTCCGCCAGCGACCGGCCCAGGTCGATCGCGGCCGCGTCGCCGGCCCGCAGCAGGTCGGTCAGGCGCGACAGCAGGCCGTCCAGCGCGTCGTCCGATCCTGGCGCGGCGGCCTGCGCGCCGTGCACGAAGCGCGCCAGCGCCTCGAACAGCCGGTCCACGCTCAGCGGTTTGCTCAGGCAGCCGCTCATGCCCGCGGCCATGATGCGTTCGCGCGCTTCCAGCGACGCGCTGGCGGTCAGCGCGATGACGGGCAGGTCGCGCCAGCGGGGATCCTGGCGCAGGCGGCGCGTGGTCTCGTAGCCGTCCATCCCCCGCATCTGGCAATCCATCAGCACCGCGTCGATGCCGGGCTCCGTGCGCCCGAGCAGGTCCAGCGCGGTCTGACCGTCGGGCACGGTCGTCACGTCGAGTCCGGCGGCGCGCAGGAGTTCGGCGCTCAGTTCGCGGCTGACCGGGTCGTCCTCGACGACCAGCAGCCGCGTGCCGGTCAGCCGGGCCATCGCGGCGCGCGTGGTGCCGCCAAGCTGCGGCGAGGCGAGGGCGGGCACCAGCGCCTGCCCGGTGGCCTCGCCGATGGCCGACAACAGCGTCGAGGCGGTGACCGGCTTGCTCAGCAGCCGCGGCCGGTGGCGCGGATCCGCGTCGGCCAGCGCCGCCGCCAGGCTGGCGTCGCGGCCGAAGGCCGTGACCAGCAGGATCGCGGGCGGCGACGTGAGCCGGCCGGCGGCGATCAGCCGCGTGGCTTCGAGGCCGTTGAGGACCGGCATCTGCCAGTCCATCAGCACCAGATCGTAGGCGCGCTTCTCCGCATCGGCCTCGAGCACGCACTGCGCCGCGTTGGCGCCGTTGACGGCGGTGTCCACGCGCATGCCGAAGCCCGCGCACAACGCGCCGAGGATCTCGCGCGCCGCGCGGTTGTCGTCGGCCACCAGCACGCGCAGGCGCGACAGGTCGGCCAGTGCCGCGCTCGCCGGCACGGCCGCCGCGCGGGCGCCGTGGCGCAGTCCCAGGCGCACGGTGAAGGAGAAGGTCGACCCCTCGCCCGGACGCGAGCTCACCTGGATGCGTCCGCCCATCATCTCGACCAGTTCCCGGCTGACCGCCAGGCCCAGGCCGCTGCCGCCGTACTGGCGCGTCGTCGAGGTGTCGGCCTGGTTGAAGCTGTGGAACAGCCGCGAGATGGTTTCCGGCGTCATGCCGATGCCCGAGTCGGTCACGCTGAAGCGCAGGGCGATGGTGTCTTCGCCCGTCCCGTCCCCGGACGCCGGCGCGTCCTCCAGCGATGCTTGCGCCGACCCCGCGGCCGGCTCGCCGGGCACGACGCGCTCGACCGCGACGATGACTTCCCCGCTGTCGGTGAACTTGACCGCATTGGCGCCCAGGTTGATCAGCACCTGACCCAGCCGCATCGGGTCGCCGATCAGGGCGTCCGGCACGTCGGCCGGGCGATGGATGAGCAGTTCCACCCCCTTGTCCTCGGCGCGCAGCCCGATCAGGTCGACGAGCCGCTCCAGCACCTGGTCGAGCTGGAACGGCACCTGCTCCAGCGCGATGCGGCCGGACTCGATGCTGCTGAAGTCCAGGATGTCGTCGATGAGGTCGAGCAGGCTGAGCGCCGCGCCGTTCACCTTCTCGAGGTAGTTGCGCTGGCGCGCATCCAGGCCGGTCTGCAGCGCGAGGTCGGACATGCCGACGATCACGTTCATGGGCGAACGGATCTCGTGGCTCATGCCCGCCAGGAAGCTGGACTTGGCGCGCGCCGCGTCATGGGCCGCCTCCATCGCCCGGCGCGCTTCGCGCGCGGCCTCCTGACGCCGCGTGATGTCGACCAGCCACAGCACCACGGCGGGCTTGTCGCCTTCGTAGTCGATGGGCATCGAGGACATGAGGTAGGCCCGCGGCTCGCCGCGCGCTCCGATCAGCCCGACCTCGAGGTCCAGCGTGCGGCGCCGTTCCCGCAACACCGCCTCGACCAGCGTGCGGCTTTGCTCATCGCAGTAGCGGTGCGGCCACTGGTCGAACAGACCCACGCCCAGGTGATCCGTGAGGACCGGATTCACGACCTCCAGTCGATCCTTGACGATCGCGCAGAAGCCGACGGGCGAGGTGCGCATGATGGCCCGGAACTGATCGCCCCGGGCGGCGATCTCGGCGGCGTTGCGGGCGCGGTGGCGGCGGTGGACCGCGATCAGCCTCGCCAGCGCGTAGGCGCTCAGCAGCAGGGCGGCGGCCAGCCCCGCGGCCATCAGATGCTGCCGCGGGCTCATCGCGGCGGACAGGTCCTCCAGCAGGACGAGGCGCCAGGCGCCGTCCGGGTCGTTCCATTCGATGCGGCTCGTGGCGACGGCCATACGCCGGCCGTCGACGTCGACCACCGCGCCGTCCACCGGATCGAAGGGCAGCGTCCGGGCACTCGCCGGCGTCTGGAACTGCGTCGCGAAGCGCCGCGTCGCCGTCAGGGCGGCGGCGCGCTCGTCCGTGACCGGGCCCACCAGCGTCATGTCCCAGTCCGGCCGGCTCGCCGCGAAGACCACGCCGTGCGGCGACACCAGCAGCGCGTCCCCCTGCGCCCGCGCGGCGAAGAAGCGGTCCAGAACCGCCGGGGACCGGCGCACCGCCATCACGCCGATGACGGCGCTGGTGGATTCCCGCGTCGCGAAGATGGGCGCGCAGAACACGACCGCCCGCTGTTGCAGATGCGGGCTCAGGCCCAGGTAGATCGAGGGCCGCCCCCGCTGCAGCGCCTGCCGGACATAGGCGCGGTGCGAGAGGTTCATGCCGATGGCGCGTTCCACGTCGCGTTGCACCCATTCCGCGACCAGGACGCCGGACTTGTTGAGGACCCAGGCGTCGTCGCCGCCGATCGTCTGCGCGATGCCGCGCAAGCGGGCCTCGCCGGGTCGCACCAGCCGCGCGCGCTCGGCGTCGGTTTCCAGCGTCATCGTCTTGACCAGCGGATCGATCAGGCCCGTCAGCTCGACGGCGCCCATGTCCTGGCCGGACAGCGTCTGCTGCACCAGGGCGACGCCTTCGCGGTCGGCGGCCGACTGCAGGGCGCGGTGCAGGTCCGTCTCCAGGTACCAGCGTTGCGCGTTGCTCAAGGCCCATCCCGCCGCGATCGCGGCCATGGCGGCCACGACGGCGCTCCCCCAGCCGGTCCACGGCGCGGCGGCCCCGCCAGGGCCGATCGCCGCGCGGTCAGCCGCCGAGGACGGCATCAGCGGCTCCGCTCCGCGCCCATCGCCGTGAGGTCCGGCGGGATGTCCGGCGGGCTCACCGTCTCCATCCAGGCGCGCTTGCGCGCCAGCGCCGCGTCGTCGTCGGCGAACTGCCGCGCGATGGTCTGGAATTCCGGCTGGATGCGCAGGAAGGCCTCGACGATGTCCGGATCGAAATGCGTGCCCGAACCCTGCGCGATGAGGGCCGCGGCCTGGTCGTGCGGCATGCCTTCCTTGTAGACGCGGCGGCTGATCAGCGCGTCGTAGACGTCCGCCAGCGCCATGAGCCGCGCCGACAACGGGATCGCTTCGCCCCGCAGGCCCCGCGGGTAGCCCGATCCGTCCCACTTCTCCTGGTGGCAGTAGGCGATGTCCTTGGCCGTGGACAGGAACGCCACCGGCGTCCCCAGCTGCGTTTCGGCCTGCTGGATGGCGTCCCGCCCCAGCGCCGGGTGCGCCTTCATGACCTCGAACTCGTCCGGCGTGAACTTGCCGGGCTTGAGCAGGATGCGGTCGGGAATGCCGATCTTGCCGATGTCGTGCAGCGGCGCCGACTTGAACAGCGTGGCGATGACGCCGGGCACGCGCAGCTCCAGGCAGCGCGGGTGGTCGCGCAGCGCCTCGGCCAGCGCGCGCACGTAATGCTGCGTGCGGCGGATGTGGTTGCCCGTGTCGCTGTCGCGCGTCTCGGCCAGCGAGGCCATCGCCAGGATGGTGACGTCCTGGATCGCGGCCAGCTCCTCGGTGCGGCGCGCCACCTCGGCCTCGAGGTAGGCCGCCTTGTCGCGCAGGAAATCGGCGCTCGCCTTCAGCCGCAGGTGCGTGCGCACGCGGGCCATCACGATGGGCGGGCTGATCGGCTTGGTGATGTAGTCGACGGCGCCCAGCGACAGCCCGCGGGTCTCGTCGGCCACGTCGGACTTCGCGGTCAGGAAGATCACCGGCACGTCGCGCGTGCCCGGGTCGGCCTTCAGGCGCCGGCAGACGTCGTGGCCGTCCACGCCCGGCATCATGACGTCCAGCAGGATGAGGTCGGGCCGCGGCTCGGCGCCGGCGATGGCCAGTGCCTTCACGCCGTGGTTGGCGATCTTCACGCGGTAACGGTCGCGCAGCAGCTCGCTCATCAGCAGCAGGTTGTCGGGCGTGTCGTCGACGACCAGCACGGTCGCCCCGTCGGTGGGATCGGGCGCCTCCGCGGCGCCGGCAGGGACGGGCAGGTCGCTCATGCGGGACTCCCTGACGAGGTGGGATCGTTGCGCAGATCGCTGCTGCGGTCGGTGCTGCGATCGTTGCTGCGATAGTCGCGCCTATCGTCCTGCAGCCAGTCCAGCGCGCCGTCGAAATCGAATCGCGCCGCGGAATCCGCGGCGCGGCGCAGCACGCGCGCCCGCGCGGTCGGCAGCGGCAGGCGGTCGAGCAGCGCCGTCAGTTCCTGCGCCGCGTCGGTGGCCGCGGAATCGCTGTCCCGCAGCAGTCCGGTCAGCCGGGCCAGCAGGGCGTCCAGGTGCTCGCGCGAGGCGTCGTCCAGGGTAGGGGCGGACGCCTGGACCATCGCCTCGAGCGCGAGGTGCCGGCCCAGCGACACCTGCAGCGTCGCCAGCAGCGATTGCGCACGGGTCAGCAACGGATCGCGCTCGGCGGCGGAGGCGCGCTGCGCGCAGGCCTGTTCGAGCGCGCCGGCCGCGGCCGACAGCGGGCGCGCGCCCAGCGTGCCCGCGGCGCCGCGCAGGGAGTGGGCGAGCCGCGTCATCGTGACCGC
Source organism: Mitsuaria sp. CC2 (assembly GCF_048957715.1). Taxonomy (NCBI): domain Bacteria; kingdom Pseudomonadati; phylum Pseudomonadota; class Betaproteobacteria; order Burkholderiales; family Sphaerotilaceae; genus Roseateles; species Mitsuaria sp. CC2. The sequence continues at coordinate 153,356 of NZ_JARVXN010000027.1, read as the reverse complement.
GTCGCCCGCCGCGACGGCCTCGGCGAAATCGGCGGCGAAACCGCTCTGCGTGTCGTGGAAGGTGCGCAGCAGCTTGCGGTAGAGCGCGAGGTGGCCGCCCGCCGTCGCCAGGCCCGTCTGCACGTCCAGTCCGGCGATCTGCGGCAGTCCGTCCGGGCGGCGGGAGGCGGGGGGCGCCGACGGGTCGTCGCCGGAAGTGCCGCCGGAAGTGCCGCTGGACGGGCCGTCGCGCAGGCCCGCGGTATCCGCGCCGGGCTCGAGGACCTCGCTGCGTCCGTGTTGCGTGTCCACGCGCAGGCCCGCGCCGGAGCGCGTGTCCATCGCCACGTCCGAGGCCGGCATGGCGGGGCGGATCCAGCGCGCGAGGATCTCGAACAGATGATCGACGTTGAGCGGCTTGGCGATGTGGTCGTTCATGCCGGCCGCGAGGACGCGCTCGCGGTCGCCGCTCATGGCGTTGGCCGTCATCGCGACGACGGGCAGGGTGGCCCAGCGCGGCACGGCGCGCAGGGCGCGGGTGGCGGCATAGCCGTCCAGCACCGGCATCTGGCAGTCCATCAGCACGCCGTCGAAGCCCTCGGGCGAGGCCTCCAGCAGGTCGAGCGCGACCCGGCCGTTGCAGGCCAGCGTCACATGGACTCCCGCATCCTCCAGGAGCGCCGTGACCAGCTCCTGGTTGAACTCGTTGTCCTCCGCCACCAGCAGCCGCGCGCCGGCGACCTGGCGCATCGCCTCGCGCGCGGAATCCCGCCGGCGCTGCGCCGCCGGGGCCGGCAGGTCGACGTGGCCGAGCGCCTCGCCGATGGCGCCCAGCAGGGCCGACGCGGTCACCGGCTTGGTCAGCAGCACCGGACGGCGCGGCTCGTTGGCGGCGGCCAGCGCCGCCGTCAGCGCATCGTCGCGTCCGAAGGAGGTCACCAGCACGACGGCCGGCGGCGTGCGAAGCCGGCCGTCGCCGAGCTGGCGCGTCGCCTCCAGGCCGTCGAGCACCGGCATCTGCCAGTCCATCAGCACCAGCGCATAGGGACGCCCGTCGGCCTGGGCGCGCTCGGCGTTGCGCACGGCCTCGGCGCCGTCCGCCGCGGTGGACACGTCCAGCCCGAACCCCGTCCCCAGCGCGGACAGGATTTCACGCGCGGCGCGGTTGTCGTCGACGACCAGCGTGCGCAGCCGCGACAGCTCGTGCGCCATGAGCGCTCGGCGCGCGGGCAGGTCGGAGCCTTGCGCCTGCAGCACGAAGCGGGCGGTGAAATGGAAGGTGGAGCCCACGCCCGGCGTCGACTCCAGCCAGATGCGGCCTCCCATCATCTCCACCAGCTGCTTGCAGATCGCCAGGCCCAGGCCGCTGCCGCCGTACTTGCGCGTGGTGGAGCTGTCGGCCTGGCTGAAGCTGCGGAACAGCAGCAGCTGCTGCTCGGGCGTCATGCCGATGCCGCTGTCGCGGATCTGGAAGTGGAGCTCGACCTCGGGGTCGCAGGCCGCGTCGCCGGCCTCCGGCATGCCCGAGGGGCTGGACGTACCCGGCGCGAGCCTCACGGCCTCGATGCCGACGATGATCTCGCCGTGGTCGGTGAACTTGGCGGCGTTGTTGCCCAGATTCACCAGCACCTGGCCCAGGCGCAGCGGGTCGCCGATCAGCGCGGTGGGTAGGTCCGGGGGCACGTTCAGCAGCAGCTCCAGGCCCTTGTCCTCGACGCGGAAGCCGATCAGGTTGACCAGGTGGTCGAGCACGTCCTCCATCTGGAAGGGCACGCACTCCAGGCTGAGCTTGCCGGCCTCGATGCGGCTGAAGTCCAGGATGTCGTCGATGACGCCGAGCAGGTTCTCGGCCGAGCGGTTCACCTTCTCGATGTAGTTGCGCTGCCGGGCGTCCAGGCCGGTCTGCAGGGCGAGGTGGGACATGCCGATGATCGCGTTCATCGGGGTGCGGATCTCGTGGCTCATGTTGGCCAGGAAATCCGACTTGGCGCGGGTCGCGCCTTCGGCGTCCTCCTTGGCCTGCTGCAGCGCCGCCTGGGCGCGCTCGCGGTCCGCCAGCAGCGCCTGCAACTGGCCGTGCTGGGCCTGCAGTTCGAGTTCCTTGCGCTCGCGCGAGACACCGTGGGCCAGGCTGCGCAGGGTCGCTGCGAGCAGCCCGAAAGCCAGCAGGGTCACCAGCGCCGCGATGCCCAGCCGCGTCGCCAGCGGCTCCAGGGCGTCGAGGTCGCCCAGCAGCACCAGTCGCCAGGGGCCGGTCGGATCGTTCCAGGACACCTCGGCGCGGGCGACGGCGTGCCGCACGCCGTCGATCGTCACGGTGGGGCCGTCCAGCGTGAACGGCAGGCTGCGCGAGCGCGCGGCGTCCTCGAAGAGCTTGCCGAACTGGCGCGCCGCGGTGATCGCCCGGGCGCGCTGTGGCGTGGCGGGGCCGTCGAGGATCATGCGCCAGTCGCGGCGGCTGGACGCGAGCACCACGCCGGAGGGCGAGATGAGCAACGCCCCGGCGTAGCTGCGGGTATCGAGGAAGTGGTCCAGCCTGTCGACGTAGACGCGGCCGACGACCGCGCCGACGATCTCGCTGTCCTTGCCGGGGAGGCGGTACACCGGCGCGGCGAGCCAGTAGACGGGCTGGCCGGTGCTGATGCTGATGCCGGCGAAGACGCTGGGCTGGCCGTTCATCGCCTGGCGGAAGTACTGGCGGAAGGCGACGTCCAGGCCGATCGGCGACGCGCCCTCGTCGTCCCAGGCCGCGACGATGCGGCCGCGCGCGTTGACGACGAAGACCTGCTGGGCGCCAACGCCGGTGGCGATCACCTCCAGCGTGTCGGCCGCGGGCCGGGTGCTGCGCGCCGAGTCGACGTCGGTGATCGCCGCGGCGCGTTTGATCGCGGGGTCGAGCTGGCCGGCGAGCACGATCGCGCCCATGCCCTTGCCGGTCAGCGTGAGGCCCTGCAGCGACAGCGCCTCGCGCTGCGCCGCGTTGTTCAGGACGCGCCGGAAGTCGTACTCCAGCGAGTGCCGGTGCAGCTCGCTCGCGGCGACGCCCAGGGACAGCGCGGCCAGCGCGGCCAGGGGCCACGCGACGCGGCGATGCGCCAGGAGCCAGTCGGACACACGACCCATCCTTCTCCCCCCCAGGAACGACCGACGTGCCTTCGTCGGACTTCGGTGGATGAACGCAGGGTCAGTGTAGAGGCGGCGGCGCGGGGCGCAAGCCCCGCGAAAACGGTGGTCGGCGAGGGGCAGATCCGGGCGGGCCCCGGATGCGGAGTCGTCCTACACGGTCGCCGGAGCGAGGCGGCTAGCATCGGTCCGCATGGACATCGGGAACGGCGGCGGGACGGACGACGGCAACACGCCCAGGAGCGCGCGGGAGCCGGTCGATCTGGTCGTGGCCAGGCCGGAGGGGTTGTACTGTCCCCCCGGGAACTTCTACATCGACCCGTGGCGCCCCGTGGACCGCGCCGTCATCACGCACGCCCACAGCGACCATGCGCGCTGGGGCAGCGCGCACTACCTGGCCCATCGCGACAGCGCGGCGATCCTGCGGCGGCGGCTGGGCGCGGACATCACGCTGCAGACCCTGGCCTACGGCGAGGCGATCGAGCATCACGGCGTGCGCGTCTCGCTGCATCCGGCCGGCCACGTGCTGGGATCGGCACAGGTGCGGCTCGAACACGGCGGACGGGTCTGGGTCGCGTCCGGCGACTACAAGCTGGAGGCCGACGGCACCAACGCGCCGTTCGAGCCGGTGCGCTGCGACACCTTCATCACCGAGTCGACCTTCGGCCTGCCGATCTATCGCTGGCCGTCGCAGGCGGCGCTGTTCGCGGAGATCGACGCCTGGTGGCGCCGCAACGCGGCGGCGGGCCGGCCGTCGGTCCTCTATGCCTACGCCTTGGGCAAGGCGCAGCGGCTGCTGCACGGCGTGGACGCGTCGATCGGGCCCATCGTGTCGCATGGCGCGGTCGAGCCCTTGAACGCCGTCTACCGCGCGGCGGGCGTGCCGTTGCCGCCGACCTTGAATGCGGCCGACCCGTCGCTGGACAAGGCCGCGTTGTCGCGCGCGCTCGTCATCGCGCCGCCGTCGGCCGGGGGCTCGCCCTGGCTGAAACGCTTCGGCCCCGATCTTTCCGACGCCTTCGCCAGCGGCTGGATGCAGCTGCGCGGCACGCGGCGGCGGCGCGGCGTCGACCGGGGGTTCGTCGTGTCCGACCATGCGGACTGGCCGGGCCTGATGGCGGCCATCCGCGGCACCGGCGCCGAGCGCGTCTTCGTCACGCACGGCAGCGTGGCGACGATGGTGCGGTGGCTGGGCGAGCAGGGATTGCAGGCGCAGGGATTCGTGACCGAGTACGGCGCGGAGGAGGCGGAGGGGGCGACCGACGCGGCCGATGCGGCCGATGAGGTCAAGACGTCCGATGCGGCCGATGCGACCGATGCGACCGATGGTGAGGCGCCGGCATGAAGGCGTTCGCCGCTCTGTTCCGCGAACTCGACGCGTCCACGTCCAGCCTCGCCAAGCAGTCCGCGCTGCAGGCCTATCTGCGGGAAGCGCCGCCGGAGGATGCCGCGTGGGCCGTGTATTTCCTGGCCGGCGGCAAGCCGCGGCAACTGGTGCCCACGAAGCTGTTGCGCGAGCAGGCCCGGCTCGCGGCCGGGCTCCCGGAGTGGCTGTTCGACGAGAGCTACGAAGCCGTCGGCGATCTGGCCGAGACGATCGCGTTGCTGCTGCCCGAGCCGATTCAGGCGCTCGAGCGGCCGTTGTCCGAATGGATGAGCGGCCACCTGCTGCCCTTGCGCGGCCAGCCGCCCGAGGCGCTCGCGCTGACCTTGCAGGCGCAGTGGGCCGCCCTGGCGGTCGAGCAGCGCTTCGTCCATCTCAAGCTGATCACCGGCGCGTTCCGCGTGGGCGTGTCCAAACTGCAGGTGACGCAGGCGCTGGCGGCCGTCGGCGGCCTGGACGCCAAGCTCGTCGCGCAGCGGTTGATGGGCTACACGCACATCGGCGCGACGCCGTCCGCGGCGGACTACGCGGCGCTGATCGCGCCCGCGGACCTTGACGGCGCCGACGGCCCGACGCGCGGCCTGCAGCCGTATCCGTTCTTCCTCGCGCATCCGTTCAATCAGCCCGTCGAACAGTTCAACGCCGCGATCGGTCCGGCGGCGGACTGGCTGGTCGAATGGAAGTGGGACGGCATCCGCGCTCAGCTGGTGAAGCGCGGCGGCGAGGCGGCGATCTGGTCGCGCGGCGAGGAACTCGTCACCGACCGATTCCCGGAGCTGCGCGCGATGGGCGAGGCGCTGCCCGACGGCACGGTGCTCGACGGCGAGATCCTCGTCTGGCGCGACGGCCGCGCGATGCCGTTCGCGGCGCTGCAGAAGCGCATCGGCCGCAAGACGCTGGGCGCGAAGCTGCTCGGCGAGCTGCCGGTGGCGTTGTGCGTCTATGACCTGCTGGAGGACGCCGGCGAGGACCTGCGCGATCGGCCGCAGCAGGAGCGGCGCGCGCGCTCGGAGCGCCTGGTCGCGGCGCATGCGCTGGCGGGACTTGAACTCAGCCCGTTGATCGAAGGCGCCGACTGGTCCGATCTCGCACGCCAGCGCGAGCAGGCGCGCGCGCTCGGCGTCGAAGGGATGATGCTCAAGCGCCGGGACGCACGGTATGGCGTGGGGCGCACCAAGGACGTCGGCGTCTGGTGGAAGTGGAAGATCGATCCGCTGTCGATCGACGCGGTGTTGATCTACGCGCAGCGCGGGCACGGGCGGCGGGCGAGCCTCTACACCGACTACACCTTCGCGGTGTGGAACGGGGCGCCGGGCGATCCGGCACGCCAGCTGGTGCCGTTCGCGAAGGCGTACTCCGGGCTCACCGACGCCGAGATCCGTGATGTCGACGCGGTGATCCGCAAGACCACCACCGAGACCTTCGGCCCGGTGCGCAGCGTCACGCCCACGATGGTGTTCGAACTCGGCTTCGAAGGCATCGCGCGCAGCGGTCGGCACAAGAGCGGCATCGCGGTCCGCTTTCCGCGCATGCTGCGCCGGCGCGAGGACAAGCCGGTCGAGGAGGCCGACACCTTGCAGTCGCTGCAAGCCTTGCTGCCGGAGGGAGGCGCGTGAGGGGACCGGAGGAGGGCGGCTTGGCGGCGGTCGATGCGTGGCTCGAGGAGAAGGGGTGGGCGCCGTTTCCGTTCCAGCGTCGTGTGTGGGAGGAGATGGCGCGCGGCCGCGGAGGATTGCTGCATTCGAGTACCGGCAGCGGCAAGACGCTGGCGGTGTGGCTGGGTGCGCTGGCGGCGCTGCGCGATGAGGTCGGCGCCCAGGCGCGCGTACATGGCGGCAGATCGATCGCACCGCCGCTGACGGTCCTCTGGATCACGCCGATGCGCGCGTTGGCCGCCGACACGCTGCGCGCGCTCGAAGCGCCGATGGCGGCGCTGTGCCCCGGCTGGACCGCCGCGCTGCGCAGCGGCGATACGACCTCGGCGCAGCGTGCCGCGCAGGACCGACGGCTGCCGACCGTGCTCGTGACGACGCCGGAGAGCCTCTCGCTGCTGCTGTCGCGCGCCGACGCGCGCGATCAGCTCGGTCAGGTGCGGCTGGTCGTCGTCGACGAGTGGCATGAACTGATGGGCAACAAGCGCGGCGTGCAGACGCAGCTGGCGTTGGCGCGGCTGCGTCGCTTCGCCTCGTCTCGCGCCCTCTCCCGCTTGCGGGAGGGGGCGGGTGAGAGGGCGACGGAGAGGGCGGCGGAGAGGGCCGGCGGCAGTGGAAGTGCCCTGATGACCTGGGGGTTGTCGGCGACGCTCGGCAATCTCGACGAGGCCATGCGGACCTTGCAGGGCACGGCGGTCGCCGACGCCGACGCCGAGGCCCAGGCCGAGGCCGTCATCGTCCACGGCGAGACCGACAAGACGCTGGTCATCGACACGCTGCTGCCGGAGACCGCCGAGCGGTTCGCCTGGGCGGGTCACATGGGCCTGCGCATGCTGCCGCAGGTGGTGGCGGCGATCGAGGCCAGCGTGAGCTGCCTCGTCTTCACCAACATGCGATCGCAGGCCGAGCGCTGGTACCGCGCGCTGCTGGAGGCGCGTCCCGATTGGGCCGGCGTGCTGGCGCTGCACCACGGCTCGCTGGACCGCGAGGTGCGCGAATGGGTCGAGCTCGGTCTCAAGGAGGGCCGCGTGAAGGCCGCCGTGTGCACTTCCAGCCTCGACCTCGGCGTGGACTTCCTGCCGGTGGACCGCGTGCTGCAGATCGGCTCCGCCAAGGGCGTCGCGCGGCTGGTGCAGCGCGCCGGCCGCTCCGGCCACGCGCCGGGCCGGCCGTCGCGGATCACGCTGGTGCCGACGCACAGTCTGGAGCTGGTCGAAGCCGCCGCCGCCCGCGCGGCCGTCCGCGACGGCCGGATCGAGGCGCGGCACAGCCCGCGCGCGCCGCTGGACGTGCTGGTCCAGCACCTGGTCACCGTGGCGCTGGGCGGCGGCTTCCGCCCGGACGAACTGCTCGCCGAGGTGCGCGGCACCGTCGCCTACGAGGCGCTCGCCGACGGGAACTGGCAGTGGTGCCTGGATTTCGTGCGACAGGGCGGTCCCTCGCTGACGGCCTATCCGGACTACCACCGCGTCGTGCCCGACGACCAAGGTGTCTGGCGCGTGCCCGACGCGCGCCTGGCCCGACGCCATCGGGTCAACATCGGCACCATCGTCAGCGACGCGGCGATCAGCGTCCAGTACCTCAGCGGCGGCAAGCTGGGCAGCGTCGAGGAGGGCTTCATCGCGCGCCTGAAACCGGGCGACGCGTTCATGTTCAGCGGCCGGCTGCTGGAGCTGGTGCGGGTTGAGCAGATGACGGCACTGGTGCGGCGCGCCACGTCCGGGCGCGCCGCCTTGCCGCGCTGGAACGGCGGTCGCATGCCGCTGTCGAGCACGCTCGCCGACGCGGTGCTGCGCGAGTTGGCCGACGCCGACGCAGGCCGCTTCGATTCACCCGAGATGCAGTGCGTGCGGCCGCTGATCGACATCCAGCGATGCTGGTCCGGCGTGCCCGGTCCCGACACGCTGGTGGCGGAGACGCTCAAGTCGCGCGAGGGCTGGCATCTCTTCCTGTACCCCTTCGCCGGGCGGCAGGTGCATCTGGGCCTGGCCGGACTGATCGCGTGGCGCGCGGCTCAGCCGGAGACCGGCACCTTCTCGATCGCGCTCAACGACTATGGCATCGAGCTGCTCAGCGCCAAGCCGATCGACTGGGGAACGCGCCTGCCCGCGCTCCTCACGCTGCCGCCGATGGACGAGCTGCTGCGCGAGGTGCTCGCCAGCCTGAACGCGACCGAGCTGGCACGACGGCGTTTCCGCGAGATCGCGCGCATCGCGGGGCTGATCTTCCAGAGCCATCCCGGAGAACGTCGCAGCAACCGGCAGCTGCAAGCGTCCGCGACGCTGTTCTTCGAGGTCTTCCAGCAGCACGATCCGGGCAACCGGCTCCTGGTGCAGGCGGAGCAGGAGCTGTTGACGCAGGAGCTGGACGTGAGTCACCTGGCGGCGGCCCTGGCGCGCATGGAACGGCAGACGCTGCAGGTGCATGCGTTGAAGAAACCGACGCCGCTGGCCTTCCCGCTGATGGTGGAGCGTTTCCGCGAGAAGCTCAGCAACGAGTCGCTGGGCGATCGCATCGCGCGCATGGTGTCGGAACTGGAGCGCAGCGCCGGCGGCGAGGCGGTCGGCACCGCTCGCCAGCCCGCGGAGCGCGCGCTGGCGGTGTTCGCGAAGAAGGACTCGCCGCAGTTCGCGATCCAGGCGAGTCAGGCCGTCCACGCGGTGCAGGACTCGCTCGCGTTGGAGACGCGTGGCGAGGCGCCTGCGCGCCGTCCCGGCGGCCGGCGGTCGGACCGGGCCGCGAGGGCACGGCGATGACGGAAGGGGACACGGCGACGATGACGACGGGCGACGATCCGCCGCAGGGCGCGCTCGCGACGACGCTCGCCGGCGAGCGCGTCTGGCTGCTGCCCGGGCGCGCCCTGTGGTGGCCCGCGACGCGCACGCTGTTCGTGGCCGACGTGCACCTCGGCAAGGCCGCGAGCTTCCGCGCGCTGGGACAGCCGGTGCCCTCGGGCACGACGCGCGACAACCTCGACCGCCTCAGCGCGCTGATCGACGAACGGCGCGCGCGGCGATTGGTCGTGCTCGGCGACTTCCTGCATGCCGCCGCGGCGCAGCAGCCGCTGGTCCTGGAGCCCGCGCATCGCTGGCGGGAGCGGCATGCGGGCGTCGCGTGCCTGCTGATCCGCGGCAACCACGACAGCCGCGCCGGAGACCCGCCGCCGTCGCTGCGCTTCGACATCGTCGATGAGCCTCATGCGATGGGCCCGTTCGCGGCCTGTCACCATCCCCGCCGCGTGGACCATGCCTACGTGCTCGCCGGGCATCTGCATCCCGCGACGACCTTGCACGGTCGTGCGCACGAGCGTCACCGGCTGCCGTGCTTCGCTGAATCCGAGGGCTTGATGATCCTGCCCGCGTTCGGTGCCTTCACCGGCACCACGCAGGCCGGCCTGCCGGCAGGTTCGCGTTGTCACGCGGTCGGCGGCGGCGCGGTCTGGCCCGCATGAAGCGTCGCGTATGGCGTGACGCGTGAGGCGCGAGACGCGACACGCGAGGCGCGAGGCGCGAGGCGCCCCGGCCGTACCGCGTCAGAGGTGGAATCCTCCGACATCGGTATGGAAGTCGCCGATCTCCGTCCATTCGTTCAGGTCGGCCGGCACGGCGAAGCGTGCGGACAGCGCCCTGGCCGCTTCCTCCGCCGAAGCGAAGGAATCCCCCCACGGCATGCTGTCGTGTTTCACGCGCCAGCGCCGCGACAGTCGCGGCTTGATGGTGAATGTGCCATCCAGGCTCTGGAAAACGTAAGAGACGGTGTCGAGGTCCATGCGCGCTGCTCCGGGTCGCCTCCGGTGTGTCGACCCTAGCGCAAGGAGCGGCAACTGTCATGCCCGCGTCGCGGATGGGAGTGACGGTCCGGCGTTCGCACGTGGCGACGCCGGCCCCATGACGCGGACCCGACATTCGCCCGGGCGGAGGGCCGGCGGCACGTCGCTTGCCGCCTGGCGCTTCAATGACACATCCCTGGCGATTCTTCAGGGCGGGCGGCGCGGACCAAGCGCGCATCGAGTCCGCCGACGACCTCCTGCATCTCCGCGACCTCGACCAGAAACGCTGGGTCGCGCTGGCCTGTCCCACCCGCGGCCTTGAATTCGACGAACGCACCCTCGATCTCATCGACCTCGATCGCGACGGCCGCATCCGCGCGCCCGAGCTGATCGCCGCCGCCGAATGGGTCGGCGCGCGGCTCAAGGACTGGCAGCCACTGCTGCGCGGCGACGCGCGGCTCGCGCCGGATTCCCTGGCGGACACCGATGAAGGCCGCGCGCTGGCGGAGGAACTCCGACGCACGCTGGACCTGACGGGACATGCGCGGCAATCCGACATCGGTCTGGACGAGGTCCGCGAACGACAGTCCCACCTCGCCGCCGAACGGCACAACGGCGACGGCATCGTGCCGCTGGCGGCGATCGAGGACGCCGGGGATCGCGCCATCGCGCAGCGCATCGGCGAGGCGATGGGCACCGTCGCCGACGCGGGCGGCCAGCCCGGCATCGACGAGACCCGGATCAAGGCCTTCTTCGATCAGGCGGCGACGCTGCTCGCCTGGCACCGAGAGGGCGAGGCCGAAGCCGGCTGCGCGGGCCGCCGCGCGGCAGCGATGGCCGTGCAGGCGGTGCATGACAAGGTGGAGGACTTCTTCGCGCGTTGCCGGCTCGCGAGCTACGACGCGTCCGCCGCAGCGACGCTCAACGCCACCGATCCCGAGCAACTGAAGGCGCATGCCACCGGGCTGCTGTCGCTGGAGGCCGGCGTGCTCTGGCAGATGCCCATCGCGCCGGTGTCGCCAGGCGCGGCGCTGCCGCTGGACGATCGCGCCAATCCCGCCTGGCGCGGCGCGCTTGCCGCCTTGCGCAAGCAGGCCTTGCAGCCCGACTTCGGTGACAGCCTGGACGAGCGTGACTGGCTGAGCTTGAAGGACGAGGTCCGGGCCTGCCGGGAGTGGCAGCGGCGCCAGCCGACGGGGCCGGTCGCGGCGCTGGGCGTCGAGGTCGTGGCCTCGCTCGCCGCCGGGCAGCCTGGCGGACATCTCGACGACGTGCGCGCGCGCCTGCTGAAGCAGGTCGAGGACGACCGCGCCGCCGCGCCGCGTCACGCGGCGCTGAACGATCTCGAGAAGCTGTTGCTGCTGCAGCGCCACCTGCTGCGGCTCGCCCGCAACTTCGTGTCCTTCGAGGATTTCTACGAAGGACGCGGCGCGATCTTCCAGGCCGGTACGCTGTTCGTCGACGGTCGCGCCTGCGAGCTGTGCGTCGACGTGGCCGATGCGGCCAGGCATGCGCCGATCGCGGGGCTGGCGAAGGCCTACCTCGTGTACGTCGAGTGCGAGCGCCTCAACCAGAAGCGCACGCGCGTGGCGGTGGTCAGCGCGGGCGACGTGGACTTCCTGTTCGTCGGACGCAATGGCCTGTTCTACGACCGCGACGGCCACGACTGGGACGCGCGCATCGTCAAGGTGATCGAGAACCCCATCAGCGTGGGCCAGGCCTTCCTGTCGCCGTACAAGAAGCTGGTGCGCCTGGTCGAGGAGCAGGTGGCCAAGCGGGCCGCGGCCAGCGACTCGACGCAGCAGGGCAAGCTGGGCACTTTCGCGGGACGTGTCGCGACGGCGGATCTGCCGCCGGCCGCGACCGCCATGGCGGCCAACGCGGCCGTACCGGCCGGGACCCCGCCGCCGGCGGGGCTTCCGCTGCCCGGTCGCCGCGTCGACGTCGGCACCGTGGCGGCGCTGGGCGTCGCGCTGGGAAGCATCAGCACGGTCATTGTCGGCCTGTTCGGGCGCTTCATCGAACTCGGCTGGTGGATCCCGCTGGGCGTCCTCGGCATCGTGCTGTCGATCTCCGGCCCCAGCATGCTGATCGCTTGGCTCAAGCTGCGCCAGCGCAGCCTCGGTCCCATCCTGGACGCGAGCGGCTGGGCCATCAACAACCGGATGAAGCTCAGCACCAGGCTGGGGACCGCGTTGACGAAACGCCCGCGGCCGGTGCCGCAGGCGATCAAGCTGGCGGGGCCTCGTCGTCCTGCTTCCCGGGATGCGGTCGCGTGAACAGCGGCAGCACCGCCAGGATGAGCAGCGCCAGCAGCATGCTGAAGACGGCCGTGGCCTCGCGGCCCAGCCCGCAGGCGATGCCGATGGCGGCGGTCATCCAGATGCTGGCGGCGGTGGTCAGGCCGTGGACCTGCTCCTCGTCCTTGAGCTTGAGGATCGCGCCCGCCCCCAGGAAGCCGATGCCCGCGATCACGCCCTGCAGCACGCGGCTCATGTCGGCCAGCGCCATGCCGCCGTGCTGAGGCACCAGCACGAAGAGCGCCGCGCCCAGCGACACCAGCATGTGCGTGCGGATGCCCGCCGCCTTGCCGTGGTGCTCACGCTCGTAGCCGAGGATGCCGCCCAGCACCGCCGCCAACAGCAGGCGCACCGCGATGCGGGTGATCTGCGCGACGTCGGGGACGTCGGAGAATTCGGATCGCACGGTCTCGACGACCTCGTCCGTCCAGGTGCTCATCGCGACTCCTTCCCGCTCGGCTTCCCGCTCGTCTTCTCGGTCGGTGCGGCGACCGGCCCCGTCTCCGCGCCGTTCCCGAGCTTCGATGCCAGCGCGCTGTCCAGCGCGGCTTCACGGGCCGCTTCGGCCTCCGCCTCCACCGCATCGAAATCGTAGCCCTCGGCGGGATGCAGCTGCCAGGCGCCGCCGCCGGTGAGTCGCAGCACGTGGGTGTGATGCTGCAGGACGGCATGGCGGTGGGCGATGCTCACCAGCGTGACGCCGTCGCGGCACAGGCGCTCGTAGAGTCGGCGCTCGTTGCAGCTGTCCAGTGCGCTGGTGGCCTCATCGAGGATCACCATCTTCGGCGTGCGCACCAGCACCCGCGCGAAGGCCAGGCGCTGCTGCTCGCCCATGGACAGCAGCTTTTCCCAGTCCTGCGAGGCGTCCAGACCGCCGACGCGGTCGGCGAGTTCGGGCAGGCAGACCTCGTCGAGGATGGCGCGCAGCGCGTCGTCGTCGAGCTCGGTGGTGGTGTCCGGGTAGATCATCTGGCTGCGCAGCGTGCCGGGCTGCAGGTAGGGCCGCTGCGGCAGGAAGAAGACGTCCTCCAGCGGTGGATGCTCGATCGTTCCTTCGCCGCAGCGCCACAGGCCGGCGATCGCTCGCAGCAGCGAGCTCTTGCCGCAGCCGCTGACCCCGGTGATCAGCAGGCTCTCGCCGGGCCGGAGCGCGACATCGAGCTTCTCCACGAGCAGCCGGTCGAACTGCGGCGTGTACAGCGTCAGGCCGCGCAGCGCGAGTTGCTCGGCGTGTTTCGTCGCAATCTTCTCGCGGGCGCGCTCGTGGCGGGGCTTGCGCTTGTGCATGACCTCGGAGAGCGCATGCAGCCGGTCGATGCCGGCGACGAAACGGCTGAGGCTCTCGAAGTTGTCGACGATCAGCGACACGGCGGTCAGCACCGCCGCGAAGGCGCCGGCGGCCTGCACGGCGGCGCCGACCTCGAGATCGCCGGACAGCACGCGTTCGGCCAGGATCACCGCCGGCACGACCAGCGTCAGCTGACTGAAGCCGCGCTGGAAGAGGTTGAGCGCGCGCTGCTTGCGGATCAGCTTCCAGTAGTTCTGGTAGACGGACTCGAAGCGGCCTTCGATGTGGGCGCGTTCCTGGGGCTCGCCGCGGTAGAAGGCGATGGATTCGGCGTTCTCGCGCAGGCGCATGAGTCCGAAGCGGAAGTCGGCCTCGCGGCGCAGCTGCCAGAAGTTGAGCTGGATCAGCGGCGAGCCGAAGACGTAGAGCGCGAGGAAGGTGCCCACGGTCGCGTAGACGACGAGGAAGGCGACCAGCATCTTCGACAGCGACCACAGCACGGCGCAGAAGGCGACCAGCTGCATCAGGGAGCCCAGCATCAGCAGCATGAAATGCGTGGAGCGGCCGGTGAAGGTGTTGATGTCCTCGGAGATGCGCTGGTCGGGGTTGTCGATGTCACCCGCCGCGCCGGCGCCGATCTCGTAGTACTTGCGCCCGTCGAGGTAGCCGTCGAGGAACCTGCCGGTGAGCCAGCGCCGCCAGTGGTTGGAGAACGCGTCGCGCATGTAGTAGTAGAAGGCGTACACGGGCACGGCGAAGCCCAGCACGATGAGGCTGTCGCGCACCGCGAGCCAGAAGCGCGAGTGGTTGCGCTCGGCGAGGGCGGAGGTCATCTCGCCGGTCTTGTCGTTGAGCATGACGGCGAGCTGGGTCTCGCACAGCATCAGCACGATCATGAGCAGCAGCAGACCCCAGGCGGCCTTGCGCTGGTCGCCGAGCCAGTAGGGTCTGGCGATCTGCATGAACTGGCGCCAGGCGGCGGCGGACAGGCGCGGCGGACGACGTCGCCGGGCTTTCTTGGGCGCGGGTGGCGCGGATGGAGCGGACGGCGCGGACGGCGGCAGGTCCGTCGCGGGAGCGGAGGGGTGGGCCATGAGGGCGGGACGCAGTCTGCCGAGATGGCTCGACAGTAGCTCCGGCGGCTCATCGGACGGGTAGGACGGGGCCTACTGCGGGTGACGGAGGGAGGCGCGAACCGTGCGCCCTCCGGGGCGCGGTCACGACAGCAGCCGCGACATCAGGTAGGCCAGGCCCGACGAACCGGCCGCAGAACCGGCGCACCAGCGGAGCAGCTTGTTGTTACGCAAGGCTACCCGCAGCGGCGGATGAGCTGATGGCGGCCCGGGCGCACCACTTGATCAGCCGGAGGTCCGAGGCTTGTCCGCTCATCTTGATGCGGTCGTCGACGGTAGCGACGACAGAAGCGACGAACTCCTTCATGTCGATCCTGGAGCGATCGAGCATGACGTCGAAATCCTTGCAGAATTTGTCGCGCATGGCGTGAAGCTCGTCCCTGAACTCGGCGCGGCTTGCGGCGAGCCCGTCCTTGAACTCGGCGCGGCTTGCATTGAGATCGGCCTTGAACTCGGCGCGGCACTGGCTGAATTCCTTGGTGTACTCGAGGCGCTGCTCCGCAAGTTCCTTCTTGAAGGATTCGTGATCCTTCCTGATGGCCAGGAATTCGCCGTGGACCTGAGCGAAGCCGGCCTGCATCTCCTCGCGGAGCTTGTGGGTCTCGCCGGCCAATTGGTCGAGTCGATACATCACGTGGTGGATGTCGGGTTGCGGGTGCGTACCCGGCTTGGCGCTCGTGGCGTTCTGGGAATGAGGGTGCATGCGGCTACTCCTGGACATGCGGTGAGGGAAGCCGCAAATGCTAGAAGTGATCACGCCCGAACGGCGTGGCGCGAATGCCGAATCCGATGGATGTTTGATCAGCGGCAAAAGAACCGCTGGTCCACCCATCAGTGGGGGAACACCGACGTCAAGGGGGAGTCAGCTCAGGCCGCGGCGATCTTCGCCAGCGACTTGCGGATCGCGGCCGCGTCGCGCAGGCGCTGCGCGGAACCGTCGGCGTCGAGCAGGATGACCGTGATGGTCTGGCCGCCGCTCTTCATGCGCATCGCCAGGCAGCGCCCGGCTTCTTCGGTGTAGCCGGTCTTGGACAGGCGGATGTCCCAGCCCTTGGCCCCGACCAGGTGGTTGGTGTTGCGCAGCTCTCGCGGACGGCCGTTGACCTCGACCGCGCTGGACTTGTCGCTGCTGATGCGCGCGATCACCGGGTACTTCGCCGCGGCGGCGGCGATGCGGGCGACCTCGGCGGCCGTCGAGGTGTTGTTGGGCGACAGGCCCGTCGGGTCGGCCA
Source organism: Mitsuaria sp. CC2 (assembly GCF_048957715.1). Classification (NCBI taxonomy): domain Bacteria; kingdom Pseudomonadati; phylum Pseudomonadota; class Betaproteobacteria; order Burkholderiales; family Sphaerotilaceae; genus Roseateles; species Mitsuaria sp. CC2. The sequence continues at coordinate 137,496 of NZ_JARVXN010000027.1, read as the reverse complement.
GCGCGGTGTGCGACAGGCCCAGCGCGCGGATCTTGGCGACGACCGCGGCCTCGTAGGCCGGCATGCCGCCAGGGAAGTGGCGGGCCAGCGCCGACGCGGCGCGGTTCTCGGACGAGATCAGCGCCAGCTCCAGCGCCGCTTCGCGGCTCATCGTCGCGCCGACGCGCACGCGCGACTTGCTGTGCTTGAGGCGGTCGACGTCGGCGTCATCGATCTTGATTTCCTCGGTCATGTCCTGCTTCGCGTCCAGCACGACCATCGCCGTCATCAGCTTGGTCAGCGAAGCGATGGGCACGACGGTGTCCGGCTCCTTGGACATCAGCACGCGCCCGCTGTCGTCGACCACCAGCATGTGGCGGGCGTTGACCGGGAGCTTCATGAGCGGCTCGTCGGACGGCGTGGGGGCGACGACGGTGCCCGGCGACCTGGCGATCAGGGGCGAGGATGCCGTGGGCGTCGGCGCGGACGCACCGGCCGGCGCGGGCGTCAGGACGCCGTTGGGACTGATGGCCGCCGTGGTCGGAGCGGCCGTGGGAACGACGACCTCGGGATCGTCGCTGGCGGCTTGCACGATCAGACAGCCGCAGGTGAGGATCAGCGCCGGCAGCGCGAGCTTCCAGTTGGTGTGGGCAAGGGTGCGGAGAACGGTGTCGCGGATCGTCACGGCGGTCGGGCTGGGCTGGCGGCTGGGTCCGGGGAGGCGGGGGTCAGGGGTTGACCGTCGCGAAGTTTAAGTTCTTCGCGACGGACCGCCATCCCGTCTTCCCGTAACGTGCGTTACGCGCGCGGACGGCCGCACGATGCAGCGACCTCTCTTCAGCCACTCTGATGCGGTGTTGGCGGATCCGTTCGAGAGAATCGCGCTCGCACTCGCGCTCGCGGCAGCCGACGCTGACCCGATCGCGACGGAGGATCCAGTCCACCCCGATGGGATGCTCAGTCCCAGGCCTTGCGCAGCTTCGCGGCGACATCCATCGCCGGTCTCACGAGCTCGGGCAGCGGCGCCTGCGTCTGGTTGGCGGGACCCAGCTTCTCGAAGTGGCGCACCACCTTGCCGGGCAGGAAACGCGACACGCTCGCGTAGAGATGCCGGTCGCCGTGCCGCGTCTGCTGCGTCACGTAGAAGCGCTGCGGCACCATCACCGCGAGGTGGTCCTTCGCCCGCGTCATCGCCACGTAGAGCAGCCGGCGCTCCTCCTCGATCTGCGCCTGCGCGCCGGTGCTCAGGTCCGAGGGCATGCAGCCGTCCACGCAGTTCAACAGGTATACCGCGTTCCACTCCTGGCCCTTGGCCGAATGGATGGTCGACAGGATCAGGTAATCCTCATCTTTCAAGGGCACGCCCGACTCGTCGCTGCTCGCGTCCGGCGGATCCAGGGTCAGCTCGGTCAGGAAACGCTCCCGCGATCCGTAGCCCTGCGCGATGCGCGTGATCTGCTCCAGGTCGGCCAGCCGCACCGGCGCGTCGTCGTACAGCCGCTCCAGGTGCGGCGCGTACCACTGCACCGCCTCCTCGAGATCCATCGGCCAGCTCGAGCCCGAGATCAGCGGCAGCATCAGATCGCGCAACGCGGCCCACGCAGCCGCGGCGGCGCGGGGCGCTTCGAAATCACGCAGCGCCTGCGCGGGATCCGCCGCGGGCGACATCGCATCGAGCAGGCGTCTCGCGCTCGCCGGTCCGAAGCCCGGCAGCAACTGCGCGACCCTGAAACCGGCGAGTCGACCGCGCGGGTTCTCCGCCCAGCGCAACACGCTCAGCACGTCCTTCACATGCGTGCTGTCAAGAAATTTCAAGCCGCCGAACTTGACGAACGGGATGTTGCGCCGCGTCAGCTCCAGCTCCAGCGGCGCCGCGTGGCTCGACGTCCGGAACAGCACCGCCTGACGCGTCAGCTTCAGGCCCTGCTCGCGGCGCTCCAGCACCTTGTCGGCGACCCATTGCGCCTGACGCGCCTCGTCGTCCACCGTCACCAGATGCGGCAGCTCGCTCGACGCCTTGTCGGTCCACAGGCGTTTCTCGTGGCGCTCGCGCGCCATCGCGATGACGGCGTTGGAGGCCTCCAGGATGGGCTGCGTCGAGCGGTAGTTGCGCTCCAGCGCGACCACGCGCGCGGGAGGATCGAATTGCGCCGGGAACTCCAGGATGTTGCGCACCTCCGCCGCGCGGAACGAATAGATCGCCTGCGCGTCGTCTCCGACCACCGTCAGCCGGTCGCCGCGCGGCTTGAGCCGCTTCAGGATCGTCGCCTGCAGCCGGTTCGTGTCCTGGTACTCGTCGACCAGCACGTGCTGGAAACGCTCGCCCAACTCCGCGGCCAGGGCGTCGTCGCTCATCAGCTCCGACCAGTAGAGCAGCAGGTCGTCGTAGTCCAGCAGCTGCTGGTGCTGCTTCTCCTCGACGTAGGCCTTGAACAGCCGCTTGAGTTCGTCATGGACCGCGAAGCACCAGGGGAAGTGTTCCTGCAGCACCTGGTCCAGCCGCGCCTCGCTGTTGACCACGCGGGAATAGATGTTGAGGCAGGTGCCTTTCAGCGGAAAGCGCTCGGTCGTCTCGGCCAGCCCGAGCGCCTGGCGCTGCAGGCCCATCAGGTCCTCCGCGTCGGGGCGGTCGAGGATGGTGAAGTTGGGCGCCAGGCCGATGCGATGGGCGTATTCGCGCAGCAGGCGCGCGCCGACGCTGTGGAAGGTGCCTGCCCATGGGAAACGCGGCGGTGCCTGCGTCGAGGCCAGGCCCAACGCCCGGTGCAGCACACGCCCCGCGCGGCGTTCCATCTCGCCCGCGGCGCGGCGCGAGAAGGTGAGCAGCAGCAGTCGCTGCGGGTCGGCGCCGGACTGGATCAGGCGCGCCACGCGCGAGGTCAGCGTCTTGGTCTTGCCGGAGCCTGCGCCGGCGATCACCAGCAGCGGTCCGTGCGACTCGAGGCCGGAGGAGTCGAGCCCGTGCTCGACCGCCGAGCGTTGCTCGGGATTGAGGTCGGCGTAGACGTCATGCGGCGCGTCGGCGAGGGCATCGGACATGCCGCGATCATAGCTGTATGGATCAACAGTGAATCGTCGGATGCCCTGCCGATCGAAGGAGCGGGGTCAGCGAATGCCGGTGGGGCCGGAATGGCTCTGGGGGTTCCCGGAGGGACGCCCCCTGAGTCGTGGAGAGCCCGCGCTTGGCTTGCCTGAGGCATGTCTCTTGCCCATGATCGGACATGCTCCAGATCCTCGTCATCCTCAGCGCGCTGGCCATGCCCCTGGTGGCGTGGGCGTCCCAGCGCGGCGTCTTCGGCCCGGACAACGGCGCCATCTCCGACCGTTTCCCGACGCTGCTCGTGGCTGACGGCTACGCCTTTTCGATCTGGGGGGTGATCTTCCTGCTCGACCTGGTTTTCGCCGTGTGGCTGCTGCGCGGCCAGCCGGTGCCGGACAGGGAAGGGCACCGCGATTCCCATCGCTGCCACTGGTTGGTTGTTATCGGCTTCGCGCTGACCGCGAGCTGGATGATCGTGTTCTCGCAGCAGTGGTTCGGGCTGGCGCTCGCCGTCATCTGGGCGGCGTTGGCGAGCCTGCTGTGGGCCTTGATGCTGGTGGCGCGCGCGATGCCGCGCGGCGCGCAGTCATGGCTGGCCGTGTTCCCGCTCGCGCTGCACGCGGGCTGGTTGTCGCTGGCGGCCTTCCTGGACACCGCGCAGACCGTCGTCGCGGCGCAGGTGCTGCCGACGCAGGACCAGTTGCCCTGGACGCTGGTGCTGTGGGCCTTGGCCGCCTTGCTGCTGCTGGTCGCGAACGCGCGCCTGCACGCGCCGGGCACCGGCCTCGCGGCGCTCGGGTATGCCGGCGCCGCGGTGTGGGGCCTGATCGGCGTCTACGTGAAGCAGACCGCGTCGCCGATGTCCGGCTCCGACGGTTCCGCCTGGATCGCGCTGGCGCTGGCCGCGGTGCTCGCGGCGCAAACGGTCTGGCTGCGGGTGAGACCCGCCGGTCCCCCCGACGCCGTCACGCCAGGCGGCGCTCGTCCTTCGCGTCGAACAGGTGGGCCGATGCCGCCTCCCATTGCAGGCGGACCGCGTCACCGACATTGAGGTGGGGGTTGCCCGAGACGCGCGCCGTCATCGGGCCGCTCGGCGTGTCCACGAGCAGATAGGTCTCGGGACCCGTCGGCTCGCTCATCTTCAGCACGCCGGGCATGCCGCCCGCGCGCACGTCCGTGTTGTCGGCCAGCCGGATGTGTTCCGGACGCACGCCGTAGAGCACGCCGCCCGCGGCATCGATCGACGCCTGCTGCGCCGCGTCCACCGGCAGGGTCACGCCCTGCGCCGCCAGCGCGCCGCCGCCGTCGCGCTCGGCCTGGACGAAGTTCATCGTCGGCGAGCCGATGAATTCGGCCACGAAGCGGTTGGCCGGTCGCGTGTAGATCTCTTCCGGCGTGCCGAACTGCTGCACCAGACCGTCGCGCATCACCGCGATGCGGTCGCCCAGCGTCATCGCCTCGACCTGGTCGTGGGTGACGTAGACCGTGGTGGTCTTGGTGCGCTGGTGCAGCAGCTTGATCTCGGCGCGCATCTCGATGCGCAGCTTGGCGTCCAGGTTGGACAGCGGCTCGTCGAACAGGAACAGCTTCGGATCCCGCGCCAGCGCACGCCCCATCGCCACGCGCTGCCGCTGACCGCCGGACAGCTGGCCCGGCTTGCGGTCCAGCAGGTGGTCGATCTGCAGCATCTTCGCGACGCGCTGCACCGTCGTGTCCCGCTGCGCCTTCGGCACCTTGCGCATCTCCAGCCCGAAGGCGATGTTCTGCGCGACGTTCATGTTCGGGTAGAGCGCGTAGCTCTGGAACACCATCGCGATGTCGCGGTCCTTGCTCGGCAGGTAGGTGACGTCCCGGTCGCCGATGTGGATCGCGCCGGAGGTCGGGTGCTCCAGGCCGGCGATCATCGCCAGCAGCGTCGACTTGCCGCACCCCGACGGGCCGACCAGGATGAGGAATTCGCCGGCCTCGATCGACAGGTCGATGCCCTTGAGGATGTCGGCCGATCCGTAGCTCTTGCGGACTTGAGAAATGGCGAGCGCGCCCATGCTTGACTCCTTAACCCTTGACGGCGCCGGCGGTCAGCCCGCGCACGAAATACTTGCCCGCGACCACGTAGACCACGAGCGTCGGCAGCGCGGCGATCAGCGCCGCGGCCATGTCCACGTTGTATTCCTTGACTGAACTGGACGTGTTGGCCAGGTTGTTCAGCCCGACCGTGATCGGCTTGCTGTCGGCGCCGGAGAACACCACCCCGTACAGGAAGTCGTTCCAGATCGAGGTGAACTGCCAGATCAGCGTCACGACCAGGATGGGCGTGGACAGTGGCACCACGATGCGCCAGAAGATCTGCCAGAACGAGGCCCCGTCCAGCGTCGCCGCCTTGATGAGTTCGTCCGGCAGGCCGGCGTAGTAGTTGCGGAAGAACAGCGTCGTGGACGGCATGCCGGCCAGGATGTGGACCAGGATCAGGCCCCAGACCGAACTGGCGATGCCCAGCGTGCCCAGCACCTGGCTCATCGGCAGCAGCACGACCTGCATCGGCATGAACACGCCGAACAGCAGCAGTCCGAACAGCAGTTCGCTGCCGCGGAAGCGCCACTTGGTCAGCACGTAGCCGTTGATGGCGCCCAGCGCCGTGGAGATCAGCACCGCCGGCACGACCATGAACACCGAGTTCATGAAGAAGGGCTTCAGCCCGCCGCAGTCGGTGCCGGTGCAGGCGCTGGTCCAGGCCTTGGACCAGGCCGCCAGCGACGGCGCCATGGGCACCGACAGCAGCGTGCCGTTGCGGACCTCGTCCATGCTCTTGAGCGAGGTGCTGACCATCACGTACAGCGGCAGCAGGAAGAAGAAGGCGAACACCAGCAGCACGGCCCACAGCAGCACGCGCTGCGCGGTCAGGCTGCGGGATCCCCCCGAGGAGGGAGGACCGGACGGGGGACGGGAGGGGGAGGTGAGGGTACTCATGGGGCGGCGCTCGCGGTCACTGCTTCGAGCGGAGCTCGGAATAGAGGTAGGGGACGACGATGGCGGCGATCGTGGCGAGCATCACCGTGGCGCTGGCCGCGCCCAGGCCGATCTGGCCGCGCGAGAACGCCATCGTGTACATGAAGGTCGCCGGCAGGTCGGTGGCGTATCCGGGGCCGCCCGCGGTCAGGGCCATCACGAGGTCGAAGCTCTTGATGGCAATGTGCGCCACGACCATCAGCGTCGAGAAGAACACCGGCCGCAGCGTGGGGATGATGATGCGCCAGTAGATCCGGGGCAGCGACGCGCCGTCGACCTGCGCGGCCTTGATGATCGAATCGTCGATGCCTCGAAGGCCGGCCAGGAACAACGCCATCACGAAGCCCGCCGACTGCCACACGCCGGCGATGACGACGCAGTAGATCGCCATGTCCGGATCGACCAGCCAGCCGAAGCTGAAGTTCTCGAAGCCCCACTGCTGCATCAGGTGCTCGATGCCCAGCCCGGGATTGAGGATCCACTTCCACGCCGTGCCCGTCACGATGAAGGACAGCGCCATCGGGTACAGGTACACCGTGCGCAGCACGCCTTCGCCGCGGATCTTCTGGTCCAGCAGGATGGCCAGCAGCAGGCCCACGGCCATCGCGCCGCCGATGAACAGCGCGCCGAAGATCCCGAGGTTGGTCAGGGCCAGCCACCAGCGTTCGTTGTCGAACAGCGCGCGGTACTGGTCCAGGCCGACGAACTCGTAGTTCGGCAGCAGCCGCGACGCGGACAGCGACAGGTAGCCGTTCCACGCCATCAGGCCGTAGATGAAGAGGAAGGAGACGAGGAAGGTCGGCGCGACGACCAGCTTCGGAAGCCAGGGGCTGCGAGGGGCTCGGGGGGCTGGGGAGGCTCGGGAGGAGGACATGCGGAGGCGCGGACCTGAGGAACGCGCCGCGGGCGGCGCGTCGGGACTACGGAGCGGGGCGGTCCAGTCTGTGCGATGGGTCCGCGCCCTCGGGGCCGACGTCGCCGGTGTCGTCGAGGACGCCGGCGACGCCTGTGACGATTACTTCGTCTTGGCGGCCGACGCCAGTTTCGCCTGGGCGTCCTTGGCCGTCATCTTGTCGCTGTTCCAGAACTGGCTCACGACGTCCTTCATCGCGCCTTCGGCCGCGGCGGAGACCGCCATGCCGTGGGCGATGGACGGCACCAGGGTGCCCGACTTGGCATCGGCGGCGAAGTCCGCGGCGGACTGCTTGGCGCAGTCGTCGAACTTGTCCATCTTCATGCCGGTGCGCACCGGGATCGAGCCCTTGTTCAGGTTGAACAGTTCCTGGAAGTCCGGCGACATGATCGCGGTGGCCAGGTCCTGCTGGGCCTTCTCGTTGGCGGCGTTCTTCAGCTTGAACAGCGCGAAGGAGTCGATGTTGAAGGTGAAGGCCTTCTGCGTGCCCGGGGCGGCGACGCACAGCACGTCCTTGCCCGGCGTCTTGCCCGCGGCGACCCATTCGCCCTTGGCCCAATCGCCCATGATCTGCATGCCGGCCTCGCCCTTGATCACCATCGCGGTGGCCAGGTTCCAGTCGCGGCCCGACGCGTTCTTGTCGGTGTAGTCCTTGATGCGCTTGAAGGTGGTCAGCACCTTCTCCATCTGCGGGCCGGTCAGCGTGGCCGGGTCCAGCTGCACCAGCGCCTTCTTGTAGAAGTCCGTGCCGCCGACACCCAGGGCGACCGCCTCGAAGGTGGTGAAGTCCTGCCAGTTCTGGCCGCCGTGCGCGACGGGGATCAGGCCGGCCTTCTTCAGCGCCTCGGCGGTGACGAAGAACTCGTCCCAGGTGGTGGGCAGCTTGGCGTTGGCCTTCTTCAGCGCCTCGGGGTTGACCCACAGCCAGTTCACGCGGTGCACGTTGACCGGCGCGGCGATGTAGTGGCCCTGGTACTTCATGATGTTGGCGACCACCGGCGGGATCACCTCATCCCACTTGCCGGCCTTGGCGACGGCGTCGACGTTGGTCAGCACGCCTTCGGCGGCCCATTCCTGCAGCGACGGGCCCTTGATCTGCGCGGCGGCCGGGGCGTTGCCCGACACCACGCGCGACTTCAGCACCGTCATCGCGGAATCGCCGCCGCCGCCGGCCACCGCGAAGTCCTTCCACGTGTGGCCCTGCTTCTGCAGCGTGGCCTTCAGCGCGGTGGCGGCCTTGGCCTCGCCGCCGCTGGTCCACCAGTGCAGGACCTCGACCTCGCCGGCCTGGGCCGCGCCGGCGGCCATCAGCGCGCACAGCGCGGCGGCCTGGGTCAGTTGCTTGAGCTTCATCATTCGGTTGTCTCCGTGTCTTGAGCTTGAGGATCGCGGGGGATTCTCGGGGGGGATCGCGTCAGAACCAGACTTCGACCTGCGCACCGAAGCTGGTGCCCGAGGTCTCGCCAGCGTAGCCGTCGACGCCGGTGATGTTGCCCGCGGCCTTGTTCCACTTGGCGTGGGTGACATAGAGGCGGAACTCGGGTCGGTCCATCAGCGCCGGGCCGGTGGACAGGGTCGGGGCGAAGGTCACCTTGGTCAGTCGGGCGCGCTGGCCGCCGTCGGGCTTGTACTGCGAGACGCCGGCTTCGCCCAGCAGCTTGAAGTTGCGGGTCACGCCGTAGGACAGGCGGCCGCCGACGGAGGTGGACACCGTGGCCTTGCCGGCGTTGTCCTTCTCGTTGGCCCACAGCAGCATGCCCATGCCGCCCCAGGCGCCCTGCTGGAAGTTCACCGATTCGACGACGCGGAACTTCTTGGCCGCGGAGGTGTCGGTCTGGTTGCCGAAGTTGGAGTTCAGTCCGGTGGAGCCCTGCGCGTACTGCACCCACAGCACGTTGTTGAAGTCCGAGCCGAACAGCTTGGCCTGCACGTGCTTGGCGGTCAGGCCCCAGCCGTTGGTGCCGCCGGCGAACTGCGACTTGGTGGCGGTGCCGAAGAAGGCCAGGGTGCCGTCGGTGTTGGAGTTGATGTCGACATACTCGACGTTGCCGCGGTGGGCCGGACGCTGGTTGTTGTCCTTGTCGTTGGTGTAGTACGCGACGCCGAGCTTGCCCGGACCGACGTTGAGGCCCTTGAAGCCCGCGCCGATGCCGGCCATCTCGGTGAAGTAGGTGTCGACGATGTGGACGTCGCCGCGGCGGCCGCGTTCCTTGCCGGCCCAGACGGTGGCCTCGGGGGCGAAGTCGAAGCCCTTGGCTTCGGCGTACATCTGCGCCAGGCGCAGCTGCTTGGTGTCGTCGGCGTCGGAATGCGGGTTGTAGTAGTCCGTCATCAGCACGACCTTGTAGTCGATGCCGTCCTTCTTGAAGCCCTGGGCAAGCTGGAACTCGCCGTAGATGTCGCACTCGTTGCCGAGGCGGTACTTCATGCCGGCGGTGCCGCCCTGCAGGGCGTAGCAGGCGCGGCTGGCGCCGCCCTTGGTGGTGCCGCCGGGGCCGGCGCGGAAGTAGCCGGTGTAGTCCAGGGCGTGGGCGGAACCGGCGGCCATCAGCAGGCCGGCGGCCGTCGCGAGCGACGAGAGCGTGGTGGTGCGCAAGCGCGAGGTGCGTGTCATGTTCAGTCTCCGGTGGTCTCCGATCGACGGTGCTCCGGGCGTGCCGCCGTTAATCGGACGTTTATCTTTCTTGCATGCGGGCTGAACTTTAATAATTCATTAATGAAACTATATTGGTGCTTACCACTAGCGTTCTGGTGCATCTTTGGGGGTCGTTCACGCGCCGGAAGGGCGCAGAGCGTGTTGTCGGAACGGTCTTGGTGCGTCAGGACGGGCGCAGGGCGCGCAGGTTCAAGGGAGCGCTCGCGGTGGCAAGTCCTGCGAAGACCGACGTGCGATGACAGCGCAGCCGGGACGGCCCGGGCGGCGGCCGCCGCCATGACCAGGCTCAGAGGGCGATCGGGAGGCTCATCGACACGCGCAGTCCCCGCGGCTGGGCCGCCGACAGGGCGATGCGGCCGCCGTGCCGCTCGACGATCTCCTTGACGATCGCCAGGCCGAGGCCGCAGCCGTTGCCCTCGTGGGTGGCGCGGAAGAAGCGCTCGAAGACCTGCTCCCGCAGCGCTTCGGGGATGCCGGGCCCGTTGTCGGTCACGACCAGCTCCGCCCGGTCCGCGCCGTCGTGCGTCTGGACATGGACCTGCACGGTGACGCGGGCGCCGCGGCCCGCATATCGCAAGGCGTTGTCGACCAGGTTGACGAGCGCTTCGCGCAGCAGCAGCGGGATGCCGGTGACCTCGACGGGGCGCTCCACCTGCTCAGGCACGAGGCCCGGCGCGCGCGTTTCGGTGAAGGGCTCCTCGAGCTGCGACGCGGAGGCGCAGTCCGGATCGCAGTCCGGGCCGTCGTAGCCCAGGTCCACGTTCTGCTGGAGCGCGCGCGGCACGAGCTCGGCGGTGACCTCGCGGGCCAGGCGTCCGAGGTCGAAACGCACCGGTGTCTGGCGCGTCAGCGACTCCGGTTCGGTGCGGGCGAGCGCCAGCAGCTGGTTGACCAGGTGGGCGCTGCGGGTGGCGCTCTCGTGCACGCGGGCCAGCCGCATCGTCAGCGGGCCGGGCGGCGCTTCGGCCAGCGCGAGTTCGCTCTGGCTTTTCAGCCCCGCCAGCGGCGTGCGCAACTGGTGGGCGGCGTCGCTGATGAAGCGGCGCTGGCCCTGGACGTTGTGTCGCACGGCTTCGAGCAGATCGTTGATGGCCTGCGCGAGCGAGCGCAGTTCCTGCGGCGCGGCGTCGAGTTCGATGGGGCGCAGGTCGTTGGGCTTGCGGCCCTCGACCAGCCGGCGCAGCCGCGCGATCGGCGCGAGGCCCGCGCCGACGCCGGCCCACACGATCATGCTCATCAGCACGATGAGCAGGGACAGCGGCAGCATGGTGTCGATCAGCAGCCGGCGCGCGAGCAGTTCGCGGTTGGCGCTGGAGCGCGCCACCTGCACCAGCATGGTCTGCTGGGCCTTGGGGTTCTCGCCGAACTGGAGGTAGAGCGCGGCGACGCGCACCTTCGCGCCGGTGCGCGCCTCCTCGGCCTCGATCTCGCCGTCGTAGAACTGCGCCTGGCCCAGCGGCGGGCTGGCCGGCTGCGCGGGCGGGCTGGGCAGGTTGCGGTTGCCGAGGATGAACTTGCCCGGCGGCGAGCTGACCGTGTAGAGCAGCTTGTCGCTGGGGTCGGCTTCGAGCACGTCCTGCGCGGCGCGCGGGAAGTCGATCAGCAGCCCGTTGCCCATGGGCTTGACCTGGCGCGCGAGCGAGCGCGTGGCCTGCAGCAGCGTGGCGTCGACGGCCTCGTTGGCGTAGCGGCCCGCGAGGCGGTAGCTGAAGACCGCGCCGGCCAGCCACAGCACGACCTGCGGCAGCAGCAGCCACAGCAGCAGCTGCCGCTTGAGGGAGAAGCGGGCGGGGGCCATGGGACAGCTGCGGGGGCGCGCCTCAGGCGCGTTCCAGCTCCAGCAGGTAACCCAGCCCGCGCACGGTGCGGATGGCCACCTGCGAGCCTTCGAGCTTGCGGCGCAGGCGGTGGATGTAGACCTCGACGGCGTTGGTGGCCGCGCCGCCGTCGGCGGAGGAAGCCGCCGTGCTGGCCGAGAGGCCGGCCCCCGCGCCGCCGCGGTCGCCCGCCCAGGCCTGGTTGATCTGCTCCTTCGTGATCACGCGGCCCTGGTGCGTCAGCAGCAGGTCGAGCAGGTCGAACTCGCGCGGGCTGAGCTCCAGCATCTCGCCGCGCACCTGCGCGCTGCGGGTCTCGCGCTGCATGCTGAGCTGACCCAGCTCGGTGCTCGCCTTCAACGCGCGGCTGCGGCGCAGCAAGGCCCGCAGCCGGGCCTCCAGCTCGGGAAAATCGAAAGGCTTGGTGAGGTAGTCGTCGGCGCCGGCGTTGAGGCCGGCGACGCGATCCTCCAGGCTGTCCAGCGCCGTCAGGATCAGCACGGGCAAGGAGGCGTCCGTCTGACGCAGCTGTCTGAGGACCTCGATGCCGCCGACCATCGGCAGGCCGAGGTCCAGCACCACCACGTCGAATTGCTGCTTGGCCAGCAGGTACTGCGCGACCGCCCCGTTGGGCGCATGCTCCACGGAGAAGCCGCTGGCGCGCATCTGTTCGCACAGGGCGTCAGCCAGGATCGCGTCGTCTTCGGCGAGCAGCAGGTTCATGAATGGAAGATTAACAGCCCGGCCGCGCGCACTGGCCTGGGGCAAGCCCGGGGCGCCACTCTGGCACGGGACGCCCCGATGTAGGGCAACGCCCGACACGCGGTGACGACGATGCCCTCTCGCGCGAGGCGCGGCGCTTTCGGAATACTCCCCGCCATGCAAGCCAGCGACCTCAAACAGACGCTCTGGCGCGTCGTCTACACCCGCAACGCCAACCTGCAGAGCAGCGGCGATGCGGCAGGGCCATGGCATCCCGACAAGCGTCACATCGAGCAATGCGCGCACCGCATGCGGGCCTTGCTCTCGCAGGACGTCGGCATCCAGAGCAATGCGCAGGCGGCCAAGAACGCCTGCACCTGGCTGAGCGCATAAGCACAGACGAATTTCTCGCTTCGGTCCGCGCGGGCGGACGGGAACACTCGGCGCCATCGCGCAGTGCCGCTCCTGAGTGTTTCCCCGCCGATGACCGCTCCCGTGCTGCGGCGTCTTGACGACGCTCCCCCCGCTCCTTCCTCCGCTTCTTCTTCCGCTACGGCTTCCTCTGCGTCCGCCGCGTCCGCGTCGGCGTCGGCGCTGGAACCCGCCTCCGCATTGACCCGTCTCCTGGGGGCAGGCCTTGACGACGTCGTGGCGCAACTGGCTGCGACGGCTGTGCAGCGCGACCGCGAAGGCGGCCACGCCGCCGAGCAGCGCGAACTGATACGCGCCAGCGGCCTGCTGGCGCTGACGATCCCCGAAGTCCACGGCGGCCTGGGCGGCGGCGTCCCCGAGTTCTTCCAGGTCGTGCGGCGCGTGGCGCGCGTGGACAGCGCCCTGGCGCATGTCCTCGCCTTCCATCATCTGCAGCTCTACGGCGTGTCGCTCTACGGCGGCCCGGCCGCGACGGCGCATGGCGCGCGCCATCTGCGCGAGACGGCCGAGCAGCGCCTGTTCTGGGGCAATGCGCTCAATCCCGCCGACACGCGGCTGACGGCGGCGCGCGACGGCGCCGGATGGCGCCTGGACGGGGTGAAGAGCTTCTGCTCCGGCGCGCTGGGCTCGGACCGGCTGACGGTCTCGGCGACGACGGGCGAGGGCGGCTTCCTCATCGGCATCGTGCCGACGCGGCGCGAGGGTGTGCGCGTCGAGCAGGACTGGGACGCCTTCGGCCAGCGCCAGACGGACAGCGGCACGGTGCGCTTCGACGCCGTGCGGCTGGATGACGACGAGCTGCTGCAGGTGCCGGGCCGGAGCCCGACCCCGCGCGCGACGCTGCGCTCGCAGATCGCTCAGCTGATCATGACCCACCTGTACCTGGGCATCGGCGAGGGCGCCTTCGATGAGGCGCGCCGCTACACGGCGACGCGTGGCCGGGCCTGGTCGGCCTCGGGCGTGTCGCGCGCGGTCGACGATCCGCTCGTGCAGCACCGCTACGGCGACCTGTGGCTGAAGGTGAGGGCGGCGCAGGCCGTGTCGGCCGAGGCGGTCGACCGCCTGCGGCGCGCGCTCGATCGCGGCGAGGCCCTGACCGCGCAGGAACGCGGCGAGGTCGCGGTCGCCGGCGCCGAGGCCAAGGTGCTCGCGCACCGCGCCGGCGTCGAGGTCGGCAGCCAGCTGTTCGAGCTGACCGGCGCGCGCAGCACGTCGGCCGAGTTCGGCCTGGACCGCTTCTGGCGCAACGCGCGGGTGCACACGCTGCACGACCCGGTCGACTACAAGCTGCGCGACCTGGGCCGCTTCTTCCTCGACGGCCGGATCCCCGATCCGACGGCGTATTCCTGATCGAGGAGGTCCCGATGAGCGACCAGAACAGCATCCCAAAGAGCATCCCAAAGAGCGCCCCAAAGAGCGCCCCAAAGAACGACCCGCTGATCTGTCTCGACGGCGTGTCGAAGTCCTTCGCGCTGCCCGAAGGGCGGCGTTTCGAGGCCGTGCGCGAAGTGAGCCTGTCCGTGCGTCCCGGCGAGATCCTCGGCCTGATCGGCAAGAGCGGCGCTGGCAAGTCCACGCTGCTGCGGCTGATCAATCTGCTGGAGCGTCCCGACGCGGGCCGGGTGCATGTCGCCGGCCGCGAGCTGACCGCGCTGAAGCCGACCGAGTTGCGCCGCGAGCGGCAGCGGCTCGGCATGATCTTCCAGCAGTTCAACCTGCTGCAGAACGCGACCGCGGCGGAGAACGTCGCCTTCCCGCTGCGGCTGCACGCCGGCCGCTCGCGCCGCGAGATCGCCGATCGCGTCGCCGAGTGCCTGGCGCTGGTCGGGCTGAGCGACAAGGCCGACCAGTATCCGGCGCAGCTCAGCGGCGGGCAGAAGCAGCGCGTTGCGATCGCGCGGGCGCTGGCGCCGCAACCCGACGTGCTGCTGTGCGATGAGCCGACCTCCGCGCTCGACGCCGAGACCACGCGCGAGCTGCTCGCCACGCTGGCCGACATCAACGAGCGGCTGGGCGTCACGATCGTGATCGTCACGCATGAACTCGAGGTCGTGCAGACGCTGTGCCGACGCGCCGCGGTCATCGCGGAGGGCCGGCTGGTCGAGCAGTTCGACGTCGTCGACGCGACGCGCGTGGCGAGCTCGCCGCTGGGGCTGGAGCTCGCGCGGCTGCAGCGGCAGGCGGCGAACCTCGCCGCGCTGGACGCTTCGGCGCGGGCGACCTCCGAAGTGATCGCGTCGATCGGACGCCGGGAGGTCCGCCATGCTTGAGAACCTCATCGGGCTGCTGCCCGAGATCTGGACCGCGCTCGGCCAGACGGGCCTGATGCTCGCCATCGGTCTCGGCGCGGCCGTGCTGTTCGGCGGCCCGCTGGGCGTGCTGCTGTTCCTGCTGAGCCCGGGCCAGTCGCTGTCGGGCCATCGCGGCGCGGGCCTGCTGCATCGCCTGATCAACGCGGTGGTGAACACCGTGCGCAGCTTCCCCTTCATCATCCTGCTGGTCGCGCTGGTGCCGATCACGCGCGTGATCGCGGGCACCTCGATCGGGCCGCTGGCCGCCGCGGTGCCGCTGTCCTTCGCCGCGATCCCGTACTTCGCGCGCCTCGTCGAGCAATGCCTGCGCGAGGTGCCGCGCGGCGTCATCGAGGCCGCCCACGCGATGGGCGCCTCCGAGACGCAGATCGTCCTGCGCGTGCTGGTGCGCGAGGCGCGCGCCGGCCTGGTGGGCGCGCTGACGGTGCTGGCGATCAGCTTCCTGTCGTACTCGGCGGTGGCCGGGGTCGTCGGCGGCGGCGGCATCGGCGACCTCGCGATCCGCTACGGCTACTACCGCTTCCAGACCGACGTCATGGTGCTGACGGTCGCGATCCTCGTCGTGCTCGTGCAGCTGATCCAGTTCACCGGACAGCGCGTGGCGCGGCGGCTGGACAAGCGCTGAGCGCCGCGCGCTTCCCGCTCTTTCTCTCCCCTTTCCTCCCGCTGTTTTCCTCTTTCTCTTCCTCTTCCTCCCGGACCTCCAAGGACTTCCCGATGACCCTCGCCCGCCGCAGCCTGTTGGCCCTCGCGCTGACCGCCTCCGCACTATCCACGCCGCTGGTCCATGCGCAGGACAAGAAGGAGATCACCATCGGCGCGACCGCCGGCTCCAACATCGAGGTGCTGCGCCAGGGCATCAAGCCGCTGCTGGAGAAGCGCGGGTATACGGTCAAGCTGGTCGAGTTCAACGACTACGTGCAACCCAACATCGCGCTGGCGCAGGGCGCGCTGGACGCCAACTTCTTCCAGCACATCACCTACCTCAACCGCTTCCGCGAGGACCGCGGGCTGGACATCGTGGAGGTGGTGCAGGGGCCGATGGCGCCGTTCGGGATCTACTCGAAGAAGCGCAAGAGCCTGGCCGACGTGAAGTCCGGCGACCGCATCACGCTGGCCAACGACCCGGCCAACCTGGCGCACGGCCTGGCGCTGCTGGCCGACCAGAAGCTGCTGACGCTGAAGCCGGGCGCCGATCCGATCCGCGTGACGGAGAAGGACATCGCCAGCAACCCGCTGAACCTGAAGCTGCAGCCGATCGAGGCGTCGCAGATCCCGCGCACGCTCGACGACGCGGAGTACGCGATCGTCAACGGCAACTTCGCGATCTCCAGCGGCCTGAAGCTCACCGACGCGCTGCTGCTGGAGAAGACGCCCGACCACTACATGCTGGTGCTGGCGGTGAAGGGCAAGGACAAGCAGCAGCCGTGGACGAAGGCGTTGGCCGATGCCTTCCGCGCGCCGGAGTTCAAGGCGGTGCTGGTGCAGAAGTTCCCCGGCTACGCGCGGCCGGCGTTCCTGCAATGAGCGCCAGCGGGTTGAAGCCGATCCGTTTCAACGCTTTCGCGATGAACACGGTGGGGCACCAGTCGCCGGGGCTGTGGACGCATCCGCGCGACGAGTCGCATCGCTACACCGACCCGGACTACTGGGTCGAGCTGGCGCGGCTGCTGGAACGCGGCGGCTTCGACAGCGTGTTCCTGGCCGACGTGCTGGGCGTCTACGACGTGCACGGCGGTTCGCCCGACGCGGCGCTGCGGCGCGCGGTGCAGGTGCCGCTCAATGATCCGCTGGCGCTGGTGCCGCTGATGGCGTCGGTGACGAAGCACCTCGGCTTCGGCGTGACGGTGGCGCTGACCTATGAGCCGCCGTACAGCTTCGCGCGGCGCATGTCGACGCTCGATCACCTGACGCGGGGCCGCATCGGCTGGAACATCGTCACCGGCTACCTCGACAGCGCGGCGCGCAACCTCGGCCACACCGGGCAACGCGCGCACGACGAGCGCTACGACCTGGCGGACGAGTACCTCGATGTCGTCTACAAGCTGTGGGAACTCAGCTGGGAGGACGGCGCGGTCCAGCGCGACAAGGCGGGCCGCGTGTTCACCGACCCGATGAAGGTCCACGCGATCCACCATCGCGGCGAGCACTACCGCGTGCCCGGCGTGCATCTCTGCGAGCCGTCGCCGCAGCGCACGCCGGTGCTGTTCCAGGCCGGCACGTCGAGCCGCGGCCGCGCCTTCGCCGGCCGGCATGCGGAGTGCGTCTTCGTCAGCGGCCCCAGCACGGCCGTGGTGAAGGGCTACGTGAACGGCCTGCGCGATGCGGTCGCCGACTCGGGCCGGGCGCGCCGCGACGTGCTGATCTACGGTCAGGCGTTGATCGTCACCGCGCCGACGAGTGCCGCGGCCCACGCCAAGCACGAGGACTTGAAGTCCCACGTCGACATCGAGGCCGCACTGGCCTTGCTGTCGGGCTGGACCAGCGTCGACTTCAGCCGCTATCCGCTGGACGCCACGATCGACTACCTCGACACCCAGGCGGGGCGCACGGCGCTGGCCTCGTTCAGCAGCGCGGATCCGACGCGTCGCTGGACGGTGGGCGAGGCCGCCGCGTTCATCGGCCTCGGCGGTCGAGGGCCGGTCTTCGTCGGCGATCCGTCGGAGATCGCCGATCAGTTGATCGCGTGGCAGGACGCCACGGGCCTGGACGGTTTCAACCTGGCCTATGCGCTGGCGCACGAGACCTTCCGCGACGTGGTCGATCTCGTGGTGCCGGAGCTTCGCCGCCGCGGCCGCTATCGCCCGGAAGCAGGCGAGGGCGCAGACGTCGCCGACGCACCGAGGACGTTGCGCGCGCGGCTGTTCGGCGCGGGGGACGGCCTCAAGCCGACGCACGCCGGGCGTCGTGTCCGCCTCGGCGAGCCGAATGCCGATACCGCCGCCGCGACCCCCTCGACCACCACGACCGCCGACGGTCGGGATCCCCCACTCACTTCCCTGGACATTCCCCTGACGGAGCCCGTCGCATGACCCGCCACACCGATTCGAAGAACAACAGCCCGACGCGTCGCGATGCGCTCGTCCTTGGCGCGGGCCTCGCCGCCGGACTGGCCGCAGCCCCGTTGCGCGCTCAAGGCGCCGCGGCGCCGAAGGAGCTGAAGCTCGACTTCGCCTACTACTCGCCGACCAGCCTGGTGCTGCGCCGCTTCGGCTGGCTGGAAGAGGACCTGGCCAAGGACGGCACGTCGGTGCGCTGGGTGCTGAGCGCCGGCAGCAACCGCGCGCTGGAGTACCTCAACGCGGGCAGCATCGACATCGGCTCCACGGCCGGCCTGGCCGCGCTGCTGGCGCGCGCCAACGGCAATCCGATCCGCGCGCCCTACATCTTCTCGCGGCCGGAATGGACCGCGCTGGTCGTGCGCCCGGACTCCGGCATCCGCGCGCTCGCCGACCTCAAGGGCAAGAAGATTGCGGCGACCAAGGGTACTGATCCCTATCTCTTCCTGCTGCGCGCGCTGCACACGGTGGGCCTGAAGCGCGGTGACATCGAGCATGTCGCGCTTCAGCATGCCGACGGACGCGCGGCGCTGGAGCAGGGCCGCGTCGATGCGTGGGCCGGCCTCGACCCGCTGATGGCGGCGAGCGAGCTCGATGCCGGATCGAAGCTGCTGTACCGCAACGTCGGCTTCAACACCTACGGCTTCCTCAACGTGCGGGAGGAGTTCCTGAACCGCCACCCGCAGACGGTCAAGCGCGTGATCGCGGCCTACGAGCGGGCGCGTGCGTGGACGCGGGCCAACCCGTCGGACGCCGCGAAGATCCTGTCCGAAGAGGCCAAGGTCAGCCTGCCGGTGGCCCTGCTGCAGGTGAAGCTGCGCAGCGACTTCTCGCATCCGCAGCCGTCGGACGAGCATGTGAAGGCGCTGCAGGCGGCGGCGCCGATCCTGAACGCGGAGCAGCTGGTGAAGCCGGGCGTGGACCTGAACCGCACGATCGCGGAGCTGGTCGACACGCGCTTCGCCAACGGCCTGATCAGGGCGTGAGTCCGGAGCGATGAGCGCCGACCCCGACCTCATCGCGCGCGCCGTCTCGTCGCTCGGGCCGGTCTTGCCGGAGCAGGCGTCGGCTCGATCGCGATCAACGCAGACACAGACGCAGACGCAGACGCAGACGCAGACGCGGGCCGCGTGGCGATGGCCGACGTGGCTCCTCGGCGCGCTGCCGCCCGTGGCAGTCCTCGCCCTTGCGGAGGCGGCGGTGCGGCTCGGCTGGATCGTGCCCAACCTGCTGCCGGCGCCGAGCGATGTGGCCGCGGCGCTGGCGCAGATGCTGCGCGACGGCCAACTGACGCAACACGTTCTCGCGAGCACCTTGCGCGTGGCGGGTGGCTTCGCGCTCGGCGCGGTGCTGGCGGTGCTGTTCGGCGCGCTGGTCGGCCTCTCGGGCTTGGCCGCAGCCGTGCTGACGCCGAGCTTCCAGGCGCTGCGCGCCATTCCCTCGCTCGCCTGGGTGCCGCTGCTGCTGCTCTGGCTGGGCATCGACGAGGCGTCCAAGATCGCGCTGATCGCGATCGGGGCCTTCTTCCCCGTCTACATGGGCGTGTCCTCGGGCTTCCGCGACGTGGACCGCAAGCTGGTGGAGGTGGCGCGCCTGCGCGGGCTCGGCCGCGTGGCGCTCGCGCGCCGCGTGCTGCTGCCCGCCGCGCTGCCGGCGCTGCTCACGGGTCTGCGCAACGGACTGAGCCTGGCGTGGATGTTCATGGTGGCTGCGGAACTGATCGCCGCGAGCCGTGGCCTGGGCTACCTGCTGACCGACGGCCGCGAGACCGGCCGCGCGGACCTGGTGAT
This sequence comes from Mitsuaria sp. CC2, assembly GCF_048957715.1. NCBI lineage: Bacteria > Pseudomonadati > Pseudomonadota > Betaproteobacteria > Burkholderiales > Sphaerotilaceae > Roseateles > Mitsuaria sp. CC2. Next base: position 117,790 of record NZ_JARVXN010000027.1, on the reverse strand, counting down.
GGCGGCGATCGTGCTGCTGGCGCTGCTGGGCAAACTGACCGACAGCCTGATGGCCGCGGTGGAACAACGCGCGCTGCACTGGCGCGACAGCTTCGGAGGCCACGCATGAGCCTGTTGACCGTGTCCGTGCGCGCCAAGCGCTTCGCCCGCGACCTGCCCATCCTGCAGGACGTCCATTTCGACCTGAACGCGGGCGAGGTCCTCGGCCTCGTCGGCGCGAGCGGCTGCGGCAAGAGCACGCTGCTGCGCATCGCCGCCGGGCTGGATCCGGACTTCGACGGGGAAGTGCGCCTCGACGGTCGCGCGCGTCGCGGACCGGATCGCGACATCGGCGTCGTGTTCCAGGAACCGCGGCTCTTCCCGTGGCTGACGGTGGCCGAGAACGTCGGCTTCGACCTGGGCCAGGGCCACGATGAAGCGTGGGTGAACACGCTGCTGCGCGAGGTCGGGCTGGGCGAGCTCGGCGAGGCGCTGCCGCGTCAACTGTCCGGCGGCCAGGCGCAACGCGCGGCGATCGCGCGGGCGCTCTACACGCGGCCGCGCGTGCTGCTGCTCGACGAGCCGTTCTCCGCGCTGGACGCCTTCACACGGATGCGGCTGCAGGACCTCGTGCGCGAGGTCGCGGCAAGACATGGCACCAGCCTGATCCTGGTCACGCACGACGTGGAGGAAGCGGTGCTGCTGGCCGACCGCGTGCTGGTGCTCGGCGCCGGGCCGGGCCGCATCGTGCGGCGCATCGAGGTGCCGCTGGTGCATCCGCGCGGGCGCGGGAGCGCGGCGGTGGCGGACCTGCGGGGTGAGGTGCTGAGGGAGCTGGAGCGCCTGTCGTAAAAAACGCCCCGGACGTTGCCGTCCGAGGCGAATGGGTCGTGTGCAAAGCCGATGCACGACAACCCCTGGAACCGTGCGATTCGCTGCGGCGCGAACCGACGCAGACCGACGCAGACCGGCGCGAACCGGCGCGAACCGGCGCGAACCGGCGCGGATGTCGACGCGCCTAGAAGCTGTATTGCGCCGACACCGCCAGGATGTCGCTGCCCACCTTGTACGAGCCCTGCAGGGTGCTCGCGGAGGGCGAGGTCAGGTTGACGCTGGTGTCCTTGATGAAGAGATGCGTGAAGCCCACGCTGTAGGCCAGCTGCTTGTTGGCCCGCCACGTCGCGCCGAACGACAGCCATCGGCGACTGACGTCGGGAACGCGGACGTCGCGCACCGCATCGGTGACCGGCGTCTGGTCGTAGGCGAAGCCGCCGCGGAAGGTCCAGGCGTCGTTCATGCGGTACTCGGCGCCCACCGAGTAGAACGACGAATCCCGATAGCCGAAGTCCAGCGTCTGGCTGGGCAGGTTGGACGCGAAGTCCAGGTCCACCTGGTCGAACTTGTGCCACGCGGTGCGCGAGTAGTCGGCCATCACCGTCCATTGCGGGTTCAGCCGCTGGCTGACGCTGAGCGTCCACGACGCCGGCATCGTCAGCTCGGTGTCCACCGTGGTGTTCACGAAGGTGTTGGGAGCCGCCGCCGACAGCACCGCGTTCGCCGCGGCGGGAATCGAGAAGCGCGCGTCCACGCCCTTGGCCTTGTGCTTGACCTCGGAGCGGTAGGCCAGGCCCACCGTCGTCCCGTCGACGGGACGCAGCAAGGCGCCCAGCGTGTAGCCGACCTCTGTGTTGTCGCCTTCGACGTCCAGGTAACCGTCCGCGCTCGTCGGCAGGAATCCCGGCACGCGCGCGGCCGCCAGCTGCGCGCCGAAGTCGACGGCATTGCGCAGCTTGACGTCCAGGCGCTCCGCAAACACGGAGGCGCCCAGCGACAGGACGTCATTGACCTTGTAGGCGCCGGACACGCCGACGTCGATCACCTTCAGCGAAGTCTTGACGCCCTGATAGCGACCCACCCATCCGTCGTCGTACTCGGTCTTGAACCCGAAGGGGGCCGTCACGGAGAAACCCAGATGGATCCGGTCGGTCACCGGCGCATGGAAGTAGAGCGAGGGAATGACCGCGGTCTGTCCCGCATCGCCGCCGTTCCCACCGGACAGGGGGCGCCCCAGCGCATCCCGGCCCGAGCCGTCGAACTTGGCCGAGTAGGTCACGACCGCGCCGTCCGCCTGGACGAGCCGCCCGTCGAGCAGGGTCATCGCGGCGGGGTTGTTGGCGATCACGGAGGCATCCCCGCCTTCGCTGATGGACCCCGCGAAGGCGCGTCCCTGACCGGCGGCGCTCTGCTCCTTGAGCTTGAAGGCCGCGGCTTGAGCGAGGCCGGCGCAAGCCAGGCCGGCAACGAGCACGAGCAGGGAGGGGCGATGGACCGCCGGGATCAATGTCATTCTTCTGTCTCCTGTGGTTGGGCTTCCGGGCCCGTCGATGGCGCCGCCGCGTCCGTTGGCGGAAGGCGTGTGGGGTGTCGGGATCTACTTGACCTTGATGACGACCTTGCCCTTGGCACGCCCGGCCTTGACGTAGGCCAGGGCGTCGTTGGTCGACTCGAAGGGGAAGACCCGGTCGATCACCGGCCGGATGACGCCGGCCTCGATGAGGCGGGTGATCTCGCGCAACTGCGCACCATCGGCCCGCATGAAAAGGAACGAGTAGTCGGTGCCTTGGCGGCGCGACTTGCGGCGGATGCCCGCACTCAGCAGGCGCACGATCAGTCGCACGAAGCCGGGCGCTCCAATCCCCTGGGCGAATTCGGGGTCCGGCGGGCCGGAGATGGAGATGAGCTTGCCGCCGCGCTGCAGCACGCCGAGCGACTTCTGAAGCGTCGTGCCATCCTGGCTGTTGAGCACCACGTCGTAGTCGCGCAGGACGCCGTCGAAGTCCTGGTTCCTGTAGTCGATGACGACGTCGGCGCCGAGTCCCTTCACCAGCGCGACATTGGTCGTGCCCGTCGTCGTGGCGACCGTCGCGCCGAGGTGCTTGGCCAGCTGGATGGCGAAGGTGCCGACGCCCCCCGATCCGGCCTGGATGAAGACCTTCTGCCCGCGTTGCACGTCGGCCTTCTCGACCAGGGCCTGCCAGGCGGTCAGGCCGACCAGCGGGATCGAGGCGGCTTCTTCCATCGTGAGGTTCGCGGGCTTGAGCGCCAGCGACGATTCCTTCACCGGCACGAAGTGGGCGAAGGTGCCGATCCGGAAATCGTCCACCCGCGCGTAGACCTCGTCTCCCGGCTTGAACTGCCGCACCCGCGATCCCACCCGGACCACCACGCCGGCGACGTCATGCCCCAGCACGAGCGGCAGGCGGTAGGGCAGGATCAGCTTGAACTCGCCATCCCTGAGCTTGGAATCCAGCAGGTTCACGCCAGCGGCATGGACCTCGACAAGCACCTCGTCATCCCGGGGTTCCGGCGTCGGCATCTCCACCGGCTGGAGCGTGCTCTGCTTGCCGTAGCGTTCCAGGACAAATGCTTTCATCGTCGTCTTCATGATTGGGGGTGGACCGGGAAGGCCTGTTGAATCGGTGGACATGGCGTCTTTCGTCTGGACTACGTCCACCGACGGCGCCGCAGGACCGATGGCAATGATTATGTTTGTAATCCAAAAAGTCAATACTTTGATGATGATCAGCATCTATGTATAGTGACGCTCGTGGCTCTCTCCACACGCATGGACAACAGATGAAGGTCAGCAAGGCACAGGCGCAAGCCAATCGCGAGCACGTCGTGCAGACGGCGTCCACGGTGTTTCGTGAGCGCGGCTATGACGGCGTGGGAGTCGTCGATCTGATGGCCGCGGCCGGCTTCACGCACGGCGGCTTCTACAAGCAGTTCGACTCCAAGGCCGAACTGATGGCGGAGTCGGCGGCCTGCGGCATCGCGCAGACGGTGGCCCAGGCGGCCGGCGTGACGGTCTCGGACTTCGCCCGGTTCTATCTCTCGCGCGAACATCGCGACGCGCGGGGCGAGGGGTGCTCGATGGCGGCGCTCGGCGGCGATGCGGCGCGTCAGTCGGACGCGGTGCGCGCCACCTTTGCGAACGGCATCGAGAGTCTGTTGGCGGCACTGAACCTCGAGGGGACCGTGCTGGAGCACGCGAGCGCCAACGAGGCGCGGGCCAAGTCGCTCGACCTCTTCGCGCGGGCGGTGGGCGCGATCGTGATGTCGCGCGCCTGTCCGGACGACTCGCCGCTGGCGGACGAGATCCTGGTCGCCTGCCGCAACGAGGCCCTGGCGTCGCTCACGCCGGCCGTGAAGCCATCGGCCCCCGTGCGCAAGCGATAGCCGCAAAGCGCCTAAGCATCGACGATCTCCTTCGTTCGGCGAGGGCGGGGCGGTTCGCAGAATGGGGCGGTTCCTGCTTCCTCCCCCCGCCATGACCGCCTCCGCCACCGCCTCGACTGCCGATCTTCCGGGCTCGCCCGTCCTGCTCATCGCCGCGAGCCCCAGCGTGAAATCGCGCTCCGGCGCGCTGCTCGGCGCCGCCGCGGAGCGGCTGCATCACCACGGACTCGCGACCCGCACGCTGCGTCTGCGCGACCTGCCGGCGCAGCCGCTGCTGCACGCCGACTTCGACGACGCCGAGATCCGCGCCGCGCTGGCCGCGGTCGCCGAGGCGCGCGTCGTCGTGCTCGCGACGCCGATCTACAAGGCCGCGTACAGCGGGCTGCTGAAGGTCTTCCTCGACCTGCTGCCGCAGGACGGCCTCGCGGGCAAGAGCGTGTGGACGCTGGCCACCGGCGGCAGCATGGCGCATCTGCTGGCGCTGGACTACGGCCTGCTGCCCGTCCTGTCCGCGCTCGGCGCGCGCTCGCATGTCGACGGCGTCTACGCCTGCGACGCGCAGATCGCCAAGGACGCCGCCGGCGACTACCGCATCAACGACGACATCGCCCGCCGCCTGCTCGCCGGTGCGTCGCAGGTGCTGGACCGCGTGCCGACGCCGCAGGCCGTGGAGCCGGTCTCGCGTCCCGCGCTGGTGCTCTGAGCACCCCTGAACGCTTCGCGCGCGCTCCGCGAGCCTGACGCCTCCGATTTCTCCCGATTCATCCCGACTCTTCACTCTCCAGGACCACCACCATGACGTTCTTCTTCGACCGCCGCGGGGCCCTCGCGTTTGCCGCCGCGCTGACCACCTCGCTCAGCCTGTTCGCCGGTGTCGCCAGCGCGCAGACGGCGGCCAAGCCGACGGAGGTCCGCATCGGCTTCCAGAAGTACGGCACGCTCACCGTGCTGAAGGCCAAGGGCGATCTGGAGAAGCGCCTGAGCGCGCAGGGCATCGCCGTGAAGTGGACCGAGTTCCCCGCCGGCCCGCAGCTGCTGGAGGGACTGAACGTCGGTTCCATCGACTTCGGCACGGTCGGCGAGGCGCCGCCGATCTTCGCGCAGGCCGCCGGCGCGGACCTGGTCTACGTCGCCAATCAACCGCCCGCGCCGACCGCCGAAGCGCTGATCGTGCCGAAGGACTCGGCGATCAGGACGCTCGCCGACCTCAAGGGCAAGAAGGTGGTGTTGAACAAGGGCTCCAACGTCCACTACCTGCTGGTCAAGCTGCTGGAGAAGCAGGGCCTGAAGTACACAGACATCACCGTCGTCTACCTGCCGCCGGCCGATGCGCGCGCCGCGTTCGAGCGCGGTGCGGTCGATGCCTGGGTGATCTGGGACCCGTTCCTGGCCGCGGCGGAACGCCAGCTCGGCGCGCGCGTGGTGGCCGACGGCAAGGGCGTCGTCGCGAACCATCAGTTCTACCTGGCCGAGCGCGGCTACGCGGAGAAGTACCCGCAAGTCGTCCAGGCCATCATCGAGGAACTTGCCAAACTCGACCGCTGGTCCGAGAACAACAGCGCCGCCGTGGCCGCGCTGCTCGCGCCGCAGATCGGGCTCGACCTTGCGACGACCGAGGTCGCCGCCGCGCGCTTCGCCTACGGCATCCAGCCGATCACGCCGGCCATCGCCGCCGAGCAGCAGAAGATCGCCGACACGTTCCATGCGTTGAAGCTGATCCCCAAGCCGATCCGCATCGCCGACGCGCTGCCGAAGTCGGTCCGCACCGCAGCCAAGTAAGCGCCGCAGAAGCCTCTCCCGCAAGTCCTCCGCCGCGGCATCAGCCGTGGTCCCTCACACGAGCTTCCCCCCATGAAGATCCTCTGGTTCATTCCCACCCACGGCGATTCGCGCTACCTCGGCACGTCCAAGGGCGCGCGCGTCGCGGACTTCGACTACTACCGCCAGATCGCGATCGCCGCCGACAGCCTCGGCTACGAAGGCGTGCTGCTGCCCACCGGGCGCAGCTGCGAAGACAGCTGGATCGTGGCGGCCAGTCTCATCGAGGCGACGCGGCGGCTGAAGTTCCTGGTCGCGCTGCGGCCGGGGCTGGTGCAGCCGGTGCAGTCGGCGCGCATGGCGGCCACGCTCGACCGTCTGTCCGGCGGCCGGCTGCTGGTCAACCTGGTCACCGGCGGGGATCCCGATGAACTCGCCGGCGACGGCCTGTTCCTGCCGCACGAGGAGCGCTACGCGCTCTCGACCGAGTTCCTGACTGTCTGGCGCGACGTGCTGCGTGCGAGCCACGAGGGCGAGGCCATCGACTTCGACGGCGAGCAGCTGCGCGTCAAGGGCGGCAAGCTGCTGTACCCGCCGATCAACAAGCCGTATCCGCCGGTGTTCTTCGGCGGATCGTCGGGACCGGCGATCGACCTCGCGGCCGACCAGGTCGACACCTACCTGACCTGGGGCGAGCCGCCGAAGGCCGTCGCCGAGAAGATCAACGAGGTGCGCGCGGCTGCTGACGCCAAGGGCCGCAAGCTCGAGTACGGCATCCGCCTGCACGTCATCGTGCGCGAGACCGAGGAAGAGGCCTGGGCCGCCGCCGGCGATCTGGTCAAGCATCTGGACGAGGACGTCATCGCTGCTGCGCAAGCCAAGTTCGCATCGATGGACTCGGTCGGCCAGCGTCGCATGGCGGAACTGCACGGCGGTCGCTTCGACAAGAACGACATCCGTGCCGGGCTGGAGATCTCGCCCAACCTGTGGGCCGGCGTGGGCCTGGTGCGCGGCGGCGCGGGCACGGCGCTGGTCGGCAATCCGCAGCAGGTGGCCGACCGCATCCAGGAGTACGCGGCGCTGGGTCTCGAGTACTTCGTGCTCAGCGGTTATCCGCATCTGGAAGAGGCCTACCGCTTCGCCGAGCTGGTCTTCCCGCTGCTGCCGCTGGACGTGCGCGAGAAGCTCAGCGCACCGAAACTGACCGGCCCCTTCGGCGAGATCGTCGCCAACAACTTCGTTCCCGGTCCGGCCAAGCTGGCCGCGGCGAGCTGAGATGAGCACCGTCGCTATCAAGGCCCGGCCCCACGACCAGGCCAGTTCCCAGGCGACACCGCGCCACGGCATCGTCGCCTTCAAGGGCCTCGTGCCCTGGATCGTGCCGCTGACGGTGCTGGCGCTGTGGCAGCTGAGCGCGCAGGCGGGCTGGCTGTCGACGCGGGTGCTGCCGGCGCCGTCCTCGGTGGCCAAGGCCGCTTGGGAGCTGGCGCTCTCGGGCGAGCTGTGGCGGCACCTGGCCGTCAGCACCGGGCGCGCCTTCATCGGCTTCACGATCGGCGGCGGGCTCGGGCTGCTGCTGGGCCTGCTGACCGGATCGCAGCGCTGGGCGGAGACGGCGCTGGACACGACGCTGCAGATGCTGCGCAACATCCCGCCGCTGGCGCTGATCCCGCTGGTGATCCTGTGGTTCGGGATCGACGAGACGGCCAAGCTGTTCCTGGTCGCGCTGGGCGTGTTCTTCCCGGTCTACCTGAACACCTTCCACGGCATCCGCGGCGTGGACCGCGACCTGATCGAGATGGCGCGCTCGTACGGGCTGAGCGGCTGGTCGCTGTACCGGCAGGTGATCCTGCCCGGCGCGATCGCGTCGATCCTGGTGGGGCTGCGCTTCTCGCTCGGCCTGATGTGGGTGCTGCTGATCGTGGCCGAGACCATCTCGGCGCAGAGCGGCATCGGCTACATGACGATGAACGCGCGCGAGTTCCTGCAGACGGACGTGGTGCTGGTCGGCATCCTGATCTACGCGCTGCTGGGCAAGCTGGCCGACGTCGCGGCGCAGGCGCTGGAACGCGCGTGGCTGCGCTGGCATCCGGGCTATCAGGCCCGAGGCTGAAACAGGATGGGTGAGACATGATGAGCGTGACCGAGATCGACGTCCTGACCGAATGGCAGGACTCGCAGCCCGCTGAGCTGCCACCCTCGGCATCGCAGCATGCGGCGTCACCGCACGCGGCGCCGGTGCGACGCGAGGCCGTCGCGAAGCTCCCAGCCAACGGGCAGGCCGTGACGCTGGGCAACCTGGGCAAGGCCTTCGGCGAGCGCCAGGTCTTGCATGGCATCGACCTGGACATCGCCCCCGGCGAGTTCGTGGCCATCATCGGCCGCAGCGGCTGCGGCAAGAGCACGCTGCTGCGCCTGCTCGCGGGGCTGGAAACGCCGAGCGCCGGCGCGCTCGAAGCGGGCGAGCGTGAGGACACACGCTTCATGTTCCAGGACGCGCGGCTGTTGCCGTGGGCGCGGGTGCTGGACAACGTAGCGCTCGGGTTGGCAGGTGCCGATGCGCGTGAGCGGGCGCGACAGGCGCTCGCGCAGGTCGGTCTCGCGGACCGAGCCGGCGAGTGGCCCGCGCGCCTGTCCGGCGGTCAGCGGCAGCGCGTCGCGCTGGCGCGCGCGCTGGTCCATGCGCCCAAGCTGCTGCTGCTCGACGAGCCGCTCGGCGCGCTGGACGCGCTGACCCGCATCGACATGCAGCGCCTCATCGAGACGCTGTGGACGCGCCATCGCTTCACGGCATTGCTGGTGACGCACGACGTGGCCGAGGCGGTCGCGCTGGCGGACCGCGTGCTGCTGATCGAGGACGGCCGGCTCGCGCTGGACCTGCGCATCGATCTGCCGCGTCCGCGTCGACGCGACGCGGCCTTCGCCTTGCTGGAGCAGCGGCTGCTCGACCGCGTGCTGAGCACGCCCGGTCGCGAGCCCGACGTCGCTCACCAGCCGGCTCCACTTTCCGTCCCCGCGCCGATGTTGCGCTGGGCGGTGTAAGGGCGCAGCGCGGGCCGTCGGTGCTTGAGGGGCCGGGGGGGCTCTCCACACTGACGGCCTCGCGCGGCCACTACGAGGGCCGATCAGGCGGCCACCGGGCGCTACTCAGTTCCCGAACGCCTTGCGCAGCCGTTCGCCCGCGAAGGCCTGCGCGTTGCGGGCCTTCTCGACGACCGCGGCGGCGCCGAAGAACTCGTGGGTGACGCCCTCGTAGTCGCGGCGTTCGACCAGCACGTCGGCCTTCTTCAGCGCGTCCTCCATCTTGGCGCTGTCCGAGCGCAGCGGATCCACGCGCGCGCTGATCAGCGTGACCGACGGCAGGCCCGCGAGCTTCGCGTCGACGAGGTTCAGGCGCCAGTCCTTGAGCTGGTCCTTGTTGTCGATCAGCTTGTCGATGAACCACTCGACCATCGCGCGGTTGAGCGGCTGGGCTGCGGCGTTCTCGAGGTAGGACTCGGTGTTGAGGCTGCTCTGCGTGACCGGGTAGATGGCGAGCACGTGCGCGGGCTTCTGCAGGCCGGCGTCGCGCGCTGCGATCGCGGTCGCGAGGGCGAGGTTGCCGCCGGCGCTTTCTCCGGCGAGCGCGACGCGGCTGGTATCGCCCTTGAAGCCGGCCGCGTTCGCCAGCGTCCACTTGTAGGCGGCCAGCGCGTCGTCCCAGGCGGCGGGGAACTTGTTCTCCGGGGCCTGGCGGTAGTCGACGGAGACCACGATCGCCTGCGCCTGCCTGGCGATGCCGCGCGCGCTGGCGTCGTAGACCTGCTTGTCGGCAATGACCCAGCCGCCGCCGTGGAAGTAGACGACGACAGGGAAGGGACCCGTGCCGGCGGGCGTGTAGAAGCGCGCGGGGATCATGCCCGCGGCGCCCTGCACGGTGCCGTCGATGCTGGTGACGCCGGGCACCAGCGTCGCGGGATCGGTGCTGCTGCCGTTCTTGCGCAGCAGGGCGTTGACGGCATCGGCCAGGGTGGGATTGGCGCGGGCGGCGGCGACGTCGATCTTCTCGATCGCCTTGGGGCGCAGTCCTTCGTGGGCTTTCAGCACGGCCTGCATGTCGCCGTCGAGCCGGAATTTGCCCATGGTCTTGGCGATGGCGGTCTTGATCTTGCTTGGCTGCTCGTTGCCGGTGCCCTTGCCGGCCTCGTCGGCGGCGTGCGCGAAGGGCAGGGTGAGCAGCAGCGCGCTGAGCGCAGCGACCTCGAAGCGGAGTTGGGGCATGGCGATGTCCTTGTTGAGCGGTGCGGCGCATCCGGTGCGGATGCTCGCGCAGGGCTCAGCAATCAGGATGCCCGGCTACTTCCTCGATCGAGCCTCCAGCACGAAGTAGGCGACGGCCGCGATCGACAGCGGCGCGAGGTAGTAGAGCGCCCGGTACGCGATCAGCGCGGCGAGCACCTGGCCGTGGCCCAGCGTCGGACCGAGGAAGGCGACGAAGACCCCTTCGAGCACCCCCAGTCCCGCCGGCACATGCGTGATGACGCCGGCCACCGCGGCCACCAGCAGCACGGACAAGGTGTGGCCGTAGTCGACGCCTTGCTGCAGCAGCACCCACAGCACCGCGCCCATCGTCAGCCAGTTGGCGGCGGAGATCGCCAGCTGCATCAGCGCGAGGCGCAGGCTGGGGATGAAGAAGTCGTGACCGCGCAGCCTCAGCTCGCGCCGCGGCGAGAACGCGCAGAGCGCGAGGTAGGCGGCGACGACGACCCACATCAGCGCGCCCAGCCCGCGCAGCGTGGCGTCGCCGACGTGCCAGTCGGCCGGCGGTTCCAGCCAGCCGAAGAGGAAGAGGCCGCCCGCCAGCAGGCCGTAGCCGAGCCAGTTGGAGGCCATGCTCAGCGCGAGGATCTTCGCCGGGATCGGATGCCTCAAGCCCTCGCGCGCATAGAGCCGCAGCCGCATCGCGACGCCACCGACCAGGGAGCCCAGATTCAGGTTGAACGCGTAGCTGATGAAAGTGATCAGCATCACGCGCCGCGTCGGGATCGTGTGATGCGCCCAGCGCTTGCCGATGAGGTCGTAGCCGCTGTAGATGAGGTGGCTCAGCGCGCAGAGCGCCGCGCCGCCGGCCAGCACGCCCATCGGCAACTGGCCCAGCGCGTCGCCGACCTCGGTCCAGTCGACTTGTCGCGCGGCCCACGCGAGCAGGGCCACCACGGCCACCGCGAACACGCCGCTCAGCCATCGTCCCCAACGCCAGCGCGCCGGGCCCCGCCCCGCGGCGTCCGGCGTCGGGGTCGCCCTCACTCGGCGGTCTCCTTGCTCAGGCAGGTCTCCCGGGGCGCGCCGGACAGGGCGGAGACGCTCTGCCACTGCCAGGCCTCGGCGGCCGGCAACTGCGATGCGCTCACGACCACCGGCGTCTGCGCCACCGGCATCACCGGCTGCGCCTGTCGCGGCAGCCGCGCCAGCCAGCGCGGGAAATGGCGCATCACATGGAACACGAACGCGCCCATGCCCAGCCGCCACCACCAGCGATGCGCGTTGGTCTCCTCGATCTTCTGCAGCTTGCACTGGTGCTTCATCAGCGCCAGCAGCTTGTCGCGCAGCACGCGGTTGAACGCACGGTCCTCGACGATCAGATTGGCTTCCAGATTCAGCGACAGGCTCAGCGGATCGAGGTTGCTCGAACCGACCGTCGACCAGTGGTCGTCGACCAGCGCAACCTTGGCGTGGATGGGGCGCTCGCAGTATTCATGGATGTGGACGCCGGCGCGCATCAGCCGGTCGTAGACCATCTGCGCCGCCCAGCGCGCCCACGCGATGTCGGGCTGACCCTGCAGGATCAGGTGCACCTTCACGCCGCGCCGCGCCGCGCGTTGCATGCTTCGCAGCAGCAGGAAGCCGGGGAAGAAGTAGGCGTTGGCGATGATCACCTCGTGCCGGGCCGCATGCAGCGCCATCCGGTACATCCGCTCGATGTCGTCGCGGTGGCGATGGTTGTCGCGCGTGACGACGACGGCCTTCGCCTGGCCCCTGGACGACGCGCGTCCGCCGTCGGCGGACGGGTCGCTCCTGCGGGGCTCCTTCGCGCGGCTCGGCCACCAGCGGCGCTGCGCCGTCGGACCCGCGGACGGCGTCTGCGTTGTCGCCGTCGCGAGGATCTCTCCCGTCACCCGCCGCAGCTGAGCCACGACGGGGCCCTCCACGCGCACCGCGTAATCCTGCTTGGCCTCCGGCCCGAAGTCGATCAGGTGGTCCGCCGAATAGTTGATGCCGCCGATGAACCCCGTCTCGCCGTCGACGACGACGATCTTGCGATGCAGCCGGCGGAAGGGCTTCAGCCGGCGCGACAGCTTCGGCGGCGGATCGAAGACATGAAGACGCACGCCCGCCTCGGTGAGTCCGTCCACGAAGTTCATCGACAGCTCCGGCGAGCCGAAGCCGTCCACCGTCATGTCCACGCGAACGCCGCGCTTCGCGGCGGCGATGAGCACCTCGCGCAGCGCGAGGCCGACCTTGTCCTCGAAGAGGATGAAGGTCTCGATGATCACCTCCTGCTTCGCGCCTTCGATCGCGGCGAAGACGGCGGGGAAGAACTCCTCGCCGTTCTCGAGCAGCTCGAGGCGGTTGCCGGCGCTCCAGTCCGGGCGCTTCACAGCCGGATCTCCGCCGCCAGCGGCGCATGGTCGGACAGGTGCGACCAGGGTCGGCGCGGCAGCACGATCGGGTGCTGCACCGAGGCGCCGCGCACGTAGATGCGGTCCAGCGCCAGCAGCGGAAACCGCGCCGGGAAGGTGCGAGCCGCCGCGCCGGTGGACTTGACGAAGACCTCGGCGAGGCCCGCGCAGCGGCTCAGCATCCGGTGCGCGCGCTGGCGCCAGTCGTTGAAGTCGCCGGCGACGATCACGGGATCCTCCGGCGGCAGACTGTCGATCAGCTGGCACAGGCGCTCGACCTGGCGCTGCCGATGCGATTCCCGCAGACCCAGGTGCACGCAGATGGCGTGCACCTCGCGGCCGTCCGCCAGCGTCAGCACGCTGTGCAGCAGCCCGCGACGCTCGGGACCGTCGACCGAGATGTCGTGATTGGTGTGCCGCGCGATCGCGAACTTGGACAGCAGGGCGTTGCCGTGGTGTCCCTGCGGATAGACCGCGTTCCGCCCGTACGCGAAGTCGCTCCAGAGGCTGTCCGCAAGGAACTCGTAGTGAGGCGTCTGCGGCCAGGTCGGGACGCGGGCCGCGTGCAGCTCGTGCTCGCCGAGCACTTCCTGCAGGAAGACGACGTCCGCCGAGACGGCCCTCACCGCCTCCCGCAGCTCGTGCAGGATGAAGCGGCGGTTGAAGAAGCCGAAACCCTTGTGGAGATTGACGGTGAGGACGGTGAATTTCATGGCCTGCCCAGGCAAGCCTTGTTCCCGTCAGTGGATCACGGGGCCCCGGGGCGGGGCGGCGGGACGATCAGAGGTCGTCGGTCTTGAGCATCATGGGTCCGACGCACAGGACCCCGAAGGTGAGCGCGAACGCGCCCACGAGAATCGCGCCGATCAGTTCAAGCATGGGTGCTCCTGGTGGCGGTGCCGCGTTGCGGCGGGCTCCCGGCTTCCTGGGCGCGAGGCCCGGTCCACCGGGTGGGAGCGATCAATACTAGACCTGTCGGACGCCACGCCGCAATCGCATGGGACGGAGTCCCACCGCTCGTTCGGGGGATTCCGTGTCCCGGTTGCGCGTTCCTTCCAGGCGTGCTCGGAAAGTCCCTGACAACCCGCTTCCTTGCCGTACGCGTCCGCCAAAGAGAAAGGGGTCGCGCCTGTCGGTGCGACCCCTTCCGGATCTGTTGGTGGAGAGGAGGAGGATCGAACTCCCGACCTTCGCATTGCGAACGCGACGCTCTCCCAGCTGAGCTACCCCCCCAACGAAGACATCGACTATAGCAGAGATTTCACGAACGCCGCCGAGTGCAAGGGAACTGGAGCGGAGTTCGCACAAATCCCGGGCTGGAGGTCGAGGCCCATGCGGCTCACCAGCGGCAGCCCTTGTCGCGCGCCGCGTCGCGCACCAGCGGAACGACCGCCAGCAGGCCCTTGTCGGCGTAGGCCTTGCGGCATTCCTGCTGGCCGGCCTCGCGCATCTTCTCGGCCAGGGCATCCTTGTCCTCGGGCGGCTTCGGCACCGCCGAGATCACGCCGGACGGCATCCCGCGCGGTCGCATCGGGCCGCGCGCCGCATTCAGGTCGAGGTTCAGCTTCGGCGCGTTCGGCGGCGTCGAGGCCGGCGTGGCCACGTCGTGGCCGGTGCGCGCTCCGGCGTCCGGCGCGCCGATGCTGGGTTGCGTGGTCGTCGGCGTCGTCGAGCCGTCCAGCGACGTGCGGTTGGCGGGCGTCGGCGTCGGTGAGGGGGTGGTCGATACGCGAGGCTGTGCCGTCGGCGCCGCAGGGGGCGCGGTCGTCGGCGCGGTCGTTGCAGGCGGCGTCGGGGTTGGTGTCGGAGCCGGCGTCGGCGTCGGCGTCGGCGTTGGCGGTGCCGGCGCAGGCGTGGGTGCCGGTTGAGGCGCCGCGGCCGGCGCCGGTGTCAACGGCGGAAGCTCGGCGGGCGCCTGGAGCTCCGTCGGCACAGGCGGTGTCGTGGTCCGCTCGATCGGCGAACGGTCGATGCGTCTGACCGTCGTGGGCGTCTCGCTGAGGATGGGCGCGGGACGTTCCGGCAGTTGCAGCGTCGGCGACGGCGCCTGCAAGGCCTCCGTCGGCGCTGCAGGACGAACGGGCGTCGTTTCGCGCGCGGCGGGTGCGATGCGCGTGGGCGCTGTCATCGGGGCCTCGCCGGGCGTGGTCAGCGTCGTGACCGCGGGTTCGTCGGCGGGCACAGGCGAGGGCGCCGGTGCGGGCGTCGGCGCGGGCGCAGGGGTCGGTGCCGGGGGAGCGGGCGTGGGCGTAGATCTCGGCGTCGGTGCGGGCGCCGTGGCGGCCGGCGGCGCGCTGCGGTCGGCAGGCGCATCGCCGGTCAGTTCGTCGCCGGGTTGCTGCCGCCATTGCCCCTGGCGCGCGGCACCGGGCGTCTTCCGTTCTTCCGGCGTCGGCGGGCGTTCCCGCACCGCGCCGCCGGAGCGCGGCTGCTTGGCATCCCCGACCGGTCCGCGCTCGGGAATCACGGCGGCGGGTTCCCCCGAGCCGGGTTCGTAGCGGTCGCCCTGCAGCCTCACGTTCAAGGGGCCCCAGAGGCCCTCGCCGGGCTTGGCGGTGCCGCCGGGCGCGTTGCCGATCGCCACGAGCAGCAGCACGTGCAGCAGGACGGCCAGCAGCAGGGCCTGCCCCATCTGGTCGGGGACTCGGTGCAGCGGTGTCTGGGCGGGATCGAGGACGGCGGACAAGGTGGATCGCGAGGATCGCGGCGACGGCGCTGGGGCGCAGCATAGCCGGGATCAACGGGGTCCCGTGTCAGGACTTGCCTTCAGGAGGGGCGTCCCGGCGGGCCCGGGCGCCCGCTGGACAGGGGTTCAGGTCCCTGCGTTGGCCTGGTTCAGATCGGCGCGACGCGCGCCGGTGAAGCGCTTGGCCCAATACGCTTCGCGCATGTCCTCGACGCGTACCGCGCCGCCGACGCGTGGCGAATGGATGAACTTGCCTTCGCCTACATAGATGCCGACGTGCGAGAAGGTCGCGCGCATCGTGTTGAAGAAGACCAGGTCGCCAGGCTTGAGGTCTTCCTTCTTGATCGGCACCAGGCTGGACAGCTTGGCCTGCTCGTCGGCGCGCCGCGGCAGCACCAGGCCCACGCTCATCTCGAAGATGTGGCGCGTGAAGCCGCTGCAGTCGAAGCCGTTGTTGACCGAGTTGCCGCCGCGCTTGTACGGCACGCCCAGGAAGTTCATCGCCGACAGGACCAGGTCGGACGCGTTGTCGCGCACCCGGTTCAGCAGGCCGGGGGCGGCGGCGTCGACGCTCGGCGTGGCGGTGGTCGGCGAGGTCTGCGCCTGCGCGACGATGCCGCGCTGTTGCAGGAAGCGGGCGACGGACTCGCTGGCGTTCGCGTTGCCGGCGGCGGCGCCCATCAGGGCGGTCGGCGGCAGCGAGGCGGTCGCCGCCGTCGTCGTCGTGATCGTGTTGGTGACGGACACGGTGGGGGCGACCAGCGCCGCGGCAGTGCCTGTCGCGGCCGCGGTCGTCACGGCGGCGGTCGCGGCGGCCGGCGAACGCATCAGGCTCTGGCCGTAGGCGCCCATCATCGTGCCGGCGGGCGGCGCGGCCTCGGTCCTGGCATCAGCCACCTTCGCGTCGGCCTTTGCGTCGGCCTTCGTCGGCGCCGCCTTGTCGGCGGCGATCTCGGTGGCACCGGTCGACGGGGACTTGTCCTCGTCGGCCTTGGCCTTCTTGTCCTTGCCGGCGTCCTTGGCCGCGACCTGCTTCGAGGACTTGGCGTCCTTCGTCGACTTGGACGTGGATTTCGCTTCGGCGGTCTTCCTGGTGGCAGGTTTTGCCACCGGCTTGGCGGCTGCCTTGGCCGGCGCGGCCTTGGCCTGCGCCTTCGGCTTGTCGTGCGCCTCGTTGGTGGACGAGGTCGACTGTTGCGCCCAGCAACTACCGCTGGCGACGACGCAGATCAACCCCAGTGCGGCCATGGCGCGCTGGAGCTTCTGGTGTCGGGGAGCGGAGCGGGAGGGACGAACGGTATTCATCAGTGTTGGGCGCGGAGACTAGGCACCATCTCCGTACCGGTCAAGCGCGAATGCCCGCAGGGGCGCGCCTGGCTAGGGAAAGTCCGGGCGTGGCCACGAGACCCTTCCCAGGAAAACCCGGATTGGACCACAGCCCCCCTGCGCAAGGCTGTGAACGAAAGTTTCAGAAAAGCTGTCGATGCGAGGATCCGTGCGGAATTCGCGCATTCGAGACCAACATCCCAGGAGACCGTGATGACCGAGAGCTATGCGGCGATGTACCGGCGTTCGATGGACGATCCGGACGGGTTCTGGGCCGAGCAGGCGCGGTTGATCGATTGGTCCCGGCCCTTCGAGCAGGTCTGCGACACGAGCCGGCCGCCGTTCGCGCGATGGTTTGTCGGTGGCCTCACGAATCTGTGCCACAACGCCGTGGACCGCCATGCGGCCCGTCGGCCCGGCGACGCGGCGCTGATCTGGGCGTCGAGCGAAGTCGACCAGGAGCGCGTGATCTCCTTTGCCGAGCTCCAGGAGGAAGTCGAGGCGATGGCCGCCATCCTGATCGAGCAGGGCGTGGGCGTCGGCGATCGCGTGCTGATCTACCTGCCGATGATTCCCGAGGCCGCCTACGCGATGCTGGCCTGCGCGCGCATCGGCGCGATCCATTCCGTGGTGTTCGGCGGGTTCGCCAGCCATGCGCTGGCCGATCGCATCAACGACGCGGAACCCGCGCTGATCGTCAGCGCCGATGCCGGCAGCCGCAACGGCAAGGTCGTGCCCTACAAGCCGCTGCTCGACGAGGCCATCCGCCTGGCGGCGCACAAGCCGGCGAAGGTGCTGATGGTGGATCGCGGGCTGAGCGCGTTCGAACGCGTCGAAAGCCGCGATCTCGACTACGCCGCGTTGCGCGAGCGTCTGCTCGGTACGCGCGTGCCCTGCGAATGGCTGCCGTCCGACGCCGTCAGCTACACGCTCTACACCAGCGGCACGACGGGCCGGCCCAAGGGCGTGCAGCGCGACGTCGGCGGTCATGCGGTCGCGCTGGCGGCAAGCATGAAGCACATCTACGACGGTCATCCGGGCGAGACCTTCTTCTCCACCAGCGACATCGGTTGGGTCGTCGGTCACAGCTACATCGTCTACGGTCCCTTGATCGCGGGCATGGCCACTTTGATGTACGAAGGGACGCCGGTGAGACCCGACGCGGCGGTCTGGTGGCGGCTGGTCGAGCGGCACCGCGTCACGGTGATGTTCAGCGCGCCAACCGCGGTGCGGGTGCTGAAGAAGCAGGATCCCGGCTGCCTGACGCGGCACGACCTGTCGTCGCTGCGCGCGTTGTTCCTGGCCGGCGAGCCGCTCGACGAGCCGACCGCGCGCTGGATCGCCGAGGCCATCCGCAAGCCTGTCGTCGACAACTACTGGCAGACCGAGACCGGCTGGCCCATCCTGACGCTGGCGCGTGGCGTGGAGCCGGCCGAGCCGAAGTTCGGATCGCCCGGCGTGGCGATGTTCGGCTACCGCGTCCAGCTGCTGGACGAGCGCACCGGCGAGGCGCTGGAAGCGCCCCATCAGAAGGGACTGCTCGCGATCGCCTATCCGCTGCCGCCAGGCTGCATGCAGACCGTCTGGCGCGACGACGAGCGTTTCGTGCGCACCTACTGGGAGAGCGTGCCCCGCCGGCAGGTGTATTCGACCTTCGACTGGGCCTTGCGCGACGAGGACGGTTATTACTTCATCCTCGGGCGCAGCGACGACGTCATCAATGTCGCGGGGCATCGTCTGGGCACGCGCGAGATCGAAGAGTGCATCGCCGGCCACCCGGCGGTGGCGGAGGTCGCCGTGGTCGGCGTCGCGGACCCGCTCAAGGGTCAGGTCGCGATGGCCTTCGCGGTGCTGAAGGATCCGGCGCACGCCGCCACGCCGCAGGAGGCGCTGACGCTCGAAGGCGAGATCCTGAAGCGCGTCGACCAGCGCCTGGGCGCGGTGGCGCGACCGTCGCGGGTGCGCTTCGTGGCGCTGCTGCCGAAGACGCGGTCCGGGAAACTGCTCCGTCGCGCGATCCAGGCCGTCTGCGAACATCGCGATCCCGGCGACCTGATCACCCTCGACGATCCCGCCGCGTTGCAACAGATCCTTGATTTGATGAAGGGGACCTCCTGATGAAGCAAAGGCATGCATTGATCCTGGCCGTCGTCACGGGCTGTGCGCTGTCGGCCGCGCCGGCGTCCGCTCAATCGGAGGCGCGCCCGCCCGCGCTGCCGACGCCGGCGTTCCCCAGCTTCGCCGATGGCAACGCCGTCGATCGTGCTTGTGATGCGGGCCTGACGGCGCTGAACCGCGAGGTCGACCAGCTGGCGAAGCGCAGGGTGGACAAGGGCTGGCTGGCGGCCTACGACCTGGTGATCGCGCATCACGAGGACGCGCGGTTCCCGATCGACTTCGTCCAGAACGTGCACGCCGACAAGTCCGTGCGCGACGCCGCCCAGGCCTGCGCGCTGAGCTGGACCGATTTCCAGACCGCGTTGACGCAGAACGGGAAGATCTATCGCGGTCTGAAGACCGCGCCCGCCGCGGACGCGATCGACCGCGAGCTCAAGCGCAACGCGCTGGGGCTGTTCGAGGACAGCGGCGTCGGCCTGTCGACGAACAAGCGCTCGCGCGCCAAGCAGATCCTGGACCGGCTCTCCGCGCTCGATCAGCAGTTCTCGAAAGCGATCCGCGACGCCAACATCCGCGTCGCGTTCACCGCCGACGAACTGCGCGGCGTCCCCGACGGTGTCTGGACGGACAAGCCCCGCGACGACCAGGGGCGCTATCTGCTGGGCGTCGACAACCCGACCTACACCGCGCTGATGCAGACCGCCGAGAGCGGCGCCGCGCGCGAGCGCATCTGGCGAGCCAAGACCAACGAGGGCGGCGAGGGCAACCTCAAGCGCCTCACCGAGGTCATCACGCTGCGCAAGGAATACGCCGGCCTGTTCGGCTACGACAACTACGTCGACTTCAACCTGCGCCGCCAGATGGCCAAGGACGCCGCGACGGCGACGCGTTTCCTCGGCGAGGTCAAGGGCACTGTCCAGCAGGGCGAACGCGCCGATCTCGAGGAGCTCCGCCGCGCGAAGGCGGCGCACCTGGGCACCGCGATCGAGGCCACCACCGTGACGCAATGGGACGGCGTCTACTACGCCGAGCGAATCCGCAAGCAGCGCTTCACCGTGGACCAGGAAGCCTTCCGTCCGTACTTCCCGCCGGCGGAGAGCCTCGCGTTCACCCTGCGCGTCGTCGACCGGCTGCTCGGCGTGACGCATACGCCGGTGTCGCTGCCGGGCCTCTGGCATCCCGACGTAAAAGCCTATGTCGTGAGCGATACGACCACGGGCAAGGCGCTCGGCACGCTCTACATCGACCCGTTCCCGCGCGACGGCAAGTACAACCACGCGGCGGTCTGGCCGCTGCGATCGAGCAGCACGCGCCTGGGCCGCCATCCCGCCGCCGCACTGGTCGTGAACCTCGATCGCGGCGGGCTGTCGCTCGACGAGCTGGAGACGCTGCTGCACGAGCTCGGCCACGCGGTCCACAACAACCTCGCCAACACCCGCGACGTGTCGCTGGGGCAGTGGGCGGTGATGCACGACTTCGTCGAGGCACCGTCGCAGATGCTCGAGGATTGGGTCTACGACCCGAAGGTGCTCAAGCTGATGGCCGAGGTCTGCCCGTCCTGCAAGCCCGTGCCCGACGAGCTGGTCGGCAAGGCCCGCGAGGCGCGCGATTTCGCCAAGGGCACGAAGTTCGGCCGCCAGCATCTGTACGCGAGTTATGACCTCGCGCTGCACGGCGCGACCATCCAGGACCCGCTGGCGCTGTGGGCGAAGATGGAAGGCGACACGCCGCTGGGCCACGTGCCGGGCACGATGTTCCCCTCGCGTTTCGCGCACATCGCAGGCAGCTACGGCGCGGGCTATTACGGCTACCTGTGGAGCCTGGTCGTCGCGATGGACCTGCGCACGCCGTTCGCGGCGGACAAGCTCGATGCCGCGGTGGGCCGTCGTTATCGGGAGACGGTGCTGTCGCGCGGCGCCGAGCAACCGGCGCCGGCGCTGGTGCGCGACTTCCTCGGGCGGAACTCCGACGCCAACGCGTTCTACGACTACTTGCGCAAGTAGGTCGCGCGCCAGTCGTCGCGGATGAACCGCACCACGGCGTCCTCGTGGTGGAAGCCGATGATGCGGTGCGCGGCCTGCTTCACGTCGTCGCTGGCATTGGCCATGGCGACGGCGTGATGCGCGGACTTCAGCATCGTCAGGTCGTTGACCTGGTCGCCGAAGACGACGAGCTCGCGCTCATGCAGCGCGTAGCGCTGCGCGAGCGTGGCGATCGCCTGGTCCTTGCTCGCCCGGCGGTCGTGCACGTTGAGCCAGGGCCATCCCGGCATGTAGATGTCCTCGGCCAGATGCGTCGTGACGAGGTCGCCGCAGGTGGCGAGGATCTCGGCCTGCAGCGCTTCGAGCGGCTCCGGCCGGCCGACCACCAGCATCGTGACCAGCGGGTCGTCCAGCTGGTCCTGCAAGCGGTCGACGTGACGCAGCCGCGGGTCGGCGTTGCGCTGGCGCTCGGTGACGAAGCGCTGCTGGCCTTCGTTCTGCACTTCCTGCCAGAAGAGCTGGTCGCCCTTGGCGCCGTGGGTCGCGATGAAGGGCATCAGGCCGTGCCGCCGCACCAGCGCGAAAAGGGCCTGACCGAGCGCCGGTTCCATCGCGTTGACCAGCTCGTGCCGGCCGGTGCGCAGGTCGCTGATGTAGGCGCCGTTGGACGACACGACCGGCAATGAGATGGGCAGGCCGTCGAGGATGCGGGCGATCGACACCACGTGCCGCGCGCTGGCGACGGTGAAGGCCAGGCCCTCGGCCAGCAGTTCTATGAGGCCGGCGCGGGTGGCGTCGGACAGGCGGGCCTGCGGATCGAGCAGGGTGCCGTCGAGGTCGGAAACGTAGAAGCGCATGGGTCGCACATCCTACGCCGCCGGGGTCCGATACTTGCCGGATGCCGCCCATGCCTTCCTCCTCGACGACACCGCTCGACGTGCTCGGCCGCCCGGTCCTCGACGACGCCACCCGGCGCTGGCTGCCCTGGGTCGTCGCGCTGGCGTTCTTCATGCAGACGTTGGACACGACCATCCTCAACACCGCGCTGCCCGGCATGGCGCGCGACCTCGGCGAGGACCCGCTGCGGATGCAGTCGGCCGTCGTCGCCTACCTGCTGACGGTGGCCCTGCTGATCCCCGCGTCCGGCTGGCTGGCGGACCGCTTCGGCACCCGCACCGTCTTCCTGTGGGCGATCGGGCTGTTCAGCCTGGGCTCGCTGGCCTGCGCGGTCTCGCCCAGCCTGCACGTGCTGGTGGCTTCGCGGGTGGTGCAGGGCGTCGGCGGCGCGCTGCTGGTGCCCGTCGGGCGGCTGGTCGTGCTGCGCGCCTTCCCGAAGGCCGAGTTCCTCGCCGTGATGACCTTCATCAGCCTGCCGGGGCTGCTCGGACCGCTGCTGGGGCCGACGCTGGGCGGCGTGCTGGTGGAGTTCGTCAGCTGGCACTGGATCTTCCTGATCAACCTGCCGGTGGGCCTGGCCGGCGCCGTGGCCTGCCGGCGCTTCATGCCGGAGATCAAGGGTCCCATCGGCAAGCGTTTCGACTGGGGCGGGTACGGCCTGTTCAGCGTCGGGTTGATGCTGATGTCGCTGGCGCTGCAGGGCTTCGGCGAGCACATGGTCAGCGTCGCCGTGTGCTTCGTGATGCTGATCGCCGGCGTGGCCTGCATGATGGCCTACTGGCTGCACGCCACCCGCACCGACGAGCCGCTCTTCACGCCCGCGCTTTTCGCCGTGCCGACCTTCCGCATCGGGCTGCTGGGCAATGTCTTTGCGCGGCTGGGCAGCGGCGCGACGCCGTTCCTGACCCCGCTGTTCCTGCAGGTCGGGCTGGGCTTCTCGCCCAGCGAGGCGGGGCTGTCGATGATCCCTTCCGTGCTCGGCGCGATGTTCACCAAGACCCTGGCGATCCGCCTGATCAAGCGCGCCGGCTACCGCCGCGTGCTGATCGTCAATACGCTGCTGCTGGGCGCGCTGATCGCGAGCTTCGCGCTGATCCCGCGCGGCGTCGGGCACCTGTGGCTGGCGATCCACCTCGGGCTGTTCGGCATGGTCAACAGCATGCAGTTCACCGCGATGAACACGCTGACGCTGGGCGACCTCGACGAACGCACCGCCAGCCCCGGCAACAGCCTGCTGGCGGTGGTGATGCAGCTGTCGATGAGCCTGGGCGTGGCGACCTCGAGCGCCTTCCTGCTGCTGTTCTCGCACGGGCTGCCGCGCACCCAGGGTGCCGCGATCGTGCCGGCTTTCCACGGCACCTACCTGGCGCTGGGCGCGATGGCCGCGCTGGCGGCGTTCATCTTCTACCAGCTGCGCCGCGACGAGGGCGCCGCCGAGGAAACCGTCCAGGCCAAGCTGACCCCCGAGGCGTAGGGCGCATGAAAAAGCCACCCCGAGGGGTGGCTTGGTGAGGTCGTGGCGAACAAGGGCCCGAAAGGCCCGGCGCTCACGCCGAGGTCAGAGCACCTCGGACGCGAAGTCCGCCAGCCGCGAGCGCTCGCCGCGCGCCAGCGTGACGTGACCGCTGTGGGCCCAGCCCTTGAACTTGTCGACCGCGAAGGTCAGGCCCGAGCTGCCCTCGGTGAGGTAGGGCGTGTCGATCTGCGCCAGGTTGCCCAGGCAGACGATCTTCGTGCCCGGACCCGCGCGGGTGATCAGCGTCTTCATCTGCTTGGGCGTCAGGTTCTGCGCCTCGTCGATGATCACGTACTTGTTGAGGAAGGTGCGCCCGCGCATGAAGTTCAGGCTCTTGATCTTGATCTTGCTGCGCACCAGGTCGTTGGTGGCCGCGCGGCCCCATTCCCCGGCGGCGCCGTCGCCGCGCCCCAGCACTTCCAGGTTGTCGTCGAGCGCGCCCATCCACGGGCCCATCTTTTCCTCTTCCGTGCCGGGCAGGAAACCGATGTCCTCGCCGACCGGCACCGTCACGCGGGTGACGATGATCTCGCTGTAGCGGCGCTCGTCCAGCACCTGCGACAGGCCGGCGGCCAGCGTCATCAGCGTCTTGCCGGTGCCGGCCGAGCCGGTCAGGGTGACGAAGTCGCAGTCCGGATCCATCAGCAGGTTGAGCGCGAAGTTCTGCTCGCGGTTGCGCGAAGCCACGCCCCAGACCGAATGCTTCTGGTGACCGTAGTCCTTCAACGTGCGCAGCACCGCCGTCTTGCCGGTGATCTCCTGCACCTTGGCATACAGCGGCGCGGCGCCCGGCGCCTCCAGGTAGACCAGCTGGTTCACCAGCAGCGTCGGCACCAGCGGGCCGCTGATCCGGTAGAAGGTGGTGCCGCCTTGCTGCCAGCTCTCCATCGTCTTGCCGTGGCGCTCCCAGAAGTCGGCCGGCAAGGCCTGCACGCCGGTGTAGAGCAGGTCGGAGTCGTCCAGCGTCTTGTCGTTGCGGTAATCCTCCGCCGGCAGGCCCAGCGCGCGGGCCTTGATGCGCATGTTGATGTCCTTGGACACCAGCACCACCTCGCGGCCGGGCTGCTGCTGCTTCAGCGCCTGGACGACGCCCAGGATCTGGTTGTCGGCCTTGCCCTGCGGCAGGCCCTGCGGCAGCGGGGTCTCGAACAGCGTGGTCTGGAAGAACAGCTTGCCGCCGGCCGCGCGGTGACCGGTCTGGTCCAGCGGCAGGCCCTTGGACATCTCCTCGATCGTGCTCGACTTCAGGCTGGTGGCCAGCGCGTCCAGGTCGCGGCTGACCTGGCGCACGTTGCGGGCGACTTCTGTCATGCCCTTCTTGTGCCCGTCCAGCTCCTCGAGCGTGATCATCGGCAGGTAGATGTCATGCTCCTCGAAGCGGAACAGCGACATCGGGTCATGCATCAGCACGTTGGTGTCGAGCACGAACAGCTTGGGATCGCCCGCCGGCTTGCGCGCCTTCGAGCGGGCCGGGGCGGATTTCTTCGCCGGCGCCTTGGAAGGAGCGGGCGAAACCAGCGCCAGCGACGGCGATTGGCCGCCGCGGGCTTCCACCGGCTCGGCACGCGGGCGCGCGCTGGCCGACGACGACGGCGTCGTGGTGCCGGTCGGTGCGGTGGCCGGGGCCGGCAACTCCGCGCGCGCCTCGGCCCGCGGCGCGGGTTCGGCGCGGGAAGTGGCGAGGGGGGCGGACGGTCTGGCCTCGAGCGCGGGAGGGCGTTTGCTGGGCGACAGGTCGGTCGCGTAGGCGTCGGAATCTAGGCGGCTGGCGCGCTTGGTCGGAGGCTTGGGCAGTGGCATGTGCGGGGGTGACGGGCTTGCGTGATGAGCCTGGGGCGATGCCGACCAGGGGTCATGCCCCGGGCCTGACGGGCGCTGGCGATGCCGGAGGTGTCGGCGGCATCGGTGGCCTCGAATTCGCTTGCGGACCCCAGAAGACAAAAAGCCG
This sequence comes from Mitsuaria sp. CC2, assembly GCF_048957715.1. Taxonomy (NCBI): domain Bacteria; kingdom Pseudomonadati; phylum Pseudomonadota; class Betaproteobacteria; order Burkholderiales; family Sphaerotilaceae; genus Roseateles; species Mitsuaria sp. CC2. The sequence continues at coordinate 92,682 of NZ_JARVXN010000027.1, read as the reverse complement.
CACCGGGGCCGGTGCGGCTCGTTCTCGGGAAGTCGTTCGCTGCGATCAGGCACAGGGGCATGCGACTGATTATGCACAACTCCCGGCCCCCGTCCGTGACGGACGGAAGAAGTTCGGACGCGCGCAACAGACGCGCGGATCCGGCGTGCGGTCAGGCGCCGGTCAGGCGGCTTCCTTCTTGAGGGCCTTGACGGCCTTCAGGACTTCCTCGACGTGGCCGGCGACCTTCAGCCCCCGCCACTCTTCGCGCAGGATGCCCTGGGCGTCGATCAGGAAGGTCGAGCGCTCGATGCCCTTGACCTTCTTGCCGTACATGATCTTGTTCTTGACCACGCCGAACATGTGGCAGAGTTTCTCTTCCGTGTCGGCGATGAGCTCGAACGGCAGTTCCAGGTTCTGCTTGAACTTGTCGTGCGAGGCCATGTTGTCGCGGGAGACTCCCAGCACGACGGCGCCGGCCTTGACGAATTCCTTGTGATGATCGCGGAACTGCATCGCTTCCGTCGTGCAGCCCGGGGTGTTGTCCTTCGGGTAGAAGTACAGCACCACGACCCGTCCCAGGAATTCCTTGGGAGTGAACTTCACGCCTCCCGTGGCAAGAGCTTCAATGTCCGGGAGGGGTTTGTTGAGCGCTGGCGTCATGTGGCGTTCTTCAGAGAGATGTGCCCGGGTGGGCATAGCCAGCGATTATACGTTGAATGGGTCGTTCCTCGCCCCCTCTGACATGGACGAGTGATTGGCCTCCCTGAGAGGGGGAGGCGGGCCGCGGCGGCGGCGGCGTTTGCGGACGTCCGCGGGCGCCCGCAGGCGCGCGCTCAGGACGCCGTCAGGCCTCGATCAGCAAGGCGGCGAGCACCGCTCGACCTTCGCTGGCCAGCACGTTGTAGGTGCGGCAGGCGGCGCCGATGTCCATGGTCTCCATGCCGATGCGGGCCTGGATCAGGCCCCGGTACAGCGCGGGACGGACGAAGCGCAGCTTGGAGCCGCTGCCGAAGATCACCAGCTCCGGCTTGAGCTTCAGGATGCGCTCGAAGTGCGCCTCGTTGAGGTCCTCGAAGCGGGTGACGTCCCAGTTCTCCGGCTGGCCCTGCCACGGCACCAGCACGCTGTGAGCCTGCTCGACGCCGTTGACCCAGACGTGGTGCAGGTCGTGGGCGGAAATCATGTTGCCGCCGAGCGGCTGGTCGGGTTGAAATTTCATTGAGGGTGATTCTGGCAGCGACGGAGGGTGTGTCCCCGCGGGCGTGGGATTACCCGCGATTACCCTGTGTTTAAATCGATGGCCCCGATTTTCCCCTGCGCGCGCTTCTCGTGAAACCCGAAGGACGCGCCCTGAAACCTCGCCCGGAGTCATCTTGAGAACCGTCGCCAAGTCCAGCAAGCTTTCCAGCGTCAGTTACGACATCCGCGGACCCGTGCTGGACAAGGCGCGGCAGATGGAGGAAGAGGGTCAGAAGATCATCAAGCTCAACATCGGCAACACGGCGGTGTTCGGGCTGACGCCGCCGGACGAGATCGTCCAGGACATGATCCGCAACCTGGCCGACGCCGGCGGCTACACCGACAGCAAGGGCCTGTTCGCGCCGCGCAAGGCGGTGGTGCATTACACGCAGGAGAAGGGCGTGCGCGGCGTGACGGTGGACGACGTCTACCTGGGCAACGGCGCGTCCGAGCTGATCCAGATGGCGATCAACGCGCTGGTCAACGACGGCGACGAGATCCTGATCCCGTCGCCCGACTTCCCGCTGTACACGGCGGTGGTGGGCCTGTCGGGCGGACGCCCGGTGCACTACCTGTGCGACGAGGGCAGCGGCTGGCTGCCGGACCTGGCGGACATCGAAAGCAAGATCACGCCGCGCACCCGCGGCATCATGGTCTGCAACCCCAACAACCCGACTGGCGCGCTGTATCCGGACGACGTGCTGCTGGGCCTCATCGAGATCGCGCGCCGCCACGAGCTGATCGTCTTCGCCGACGAGATCTACGACAAGACGCTCTACGACGGCAACACCCACACCAGCATGGCCAGCCTGGCCGACGACGTGCTGTTCGTGACTTTCAACGGGCTGTCCAAGAACTACCGCAGCTGCGGCTACCGCGCCGGCTGGATGGTGGTCTCGGGCGAGAAGCGCCATGCCCGCGACTACATCGAGGGCCTGAACATGCTGGCCTCGCTGCGGCTGTGCGCCAACACGCCGGGCCAGCTCGCGATCCAGACGGCGCTGGGCGGCTACCAGAGCATCAAGGACCTGGTTGCGCCGACCGGCCGGCTCTGCCACCAGCGCGACCTCGCGTACGAGCTGCTGACGCAGATCCCCGGCGTGAGCGTCGTCAAGCCCAAGGCCGCGCTGTACATGTTCCCCCGCCTCGACCCCAAGATCTACCCGATCGAGGACGACCAGCAGTTCGCTTACGAACTGCTGGCCGAAGAGAAGGTGCTGATCGTCCAGGGGACGGGCTTCAACTGGCAGGCCCCCGATCATTTCCGGCTCGTGTTCCTGCCCAACACGGACGATCTCCGTGAAGCCATCGGCCGCATCGAGCGATTCCTGGCGCAATACCGCAAACGCCACGCACGCTGACCTCCCGACCTTCTGAAAGACAAGACGATGAACCCGATCAAAGTTGGCCTGCTAGGCATTGGCACCGTCGGCAGCGGCACCTTCCAGGTGCTGCGCCGCAACCAGGAAGAGATCCGTGGACGCGCCGGCCGCGGCATCGAGATCGCGATGGTGGCCGATCTGGACGTGGAGCGCGCGCGCAGCATCGTCGGCGACGCCTGCACGGTGGTGTCCGACGCGCGCGAGGTGATCGCCAATCCGGAGATCGACATCGTCGTGGAGCTGATCGGCGGCTACGGCATCGCGCGCACGCTGGTGCTGGACGCGATCAAGGCCGGCAAGCATGTGGTGACGGCCAACAAGGCGCTGCTGGCGGTGCATGGCAGCGAGATCTTCGCCGCGGCGCGCGAGCAGGGCGTGATGGTCGCCTTCGAGGCGGCGGTGGCCGGCGGCATCCCCATCATCAAGGCGCTGCGCGAAGGTCTGACGGCCAACCGCATCGAGTGGATCGCCGGGATCATCAACGGCACGACCAACTTCATCCTGTCGGAGATGCGCTCCAAGGGACTGGACTTCGCGACGGTGCTGAAGGAGGCGCAGCGGCTGGGTTATGCCGAGGCCGATCCGACCTTCGACATCGAGGGCGTGGACGCCGCGCACAAGGCCACGATCATGGGCGCGATCGCGTTCGGGATCCCGGTGCAGTTCGAGCAGGCGCATGTCGAGGGCATCACGGCACTGCAGGCGACCGACATCAAGTACGCGGAGCAACTGGGTTATCGCATCAAGCTGCTGGGCATCGCGCGCAGAAGAGAGAACGGCATCGAGCTGCGCGTCCATCCGACGCTGATCCCGGCGGGCCGACTGATCGCCAACGTCGAAGGCGCGATGAACGCGGTGCTGGTGCAGGCCGACGCGGTCGGCACGACGCTGTACTACGGCAAGGGCGCGGGCGCGGAGCCGACGGCCTCGGCGGTGATCGCCGACCTGGTCGACATCACGCGCCTGGCCACGGCCGATCCGGACCACCGCGTGCCGCACCTGGCCTTCCAGCCTGACGCGATGAACGACACCCCCATCCTGCCGATGGCGCAGGTGCAGACGGCGTTCTACCTGCGCCTGCGGGTGGCGGACCAGGCGGGCGTGCTGTCGAGCATCACGACCATCCTGGCCGAACACGAGATCAGCATCGACGCGGTGCTGCAGCGCGAGTCGGCCGAAGGTGAGAGCCAGACCGACCTGATCATCCTGACGCACGACACGCAGGAAGGCCGCATGAGCGAGGCGCTGGCGAAGATGCAGGCGCTGACGACGGTGCTGGCGCCCATCGTGAAGTTGCGCAAGGAAGAGCTGGCGTGAAATACCTCAGCACCCGAGGCGATCAGGGCGAGCGCCACTTCTGCGACATCCTGCTGGAGGGCCTGGCGCCCGACGGCGGGCTCTATCTGCCGACCTCGTATCCGCAGATCGATGCCGCCACGCTGGCGCGCTGGCGCGGCCTGTCGTACGCCGACCTGGCGTTTGAAATCCTGTCGCTCTACATCGACGACATCCCCGCCGCCGACCTGAAGGCGATCGCGCACCGGACCTACACGGAAGCGGTCTTCGGCACGCCGCAGATCACGCCGCTGAAGCCGCTGGAGCCAGGCCTTGCGCTGGTGGCGCTGTCCAACGGTCCGACGCTGGCGTTCAAGGACATGGCGATGCAGCTGCTCGGTCAGCTGTTCGAGTACGAGCTGCAGCGCCGCGGCGAGACGCTCAACATCCTGGGCGCCACCTCCGGCGACACCGGCAGCGCCGCCGAGTACGCGATGCGCGGCAAGGCCGGCATCCAGGTCTTCATGCTGAGCCCGCACGGGCGCATGAGCCCGTTCCAGCAGGCGCAGATGTTCAGCCTGCAGGATCCCAACATCCACAACATCGCCGTGCAAGGCGTGTTCGACGACTGCCAGGACATCGTCAAGGCGGTCTCGAACGACCTCGCGTTCAAGCGCGGTCACCGCATCGGTACCGTCAACTCGATCAACTGGGCGCGGCTGCTGGCGCAGGTCGTCTACTACTTCGCCGCCTACTTCCAGGCGACGAAGACCGACGGCGAGCGCGTGAGCTTCACCGTCCCGTCGGGCAACTTCGGCAACGTCTGCGCGGGCCATGTGGCGCGCATGATGGGCCTGCCCATCGAGCGTCTGGTCGTCGCGACCAACGAGAACGACGTGCTCGACGAGTTCTTCCGCACCGGCGTCTACCGCCCGCGCGGCGCGGCGCACACGCTGGAGACCTCCAGCCCGTCGATGGACATCTCCAAGGCGAGCAACTTCGAGCGTTTCGTGTTCGACCTGCTGGACCGCGACGGCGACCGCGTGAATCGGCTGTTCGGCGAGGAACTGGCCTCGAACGGCTTCTTCGAGATCACGGCGGAAGAACGTGCCCGCATCGGCGAGCGCTACGGCTTCGTCTCCGGCCGCAGCACGCATGAGGACCGCGTGGCGACGATCCGGCTGTGCCACCAGCAGTACGGCGTCGTCATCGACACGCACACCGCCGATGGCCTGAAGGTCGCGCTCGCGAAGCGCGAGCCGGGGGTGCCCATGCTGGTGCTGGAGACGGCGCTGCCGGCGAAGTTCGCCGTCACCATCGAGGAAGCGCTGGGCATCGTGCCGCCGCGTCCGGCCGCGCTGGACGACCTCGAATCGCGGCCGAAGCGGGTGAGCGTCATGCCGGTCTCGGTGGATCAGGTCAAGCAGTTCATCGTCGACCATGTCTGACGCGAAGCACGCTCCGGGTGCCGCCGCGGCTTCCGCAACGCCAGCGGCTGCTGCCAGCGCAGGCGCACCGCGCGCGCCGATGATGCCGATGGAAGAAGCGCTGGAGCGCCTGCTCTCGCAGGTCACGGCCCTGGGTCGGACCGAATCCGTGACCACGCCGCTGGCGCGCGGCCGCGTGCTGGCGCAGGACCTGGTGTCCCCGCTGGACGTGCCGCCGTACGACAACAGCGCGATGGACGGCTACGCGATGCGCGCGGCCGACGTCGCCGCGTTGGGCGGCGAGGGCACGGTGCTGCCCGTGTCGCAGCGCGTGCCGGCGGGATCGGTGCCCCAGCCGCTGCAGCCGGGCACGGCGGCGCGGATCTTCACCGGCGCGACGGTGCCCGAAGGCGCCGACTCGGTGCTCATGCAGGAGCAGTGCGAGGCGATCGCCGATGCCGCAGGCGCGGCGGGAAGCCTCGGCCAGGTGCGCATCAACGGACCGCTGACGGTGGGCCTCCACATTCGCCGTCGAGGCGAAGACCTGCGCGTCGGTCAGCCCGTGCTGAGCGCCGGCATGCGTCTGAATGCGGCATCCCTGGGCTTGGCCGCGACGGCCGGTGCGGCGGCGCTGACGGTGGCGGCGCGCCCGCGCGTCGCGTTGTTCTCGACCGGCGACGAACTGGTGCTGCCGGGCCAGCCTTTGGGCCCCGGCCAGATCTACAACTCCAACCGCACGACGCTGCACGCGCTGCTGCTGGCGATGGGCTGCGAGGTGCGCGATCTCGGTATCGTGCCCGACACGCTGGAAGCGACCCGCGCGGCGCTGCGCGAGGCGTCGAAGGACACGGACCTGATCCTCAGCTCCGGCGGTGTGTCCGTCGGCGAGGAAGACCACCTGAAGCCCGCGCTCGAACGCGAAGGCCGGCTGGACCTGTGGCAGATCGCGATCAAGCCCGGCAAGCCGCTGGCGTTCGGCGAGGTGACCAGCACCGGCGGCCGCACCTGGTTCATCGGACTGCCGGGCAACCCGGTGTCGAGCTTCGTCACCTTCCTGCTGTTCGTGCGGCCGGTGCTGCTGCGGATGCAGGGCGCGACGCAGCTGGTGCCGCGCGCCTTGCCGCTGCCGGCCGAGTTCACCTGGACCAAGGCCGACAAGCGCCGCGAGTTCCTGCGCGCGAAGCTGAGCGACGCGGGCGGACTGCAGCTGTTCGGCAACCAGAGCTCGGGCGTGATGAGCTCGGCGGCCTGGGCCGATGGACTGATCGATCTGCCGCCGGGCAGCATGGTGACGCCGGGTCAGGTCTTGCGCTTCATTCCGTTCAACGAGCTGTTCTGACGAATCGACCCGAGAGAATCGACCCGAGATGACGATCACCGTGCGCTACTTCGCCTCGCTGCGCGAGGCCCTGGGGACCGACGAGCGCTTCGCCCACCATGCCGGCGCGACGCTGGGCTCGATCCGCGACGCGCTGATTGCCAGCGATGCGGCGCACGCGGAGGCGTTGGCGCGCGGCCGCGCGATCCGTTGCGCGCTGAACCAGCAGATCCTGCCCGAGGACACGCCCGTCGAGGACGGCGCGGAAGTGGCGTTCTTCCCGCCGGTCACGGGCGGTTGAGTCCGGCGGCGACGCAGTCGACGTCGCCCCTCATGCCTTGAAATAGACCATCTGGTGCGTGCTGGCCAGCATGTGGCCGTCGTCGCTCCAGACTTCGGCGGTCTGGTCGAAGTAGCCGTTGCGGAAGTTGAGCGCCTTCGCCATCGCGAGCACGTGGCGCTCGCCCTGTTGCGCGAGCATGACCGAGTCCGCATGGAAGTAGGTCGTCAGCGTGACGGTGCCGATCGCGCCGGGCTGGCGGCGGCGGACGAAGATCCGCGGGAAGAAGCTGTCGCAGATCGCGGCGAGGGACGGGAAGTCCATCGGTCGCGCGGGTTCGTCGCGGACCCAGTAGCGGCTGATCGAATGCGGCTGCTCCTGGCCGTCGAACGGCCCCGGCGCGAAGCCGGGCAGGAAGCGCATGTCATAGCGCGAGACCCAGGCCGGCAGGAAGCCGACCTTCGGTAGCGGCTTGAGCTCGGAAGCGGGCGGGATGTCCGCCGGCAGTTCGGCCTCCTTGGCGGACCAGGTCTCGCGACGCTGCGCGAAGACGGCGCTGCCGGTGGCGGCGACCTCGCCGTTCTGCGTGAGCTCGAGCACCCAATGCTGCGTCGACCGGTTCGTGCGGGCGGGTCGGGCCTCGACCTCGAAGGCGCCGTCGGCGAGCGGGCTGCAGAAGTTGATCGTCAGCGCGATCGGCTCGCCGATGCGCTCTGAATGCAGCAGCGCGGCGTTGAGCATCGCCGCGCCGGTCGTGCCGCCGAACGGTCCGACCATGTTGGCGTAGGCCGGATTCGTCGCGCCGGCGAAGCGGTGGCCGCCGGCGGGGGCGAGGAGGATGGCTTGGTCGAGCTCGTGCGGCATCGGAAGAATCCTTGAACGGCGAAGGTGGGCACATTCTGCGCAGGGAATGCGCTCACCGCTGTCACCTCAACGACCGAATCGAGCAGGGCATGTCCGCGGAGCGTCCATTCGATCCCCCAACAGAAGGCCTCCTTCAGGACGAGATTCCCAAGCGCAGGACGCCGCACTGATCGTCATCGCAGTTTCGCCGGAGATCGACGTGATCGGATCGGTGTACGTGGTGGAAGGCTTTCGCCGATGGATGAGCAAGCAGGTCTTGAGCGAGCGCGACCTGTGCCGCGCTGTGGCTGAAATGGCACGGGGATTGATCAGACGCAAATCTGGGTAGTGGACTGGTGAAGAAGCGGATCGCACGATCCGGGGCTGGCAAGCGAGGCGGGTATCGCGCGCTCGTCGCCAATCGCCGCGGCGGTCCGTGGTTCTTCATCAAGGGCTTCGCCAAAAACGCGATGGATGACGTCGATGAGGGGACGCGTTTGCTTTGCGCGGAGATGGCGCGTGAATTGAACGGCATGAATGAGGCGAGCCTGTCTGAGGCCGTGACCAATCAAGAACTGAAGGAGTTGAGCTGTGATGAGGAAAAGGAAGAACGAAACGGTGCTGGAGATGCTGCGCCTGAGTCGTGCACTCCACGCATGCGGCGCATTTGATGACAACGCGGCCAGGAGGATCGAGCATGCGGGCATGCTGCCCCCGGAGCCGCTGACCCCGGAGGACTTCCAGGCGATCCTGGGGCAGCCCTCTTGCAACGTCTACTCAGTGGCACGCATGCTCAACACGACGGATCGGCGCATTCGTCGATGGGCGCAGGGGCTGGGCAAGCCCAAAGGCGCGGAGCTCAGGCTGCTGCGCATGATGCGGGACCGGGGCGTGGACGCGGTGTTCCCGTGAATCCAGGCGCGCGCGATCTCGCTCAAGTGCTCCCGCGACGCCTGTCCAGAAACCGGGCGGCCACGGTCTCACCTTGCGTGAAGGCCTCTTCGAACACCGAGTAGCCTGCCAGGTCCGCATGCGCGAAGTGCAGCCGGCCGTGCGCTTGCTCGCGCAGCGCGGCCAGCGCCTGCGATCCTCGCAGTCCCGGATGCGGGATGCTCATCGCGTGCCCGTAACGCATGAGCTCGGCGCGCTGCAGCCGCTCCGGCAGGTCGGGATGCAGGGGCGCCATGTCCGAGAGCACGTGGGCGCTCCAGGCGCGCCAGTCGTCCTGCAGCAAGTCCTTGCGCTGAGACTCGCGCAGCGAGCGGTAAGCGGTCAGCACCATCGGGCCGCGGCTGGGATCGAGGTCCTGCTGGTTTGCGTTGACGTAACCCAGCGCCTCGCCGCCGTAGGCAACGTTGTCCCAGGACATCGGCACGCCGAGCCGCTCCAGCGGCGGCGCGTCCAGCAGCAGGTTCGCGACCAGCCATGGCGCGTAGCGCATGGTGCCGGCGGCTTCCGTCAACGCGGTCGGTGGTTGCTCGGGCAGCCGCGCCGCGATGAACAGCGGCATCGCCATCACGACCTGATCGGCTTCCCAGCACTCCGCAGCCTGTTCCTTGTCGTTCCAGACGAGCACCCGCACGCCGTGGCGCTCCTCGCGCACGCGCAGCGCCGTGCGGCCACCATGGAAGGCGTCCGCCAGCGGTGCGGCCAGACGTTCCGACAACCAGCCGTTGCCTTGCGGCCAGGTCAGCACGGCTTCGCGTTCCTCGCCGCTCATGAAGCCGTGACGGCTGCCGAAGTAGTGCAGCCCCGCCCACGCGGACACCTGCGTCGCATCGGCGCCGTAGTCGTCGCGGCAGCAGTAGTCGAGGTACCAGCGCAGCGGCGCCGCGGTCAGTTGATGCTCGTCGAGCCACGCGGCGAAGGTCTTGGCATCGAGCGCCTGATGCGCCGACGTCCACGCGTGGTGGGTGCTCGGCATCGCGAAGCCGACCTCGTGCCGCGCCTGGTCGACCAACTCTCCGAATCGGCGGTACTGCGCCTGCACGTCCGGCGACTCCGCCGGCGGCAGCAGGCCGTCGACCCACTGGTCCCGCCACCAGAGCCGCTCCTGCGGGCTGTGGCAGAGCCAGCGCTCCTCATACACGGTCTTGCCGTGTTCCTGACGCGCGAGGCCGAGGTCTTCCAGCAGCGCCCGCACCTCAACCGCTTCCGGCCCCGGTGTCGGCAGGTAATGCGCGCCGAGCGGGCAACGCAGGCCTTCGCCTAGAGCAGGCCCCGCGCCGATTCGATGACCGCGGCTGTTGCCGCCGGGGCGGTCCTCCAGATCCAGCAGCGCGACATCGACGCCTTGCAGCCGCAGCCGACGCGCGCAGGCCAGTCCCGCGATCCCCGCGCCGAGCACCAGCACCTGCGCGCGCCTGGGCGCGCCGGTGGCCGCCGACCAGACGGGCAGGGCACCTCGCAGCCGATGGCCGCGTTCCCAGTTCGCGCCGGTCCAGCCGCCGGGGAGTTCCGCAAGGCGCTCCGCCAGCCGGTCGGCGAGCGGCCGCGCCTCGCGCCCGCATGCGGACAGCATCGGCACGAGCGACGCCGCGAGCGAGGCCGTCAGCGTGCGCGTCAGCAGGTCGCGGCGCTTCAATGCAGCTTGCCCCATTCGCGTTCGAACTCGTGGACCAGCACCTGGTTGGAGAGCCGGTTCACTTCGAGGTGTTCCGGCCGCGCCATGTCCGTCGGGAAGCTCATCAGCGCGGGCATGCCGTCCAGGCTCAGGAAACGCAGACCGTCCGGCAGCTGGCGCGGCATCGACCAGGGTCGCCGGCTCGCCAGCACGAAGCCCCATTCGCCGAAGCTCGGGACATGTGCGTGGTACGGCGTGGCGGTCAGACCGACCGACTCCACCGTGTTGACGACGGTCCAGAACGCGCGCGGCGCCACCAGCGGCGAGGTCGACTGGATCACCGCGTAGCCGGAGGCGCTGAGGTGCTGGTCGACCATCTTGTAGAGACTGGCCGTGTACAGCTTGCCGAGCGCGAAATTGCTTGGATCGGGGAAGTCGATGACGATGACGTCGAAGATCTCGTCGGCCGTCTCCAGCCAGGCGAAGGCGTCCGTGTTGACGATGCGCAGCTTCGGGCTCAGCAGCGCGTCCTTGTTGAGCCCCTTGAGCAGCGGCATGGTCGAGAACAGCGTCGTCATGTGCGGGTCGAGCTCGACCAGCGTGATCTGCTCGACCGACGGATAACGCAGGATCTCGCGCACGGCCATGCCGTCGCCGCCGCCCAGCACCAGCACCTTGCGCGGCGCGCCCTGCGCGGCCATCGCAGGGTGCACCAGGGCCTCGTGATACCGGTACTCGTCGCGCGAGTGGAACTGCAGGTTGCCGTTGAGGAACAGCCGCGTGCCCGCCGCGCCCTGCGTGACGACGATGCGCTGGTAGTTGCTGCTTTCCTTGAAGACGATCTGCTCGCCGTAGAAGCGGTCCTCGGCCCAGGTGCTGAGCCGGTCGGCGCCGGCCATGGCCGCGGCGAGGATCCCGATGGAGACCGCGCAGGTCACGGCGTGGGACCGCCAACTGCGCAGTTCCGCGCGGAACAGCCACAGCGCCCACACCGCGACGGCGACGTTCAGCAGCCCGAAGAACAGGCCGGTGCGCACCAGTCCGAGGTTGGGCACCAGCAGCAGCGGGAAGGCGACGGCGACCAGCAGCGCGCCGAGGTAGTCGAAGGTGAGCACCTGCGACACCAGCTCCTTGAGCGCGTAGCGCTGGCGGAAGTGGCGCTTGAGGATGCGCATCACCAGCGGGATTTCCAGGCCGACCAGCGTGCCCACGAGCAGTACCAGTCCGTAGAGCAGCACGCGGAAGCCGGCGACCTGGGACGGCGGCAGCAGGCTGTGCGCGGTGAAGAGCGCGGCCGGCATCAGACCGCCGACGACGCCGACGAGCAGTTCCAGGCGCAGGAAGTGCGCGACCAGTTGCCGGTCGATGTAGCGCGACAGCCAGGAACCCACGCCCATCGCGAAGAGGTAGGCGCCGATGATGGTCGAGAACTGCAGGACCGAGTCGCCGAGCAGGTAGCTCGCGAGCGCGCCGGCGGCCAGCTCGTAGACCAGGCCGCAGGCGGCGATGACGAAGACGCTGGCGAGCAGCAGGACCTCGGGCAGCGAGGCGCGCGCGGGAACGTCGTCGACGGTGGGTTCGTGAGGCTCCTGGGGCTCTTGCGGCTCTTGCGGCTCTTGGGATTCTTGGAGCTCTTTGGGCGCTTGGGACATGGGGCGCGAGGCTATCACGCGGGCGAAGCGGAATTCAGGCCGCGAGCCGGTGCTCGAAGAACGGTCGCTCCCGGTCGTCGAGCAGGCGCTGCATGGCGTCCAGATCGCCGCGCGGATCCAGCCAGGCGTCCAGGTTCGCTCCCTTGATCGGGATCACGCACCGGTCGTGCCCGGTGGCCGCGATTTCAGGCGGCGGATCGTCGGTGATGGCCGCGAAGGACAGGAGCGGCGGCTCGCCCGGTTCGCCATCCGCTGCCGGCGATTCCCAGCGCGACCACAGGCAGGCCACCAGCATGTCGCCCAACCCCTGGGGTCGGAACTCGAGCACCACCTTCCGCCCGTCGCGCTCGACGATTTCGAAGAAGGCCTCGGCGACCATCACGCCGTGGTTCACGCCGAACTGACCCTTCCAGAAGCCGGACAGGCTGTCGCGCCGCGCGTTGTAGGTGCCGGGGAACTTGGTGTCGAAGAAGGCCGGCTTGCCCGCCGGGCGGCACTGGTAGCGCATCGGCTTGAGCACGCGCTCGCCGTTCTCCATGACGATCACCGGCACGTACCACCCGGGATAGATGCGGGCGTCCTGCTCCTCGGTGGGGAGATCGCGGCGCAGGTCGCCGAGCCAGCGCAGGCGCTGATCGATCTTGTTCATCGCGATGCGGCGGCTGTCCTGGGCGGACTTCGTCGGTTTCGTGGCGAGCTTGCGTTCGGCGTCGGCGACACGGCGCCGCAGGTCGAAAAGCTCCTGCTCCACTTCCGCCGTCCGCGTCTCGCGGTATCGGACGACGGCGTCCCAGGCGCGGCGCTCATCCCCGGTGCTGGGGTTCGCGAACATCGCCTCCATCGTCTTGGGGAGAGGCAGCTTGCGGCCGTCGGCGCGTTCCCAGAAGAGCTCGATGTAATCGGCCAGCGAGATCTTCACGCCCAGTCGGGCACAGAAGGTCTTCCACTCCTGGCGGATACGGGCGCTGTAGCACATGGGGACGATGCTAGCGCCAGCATTGCCGATGGAGCGTCCCTCAATCGCGGGCCATTTTGTCGAGCGATCGCCGAGCGATTGCCGGGATATTGCTGAGCTATTGCCGAGACCGATCGCTCATGGTGAACATCACCCACTCGGGCCGCATGTTGAGGCGGACCGGATAGATGCTGACGCCCAGACCGCTGGTGATGTAGAGCCGCCGGCCGTCGACGTCGACCCAGCCGTGGGTCTGGTCCTTGGGCCAGCCGTGCGGCGCGACCGCGGAGCCGACGAAGGGGATCCAGACCTGACCCCCGTGCGTATGCGCGGCCACGGTGAGCCCGGCCAGGGGGGGCAGTTCGCGCACGCTGGCGGGGTCGTGCATCAGCGTCAGCGCCTGGGCGCCCGGGGGCAGGCGGCGCGTGGCGCGGACCGGATCGCTCTGGCCCGACATCAGGTCGCCAATGCCGACGACCCAGACCGGCGAGTCGGGCAGGGGCACGGCCTCGTTGTGCAGGACCTTGATGCCGGCCGCGCGCAGCGCGCGGTGGAAGCGCGGCCCGTCGGTCCACCAATCGTGGTTGCCGAGCACCGCGTAGACCCCGCGCGGGGCCTTCAGCCGACCAAGCACAGCGGCGACCTGCTCCGGTGTCGTGCCGTCCTCGCCGCGCCCATGGATGAAGTCCCCGGGCAGCAGCACGACGTCGGGCCTGGCGGCGTTGATCGCGTCGACGATGGCGTTCGCCCGCGGAATGGTCATGACGTGCCTGACCTCGTGCGCGATGTGCCAGTCGGAGGCGACCGCGACTTTCAATCCCGGCGGGCCGCGCCAGCCGGGGACCTCGACGGCGATCTCGCGGTGGGCGACCCAGCGCGGCTCGACCACGAATCCCCAGATTGCCAGCAGTGTCAGGGCGAACAGCAGGAAGAGGAGGAACTTGAAGAACTTGCGGAGCGCGGACAGGAGCATCGGGGGCGTCGGGGAAGGGCGTGGATCGGAACGGACAGGCACAGTATCAGGCGCTAAGCTCGCGCCCCATGAATCGCACGATTCCGGCGCAGCAGACGGGCGATCGACGTCACCACCCCGCCGTCACCGCGGCCGGCGTGCGTCGCGTGATCGACCAGATCCGCGTGCGCCTGCCGGCGACCAGGATCCTGCTGCTCGGGATCTTCCCGCGCGGGGCCCGACCGCGCTGACCCGGCTGACCCCGCTCAGGGCACGGGCGGAGCAGCGGCCTTCTCCGGGAACGACTTCGCGTCATAGGGCTTGCCGAGGTCCCAGCGCGACTGCCAGTGCGCGAGGTACTGGCGGACGATCTCCGGCGCATTGCGGATCACGACGACGTTCTCCGAGTTGAGCGTCTCCGCCGAGGGCGCGAAGTTGAACGAGCCCGTCTCCACCGTGTGCCCGTCCACGATGATCGTCTTGTCGTGGTGGATGTGGAAATGGTCATTGGTGCGCAGTTCCACGCCCTGGCTCGTCACGAAGTCCATCGCCTTGCGGCTCGGCTTGTTCTGGTTGCGCTTCTTGTCCACGACCACCTGGACCTGCACGCCGCGCCGCTTCGCGTCGACCAGCGCCTGCATGATGTCCGGCGCCTGGAAGGCGTAGCCCAGCATCTGGATGCGTTCCTTCGCGCCGGCGATGGTCTCCAGCACGAGCTGCCGCGCCGAGCCTTCAGGCGAGAACCCGACCTGGATCTCGGGCTCGGCCCGGGCGACGAGGGATGCGCTCAGCAGGGCTGCGAGCGCGAGGCATCGGATAGTTGTCAATGGGGTCAAGGGATCTCCTCCGTGGCTCCAGCCGGCGACAGCGCCGCGACGATTGCAGCATGTCGCTCCGCAACGAAGCAATGGAAGAGCTTTCAGGTGCGCGACAGCGACGCCTCAGCGCAGGCCCGGCGACGGCCGGCTGCGCATGTGTGGCCTGCCCGGAGGGACTCGAACCCCCGACCTGCTGCTTAGAAGGCAGCTGCTCTATCCAGTTGAGCTACGGGCAGACTGAAATCAGTAGATCTGACGCCCGACGTCCGGAAACGACTTCGGGCCCTTGGAAGGCGTTCCCACGCCTGCCGAAGGGCCCGAATTGTGCCACGCGATCCACCGTCAACGGCGGCCGTGGAACGGTTCGAAGTCGATCCTTGTTCGATCGACTCCCGATCGACTCTCGATTAGCTCAACTTCACGCGCTTCCTCAGATCAGCACGTTCACGATCGCGTTGCCGATGCCCATCAGCGCCGCGCCCGAGATCAGGCCCGCGCAGATCGGCTCGCAGCCGTCCACCCAGCGCTTCCACCCCTTCGTGCCCGGCGTCTTGTAGACCTTGCCCATGATGAAGAACATCATGGCGCCCACCCACATCGCGAAGGTCGACTCCGGCGGCAGCACCACGCCCAGGCCGATCGCCACCGACGACAGCGGGAACTTGCCCTTGGTCGCCATCTTGATGACCTCGATCGCCACCGCGCAGATCGCCGCGATCGCCATCGTGATCAGCGCCGACGCCGGCAGGCTGTGCAGGCCGTTGGCGATGATCTCCGCCACGCCGCGCCATTGCACCGCGGCCGGCATCGAGAACTGGTCCGAGATGATCGTCGCCGTCGTGCGCACGCCGTCGGCGTTCTTCGGCACGAACAGCAGGAAGAACAGCGGCACGCAGAACAGCACGCCCGCCACCACGCCGATGATGTGACCGATCGCCTGGTGGCGCGGCTTGCCGCCCAGCATGTAGCCGGGCTTGATGTCGCTCAGCAGATTGGCCGCGTTCGACGCGATCTCGGCGGTCATGCCCGCCGGCACCAGGTTGGACGCCGGGTTGGAGCGGTCGATGGCACCCATCGTGAACTGCGTGATCTTGGACAGCGCGCCCGTGGGCGTCCACGAGGTCAGCGCCATCGAGTTCGTGCAGATCACCGTCAGCACGAAGATCAGCGGCAGCGAGATCAGCGCCATCAGGAAGGGCACGCCGAAGAAGGCATGCGAGGTCCACGCCGCCAGCACGCCGAAGATCGGCACGCCCACGTAGGAGATCCACAGCGGCACCTCGATGTGATTCAGCAGGTCGCTGCCTTCGCTCTGGCCCGCGGGCTTCTTCTTGAAGACCTTGAACACCGCCAGGAACAGGTCGGGCTTGGCCAGCAGCGTCGTCAGCGAGCCCGCGACCATCATCGCCACGCCCCACCACATCGACCACTGGTTGACGATCTCCACGCGCGAGATCGGGATCAGCGCGCCCGTCGGGCCCACGCGCTGCACGATGTCGCCGGCCTGGATCATGATCGGCGCCAGCACCACGAAGTTGACGAAGGCGCCCAGCAGGCAGCTCGTCGCCACCGCGATGCCCATCAGGCCGCCGACGCCCAGCATCGCCGCATCCAGCGTCAGGCGCAGGCCCAGCGCGCGGATGTCGGTGCCCAGGATCTTGGGGATCCAGATGTCGGCCTTCACGGCCAGGCCGTAGTAGTACTGGTCCAGCCGTTCGTGGAAGGTCCAGGGCTCGGTCATGCCGGCCCACTTGTCCATGCGCAGGATCTTGAACTGCAGCAGCTTCATCCAGCCGTCGCTCACGATGGCCTGGTACAGCGCGGCGGCGCCGGCGACCTTGGCCAGCAGCTTGGCCTTGTAGATGCCTTCGCCGCCTTCGCCGGTGTACAGCGAATCCAGCACCACGCCGCAGGCGCGGCCTTCAGGGAAGGGGAGCTGGTCCTCGTTGATGAAGCGCCGCTTCATCGGGAAGGCCACCAGCACGCCCAGGACGGCGATCACGACCATCCAGATGATCATCTGCCACCATGGCACGATGCGGTCCACCACCAGCATGTAGGCCGCCAGCGACGAGAACAGCGGCGACACCACGTAGCCCGCGGCCGTCGCGATCGACTGGGTGCAGTTGTTCTCCAGGATCGTGTAGTCCGAGGCCCAGCCCAGCGTCGCGAAGATGCGGAACATCGCGAAGGCCAGGATCACCGAGGTCAGCCCCACGCCGACGCTGATGCCGGTCTTGCCGCCGATGTACAGCGAGGTCGCCGCCAGGATGCCGCCCAGCATGAAGCCGGTGAAGCCGGAGCGCAGCGAGAGCTGCGCCATGTCGCCGCGGAAGACGTTCTTGAACCACCACTCGTCCTTCTGCGCGCGCGACCAGGTCTGCACCTGCTCGTCGGTCAAATGCTGTAGCGCCATGCTGTGCTCGATCTTTCCGGGGTCGTCCCCGCTGTCGCGCCGGGCCCCCGGCTCGTGACCAGGAAAGCAGGAAAAGGCGCTGTTTTGAAACAAAAAAACAGCGCGCATTGTCTCTGCCTGACATCGTGCTGACATGACTGTGCGCATGGGGTTTCCACCTATCGGCGCTTGCCTATCGCCCCAATGGGTGGGTGTCGCGCGCAGGCCTCGATCCCCGGACCGATTCGACGCTGTGCGCCCCGGCGGCGCCGAGTTCTTCACAGCCTCCGGTCACAGCAGGTGAGACCTGCCCCCGCATTCCGGTGCTGCGGGCGCACGGAATCGCATTCAGCGCCTAGCATGCGAACTTCCTGCCCTGCTTCCGGAGCCGTTGTTGACGCTGATGTGGGTTCTCCTGGGCGTCCTGCTGGGCGTCGCGCTGACTCTGGCCCTGCTCATGGCGGCGCAGGGACGCTTCAGCGTGCTCGGTCGCTTCGGCCGTCGGCGCCAGCGTGACCGCCTCACCAGCCTGCTGCTGTCGCGCCGCTTCGAGGACGAGTTCGCCGTCACGCTGGAGGCGCTCCAGCGCCGCAACGGTCAGGGCAGTCTGATGTACATCGGCCTGGACGGCTTCCGTCTGGTCAACGACGAACACGGCAAGGAATTCGGCGATTACCTGCTGGTCCGCACCGCCGAGCGGCTGCGCCAGATCGGCGGCAAGAAGGCGCTGGTGGGCCGGCTCGCGGGGGATGAATTCGCCCTCTGGAGCGAGCTGCCGCCGTCGCAGACCGATGCGCTGGTGCGGCAGGTGCTGGACAGCCTGAGCCAACCGGTGGTGATCGGCACGACGCCGCTGCGCGTGGGGCTGTCGGTGGGCGTGGCGATGGCGCCCGAGCACGGCAGTTCGATCCGGCTGATCCGGCGCGCGCAGACGGCGATGCGCTCGGTCAAGCGCCTGGGTGGCAACGGCCACGCGTTCTTCGATGCGGTGCAGGAGGAAGAGCTGCGCGAGGAACTGACGCTGGCGCGCGAGCTGCGCGAGTCGATCAAGAACAAGGAACTGGAGCTGGTCTATCAGCCCAAGATGAACGCGGGCACCATGCAGGTCACCGCGGTCGAGGCGCTGCTGCGCTGGCGGCATCCGACGCTGGGCATGGTGAGCCCGTCGCGCTTCATCCCGATCGCGGAGCGCTACGGCGTGATCGACACGATCGGCGACTGGGTCGCCGACACCGCGCTCGCCCAGGCCGCGCGCTGGCGCGAGATGGGCCTGCGGATGCGCGTCGCGATCAACGTGTCGGGCTACCAGATGCGATCGGACGAGTTCATCGTCCGGCTGGAGAAGGGCCTCAAGAAGCATCGCCTGCGGCCCGAGCGCTTCACGGTCGAGATCACAGAATCCGTCGCGATGGAACACGCCACCGTCACCGGTCGCGCGTTCAAGCGGCTGGGCGCGCTGGGCGTGCACGTGTCGATCGACGATTTCGGCACCGGGTATTCGAGCCTGGGTTCGCTGCGCCTGCTGCCGGCGCAGGAACTCAAGATCGACAGCAGCTTCGTCGCCGATGTGGCGACCAGCGTCGAAGCGCAGGCCATCGTGCGCGCCGTCATCGAGATGGCGCGGGTGCTGCAGCTGAAGGTCGTCGCCGAGGGCGTGGAGACGCCCGCGCAACGCGACCAGCTGGTCGCGATGGGTTGCGACGAGCTGCAGGGCTACCTGTTCGCGAAGCCGATGTCCGCCTTCGCGATCGAGGTGCTGGCGTCGGACGCGGGCAGGGCCACCAGCGGGCATGCCGAGGGCTTCCGGCCGTCGATCTTCGTGGAGACGGCGGCGGTGCCGCTGGACGCGGCGCGGCACTGAGCCGCGCGACGAGGTTCAATCCGACGCCGCGCGGCGCGACCGTGCGCCGCGAACCGCTTCGCTCAGCCCTGCTGGGGCTGATACCGCTCCAGCCAGTGCGCGTACGGCGCGGGCAGCACCCAGGTCGGCTTCTCCTGCTTCAGTTCCTGCGCGGCCTGGTAAGGCCAGTGCGGGTTGGCGAGCAGCGCGCGGCCGATCATGACCAGGTCCAGCTGTCCGTCGGCCACGGCGCGTTCGGCCAGCTGCGGCGTGTGGAAGCCCCACGCCGACGCGACCGGCAGGCCGGTCTCGCGGCGCACCCGCTGCGCGATCGGACCGAGGAAGGCCGGGCCCCACGGCACCTGCGCCTCGGGCGTCGAAAAGCCGACGCTGACGCTCAGCAGATCCAGACCTTCTTCCTTCATCGCGCGCGTCAGGCCGATGGCTTCGGCCAGCGTCTGTTCGTCGCGGCCGTCGTATTCGATGACGCCGAAGCGGGCCGTCAACGGCAGATGCTCGGGCCAGACCCGGCGCACGGCGCGCAGCGTTTCCAGCAGGAAACGACCGCGGTTCTCGGCGCTGCCGCCGAACTCGTCGTCGCGCTGGTTGGCGTGCACGGAGAAGAAGCTCTGCGCCAGATAGCCGTGCGCGAAGTGCAGCTCCAGCCAGCGGAAGCCGGCGTCGCGGGCGCGCTGCGCGGCGGCGACGAAGTCGGCCTGCACGCGGGCGATGTCGTCCTTGTCCATGGCCTTGGGCACCTGCGGCAGGCCTTTGCCGAAGGGCACGGCGGACGGCGACAGCGTGGCCCAGCCGCGCGGATCGCCGGCGGCGATGTGGTCGTCGCCTTCCCAGGGCTTGTGGGCGCTGGCCTTGCGGCCGGCGTGGCCGATCTGGATGCCGGGGACGGCGCCGCCGGCGCCGATGGCCGCGGCCACGCGCGCCAGGCCCGCGGCCTGTTCGTCGTTCCACAGGCCCAGGCAGGCCGGCGTGATGCGGCCCTCGGGCGCGACGCCGGTCGCCTCGACGATCACCAGCCCCGCGCCGCCGCGCGCCAGGCCGGCGTAGTGCGTCAGGTGCCAGTCGTTGACCAGGCCGTCGGTCGCGCTGTACTGGCACATCGGCGGCACGGCGATGCGGTTGCGCAGCACGACATCCTTGAGGGTGAACGGAGAGAACAAGCTGGACATGGAGACCTTGGGCAGGAAGGGAAAGGGAAACGGGGCGGAGCGGGCAGGAAAGACCTGCGCAGGCGCAGTCTAGGAACCGCGATCCATAATGAAAAGCGATGCGGCCTTATTGCCGCGATAAGACTTGCTTATGCTCAATCCTCAATGGCTGCGGAGCTTCGCCACCCTGGCACGCCTGGGCAGCTTCACGCGCGCCGCGGAGGCGCTGGACCTGACGCAGGCGGCGGTCAGCCAGCACGTGCGGCATCTGGAGGCGTCGCTCGGGCCATTGCTGATCCGCCGTCCGAGGGCCATCGAACTGACCCCGGCCGGGCTCGCGACGCTGGACTACTGGCGCGAGCTGGACGAGGCCGACCAGCGCCTGCGCGGCCGGCTCGCCGACGAGGACGCCTGCCAGGGCGAGGTCGGCATGATCACGCCGGGCGGGATCGGCCTCTTCGTCTACCCGCATCTGCTGGACCTGCAGGCGCAGCGCCCGGGGCTGGTGGTGCGACACCGGTTCGCGCCCGATCCCGACGTGTTGCAGGCGGTGCTCGACAACCGCTATGAACTGGGACTGGTCACGCTGCGCCCCGACGACGCCCGGCTCGCGAGCTGCGCGTTCCTGGAGGAGCCGCTGGAGCTGGTGCTGCCCGCCTCGGAGAAGTGCGCGCAATGGGATGACCTGCGGCGCATCGGCTTCATCGATCACCCCGACGGGCAGGCGATGGCCAACCGGCTGCTGAGCCGGCATTTCCCCGGCTCGCCAGGGGTGCGCGACCTGCCGGTGCGCGGCTTCAGCAACCAGATCGGCCTGCTGCTCGAACCGGTGGCGCGCGGCCTGGGGTTCACCGTCCTGACGCAGCACGCGCGTCGCGCCTTCCCCCGTCAAGACGAGATCCGGGTGCTCGATTGCGGCTCGCCGGTGGTGGACACGCTGTGGATGATCCATCGCGCCGAATGGCCGCTCTCGGCGCGCGCGCAGCACGTGGTCGAGCACCTGCGCAAGACCGTGGGCGCGATGGCGCCCAAGTTGGCGAGCACCAAGCCGGCAACTCCGAAGCCAACGAGTCCGAAGCCGGCCACCCAGCCGGCGGGCACGAAGCCGACGAGGACGAAAAGACCCGCCGCGGGGTCAGGTCTTGCGCGTCCATAATCCGCCCGCGCCTTGAGCGACCTTCCCATCCACCGGCCAGCCCTCGACAGGCCAGCGAGTGACCAGAGACCACGCACGACTCGACTGGCGTCTGAGCCAGGCCTGGACCCGGCTGCTGCAGGCGGTCGGCCTCGTCATGGCCGCGCTGCTGCCGCGCACCGGCGCCTGGGCCTTGCCGGCGGATTACAGCGTCGCCGAGCTCTACCAGACGCGGTGGACCGTCCGTGAGGGCGTGCCGACCGGCATCGCCGCCATGGTCCAGACGCCCGACGGCTTCCTCTGGATGGGCTCGCCGGGTGGCCTGTTCCGCTTCGACGGCGTGGAGTTCGAGCGCTTCACCGGCGCCGGCGGCGTGCCTCTCCTGTCGCAGGATATCTATTCCCTGAATGTCGCCGCCGACGGCGCCTTGTGGATCGGTCATCACCTCGGCGGTGTCAGTCGGCTGCATCAGGGGCGGCTCGTCAATTACGGCCCGGAGCAGGGGCTGCCCCGGGCGTCGCTGACCGCATCCGCCCAGGACGGTGACGGGATCCCGTGGGTCGGCACCACCCGCGGTCTGTACCGGCTCGACCGCGATCGCTGGACGGCGGTGAACGCCACCTGGAACGTGCCCCCGGACCCCGTGGATGAGATCGTGCTGGACCGCGATCGCACGCTGTGGGTGATGGCCAACGACCACGTCTACCGGCTCCCGCGCGGCGCGGCCCGTTTCGAGCCGACGGCGGTGAAGATCCGGGGGAGCAACTTCTCCACGCTGCTGCTGCATCCCGACGGCTCCGCGATGGTCTGCGAAGCGACCCGGGTGCTGACCCTCACGCCACCGGCGACTTCGCTCACGACATCGACATCGACATCGACATCGACGCGCGACGTGCCGCCCTGGGTCGACCGTCCGGTGGATCTCGGCGAAAACCGCTGCGGCTTCGACAGCCAGGGTCAACTGTGGTTCGGCAACCCCAAGGGCGGCGGACGCTTCCCGCCCGCGCCACGACAGACCGTCGCGGCGGCGCCGGCGGCGCGCCTGGAGGCCCCGGAACCCGTGTCCCTGCCTGCCGGACCCGCCACCCGGGTCCTCGAAGACCGCGAGGGCAACATGTGGATCGCCACCCGCAGCGGCCTGGAGCGGATCCGCGCGCCGGCGCTCCGCAAGGTGCCGTTCGACCCCGAGGCGATGGAGTTCGGGCTCGCGCCGGCGGGGGATCGCGGCGTCTGGATCGGCACCTCGACCGGCCGCATCGCCCGCGCGCACCCCGGCATCCAGGAACGCATCGCCACCGACCCGCGCTTCAGCATCGGCATCGACGTGCTCTACACCGACCCCGCCGGCACCCTGTGGGTCGCCGCGGGGGATTCGATCTGGCAGCGGCGGACCGACCAGCGCTGGCATCGATCGGCGCGCGTGGCGGCCGCGGCGGCGGCGGAGGGCGGCTACAACTATTCCAGCATCGAGGCGATGACGCAGGACGCACAGGGCGCGATGTGGGTGTCCGTGCTGCGGGTCGGCGTGTACCGCGTCGTCGGCGATCAGTGGACGCTGTGGGGCGGGCGCACCGACATGCCCGGCCACAACGTCACCGCCCTGTTCACCGATACCGCGGGCCGCGTCTGGTTCGGGTATGACGACGGCCTGGTCATCGTCCTGGACGGAGACCGGCTCACGACCGTGGTGCCTGCCGCGGAGGCGCCGCCTCGCCCGGTGCTGGGGGAGGTGTCCGTCTTCGTGCAGCAGGGCGAGACGCTCTGGATCGGCACGCAGAAGGGCTTGTGGCGCCTGGACGGCAAGTTGCACCTTCAGGCTGTCGAAGGGGTGCAGGGCGCCTTCGCCGGCGTCGCCGGCATCGTGCCGACCGCCGACGGCGACCTCTGGCTGACCTCCGTGGAGGCCGCGGTCCGCGTGGGCGCCGATGAGCTGGAACAGGCCCGTCTGCATCCCGGACATCGCGTCCGCCATGAGGCGCTCGACCACCTCGACGGCCTGCCCGGCGTGCTGGACGGGGCCGTGGGCAACAACGGACGGATCTGGTTCGCCACCGTCGACGGCGTGGTGTGGATCGACCCGTCCCGCCGGCTGCGCAACTCGGTGGCGCCGACGGTGGTGCTGAAATCGATCCTCGCCGACGGCAAGGTCTATCCCTTCTCCGCGCTGGAACCGGCGCGCCTGCCGATGCGGACCCACGATCTGAAGATCACCTTCACCGCCTCGAGCCTCACGATGCCGGAGCGGGTGCGTTTCCGGTACCGCCTGGTGGAGGCGGACGCGGAGACGGGCCCGAGAGGCGGGTGGGGTCAGCGAGGTGCGAGTGGTGAGCGCGCCGACAAGGCCGCCGACTGGCAGGACATCGGCCATCACCGCGAGGTCTACTTCCGCGATCTGGCGCCGGGCCGGTACCGGTTCGAGGTGAGCGCCTCCAACAACGATGGCCTGTCGCGCGAGGCCGGCGCCGGCGTCGAGATTGAGATCCCTCCCGCCTTCGTGCAGACGCCGTGGTTCATCGCGCTGTGCGTGATCGCGGTGCTCGCGCTGCTGTGGTGGCTGTCGGTGATGCGTCTGCGCTCGGTCAACGACCGGCTGCGGCTGCGGCTGGAGGAACGCATGGTGGAACGCGAGCGCATCGCGCGCGAGCTCCACGACACCTTCCTGCAGGCCGTGCAGGGCCTGATGCTGCGCTTCCATTCGGCGATGGAAGTCATCCCCGCGCATGAGCCGGCGCGCAAGCTGATGGAGCACGCGCTGGACAGCGCCGACGAGGTGACCGCGCTCGGCCGCGACGCCGTGCTGAACCTGCGCGAGCCGGCGGACGAGTCCATCGATCTCGCCGCCGACTTGCACCTGATCGGCGAACGCTGGTCGCTGGACACCGGCGTCGCCTTCGAGGCCGAGGTCCAGGGCGAGGCGAGGGCGCTCGACCCCATCGCGCTGCAGGAATGCCAGCGCCTGGCCACCGAGGCCTTGAGCAACGCGTTCCGCCACGCCGAGGCCGCGACGGTGCGGCTGGACATCGTCTACACGGCGCGGGCGTTTACGCTGCAGGTGTCGGACGACGGTCGCGGCTTCGACACCGCGCTCAAGCCCAACGGCCGCTGGGGACTGGTCGGCATGCGCGAACGCGCCGCACGTCTGCGGGCGATGCTGGAGGTCCGCTCGAACGCGGGCGGCACCACCGTGCGCCTGCGGGTGCCGGCGCGCGTCGCCTACCGCCGCACGCGCGGCAACTGGTGGCAGCGGCTCGCCGGCGCCGGATCGCGGTCGCGATCCGACGGCCGGCCCGTCAGAGCGCCTCGCTGAACTCCACGTTGAGCGCCACCTTGAGCGCCTCGTGGCGTCAGAGCTCCTCGTTGAGGATGCCGCGCCGCATCGCGATGACGACGGCCTGCAGACGGTCGCTGGCGCCCAGCTTGACCAGGATGTTCTTCATGTGGGACTTGACGGTCTCCTCGGACACGCCCAGCCGGTCCGCGACCTGCTTGTTGGCGCCGCCCGCAGCCACTTCGCCCAGCACCTCGACCTCGCGCGCGGACAGGGCCTCGTCGGTCACCCGGCGGGACAGCTCCAGCGCCACCTCCGCCGCGACATAGCGCTTGCCCGCGGCCACGTCGCGCACGGCGCAGACCAGCTCCTTGCGCAGGGTGTTCTTCAGCAGGTAGCCCCAGGCCCCGATCTTGAGCGCGCGCAGCGCCTGCACGTCGCCGCGGTAGGTGGTCAGCACGACGATGCGCGCCCAGGGCCAGCGCTTGAGGATCTCGCCCATCGCGACCATCCCGTTCATGCGCGGCATCTGCAGGTCCATCAGCGTGACGTCCGGCCGATGGCGTTCGTACATCGCGACGGCCTCGAGGCCGTCCTCGGCCTCCGCGACCAGCGTCATGTCGGGCTGCCCCGAGATGACCGCGCCGATGCCGGTACGGACCATCGGATGGTCGTCGACGACCAGGAGGCGGATCGGGCGATCGGAGGACTCGGACACGGACATGGAAGGCGCGCACGGGACGCGGTTCGGAAACTGCGGACGACCTTAACGCCGCGTTCGCGGCGGGGTCAAGGAAAACGGCGGCGGACTCACTCGATCGAGTGAGACGGCGATCCCTGCGTCGCGGCTGGCGGGGCGGGGACCCCCATCCTAGAGTGCCTGCGGGTCCGGACGTTCGGGCCAAGCCCGGGGGAATGGATCATGAATGTCGCCGAATGGCCTCGCAGGAAATTCGCCTTCGGGCCCTTCACCCTGCTGCCCGATCGTCAGCTGCTGTTGAACGGCGACGTGCCGCTGCGCATCGGCGGACGCGCGCTCGACATCCTGACGGCGCTGGTCGAGCGTCCCGGCGAACTGGTGACCAAGCGGGAACTGATGGCCCGCGCCTGGCCGACCACGGTCGTTGACGAGAGCAATCTCAAGGTCAACATGGCCGGCCTGCGACGCGTGCTCGGCGAAGGCGTGGGCGACCCGCAGTTCATCGCGACCGTCGTGGGACGGGGGTACCGGTTCGTCGCCGATGTGCTGTCGCCGGGGCCGGCCGGCGCGTCAGACCCGTCAGACCCGGCCGACCCGACGGCGTCCGCGATGGCCGATGAGCGGCCGCTGCGCCGCCACAACCTGCCCACCGGCACCACGCGCATCGTCGGCCGGGCGGAGGCGATCGCCACGCTCGCGCAGGACCTGGACGGTGCGCGACTGGTGTCGCTGGTCGGGCCGGGCGGCATCGGCAAGACCACCGTGGCGCTGGCCGTCGCGCAGGGCGCGCTGCCGTCGCTCAAGGACGGCGCGTGGCTGGTGGACCTGGCGCCGTTGAAGGATCCGTCGCTGGTCCCCAACGCGGTCGCGA
This sequence comes from Mitsuaria sp. CC2, assembly GCF_048957715.1. Taxonomy (NCBI): domain Bacteria; kingdom Pseudomonadati; phylum Pseudomonadota; class Betaproteobacteria; order Burkholderiales; family Sphaerotilaceae; genus Roseateles; species Mitsuaria sp. CC2. The sequence goes on along the minus strand of NZ_JARVXN010000027.1, from coordinate 66,621 downwards.
CCGCCCTGGGCATGGCCGCGCATTCGGCCAACATGCTGGCCGCGCTGTGCGGCTTCCTGCACGAGCGCGAACTCCTGCTGGTGCTCGACAGTTGCGAGCACCTCGTCGACGCGGCCGCCGTCTGCGTGAACCGCCTGCTCGCGGAGGCGCCGCGGGTCCGGATCCTGGTCACCAGCCGGGAGCCGCTCTGCCTGCAGAGCGAGCGGGTGCGGCGGCTGCCCGGACTGGAGACCCCGCCGGCGCCGCCCGCGTCATCGGCATCGGTGTCATCGGCATCGGTGGTGTCCGCATCGTCGTCGGTCGCGCCGGTGATGGACCGCGCGCGAGCCCTGAGTTTCCCGGCCGTGGAGCTCTTCGTCGAACGCGCGTCCGACCGGCTCGAATCGTTCCACCTGAGCGACGCGGACGCGCCAGCCGCCGCCGAGATCTGCCGGCGTCTGGACGGCCTCGCGCTCGCGATCGAGCTGGCCGCCACGCGCGTCGACGCCTTCGGCATCGGCGAGATCCTCGCGCTGCTCAATGACCGCTTCCGGCTGCTCAAGGGGCGTCGGTCCGGTCCGGACCGGCACCAGACGCTGATGGCGACCATCGACTGGAGCTTCGATCTCCTGTCGCCCTGCGATCAGACCATCCTGTGCCGGCTTTCCGTCTTCGCCGGCGCCTTCACGCTCTCGTCCGCGGTGGCGGTGGCCGCCGACGGCGGCATCGGTCCCGCCGACGTGGTGGAGGGCGTGGCCACGCTGGTGGCGAAATCGCTGCTCGCGGCGGAGCCGGGCGAGGTCGATCTCGAATACCGGCTGCTCGACACCACGCGCGGCTACGCGTCGGAGAAGCTCGCCGCGCACGACGATCCGGACGGCGTGCGCCTGCGTCACGCCCGGCATGTGCTGGAGCTGGCCGGGCACGCCCGCACGGACGGCGAGGCGCTGACGCAGGCGGACTGGCTCGCCCGTTACGGCGAGACGATCGCCGACATGCGCACGGCGCTGGACTGGAGCTTCTCGCGTCCCGCGCAGGCCGCGCTCGGCGTGCGGCTCACCGTCGCCGCCATCCCCTTGTGGGAACGGCTGTCGCTGCTGGAGGAATGCCGGCTCTTCGTGAAGCGCGCGCTGGAGAACAGCCTCGCCACGGACCGGACCCCGCGGGACGAACTGACCTTGTCCCTGGCGTCCGGCGGCGCGCAGCTCTTCACGCGCGGACCGATGCCGGAGGTCAAGGCGTTGTTCCTGCAGGCCCTGGCGATCGCCGACGGCCTGGGCCGCGGCGACCTGCGGCTGGAGTGCCTCAAACGGCTGTCGGAGTACCACCTGTGGGAAGGCGACTCGCGGGCCTCCCTGGAAGTCTCCGCGGAGATCCGCGTGCTCGCGAGCGCGCAGGGGGACCTGGCCGCGATCGCCAATGCCGATGCCCACGCGGGATCCGCGCTGCATTACCTCGGCGACCTGCACCAGTCGCGCCGTCACCTGGAGGACTTCCTGGCGTCGCCGGTCCAGGCGCGCACCGGCTGGGAGACGGCCCGCTTCCAGTTCGATCAACGCCTGGAGGCCCGCGGGTCGCTCGCGTTCGTGCTCTGGCTGCTGGGGTATTCCGACCAGGCCATCGAGACCGCGCGGCGCCAGCGTGCGGAGGCACAGGCGAGCCACTATGCGGCGCCCGTCTGCTCGTCCATGGTCCTGACCTCGGCGCCGCTGGCCATCTACACGGGCGACTTCGAGGATGCGGACCAGTCCCTGAACTTCGTCGCCCGGTACGCGGCCGAACACGGCCTGCCGATGTGGGGCGCCATGACCGAATGCGTGCGCGTGAAATGGCTGCTCGACGCCGGCAGGGCGGTCGACCAGGCGCGGTACGAGGAGACGCTCGCGATGATCCGCGACGGCAGCCTCGGCATCCGTTATGCGCCGTTCCTGGCCAATCTCGGACACGTGCAATCGCTGCGCGGCGACACCGAAGGCGCGCTGGCGAGCATCGACGAGGCCATCGCCCTGTCCGCGCGCAGCGGCCAGGTCTGGGGCATCCCCGAGATGCTCCGCCTGAAAGGCAGCTACATCGAGGCGGGCCGATCGATGGGCCAGTCGCCGGGCCAGTCGCCGGGCTGGGCGGCCGCGGCGGCCGAGTGCTACCGCCAGTCGATCACGATGGCGCATCAGCAGGCGGCGCTGGCGTGGGAGTTGCGGTCGGCGACCAACCTGGCCGCGTTGTGGTCGGAGGCCGACGCCCGCGCCGATGCCGATGCCGACGTCGCCCTGCGCGATCAGGCCCTCGCGCAGCTGGCGCTCATCTACGGACGATTCAGCGAAGGCTTCGACACCAAGGACCTGCGCAAGGCTCGGAGCGTCCTTCAGGCGACCTGAGGGCAAGGCAACGGGTGACCCTATTCCCGGGGCACCGTGCCTGGCGCGGATGGGGTGGTCGTCGCGTTCTCGTGCCACCAATGGAGGAGGCGGCGACTCCCGCCCGGGGGACGAGGGCGGCGCGGGATCCGACGACAGTGGACCCACTTCCCACCGTCCAGGATTCTTCCGATGTCCCTCCTGATCGTGCTCCTCGCCCTGGGGCTGCTCATCGTCGTCGCCTACCGGGGGCACAGCGTCATCCTGTTCGCGCCGGTGGCCGCGCTGCTGGCCGTGCTGCTGACCGACCCCGGTCTGGTCGCGCCCGTCTACGTGGGTGTCTTCATGGACAAGATGGTGCAGTTCATCAAGCTGTACTTCCCCGTGTTCATGCTGGGCGCGCTGTTCGGCAAGCTCATCGAGATCTCCGGCTTCGCGCGCGCCATCGTGGCCGCCACGATCCGGCTGATGGGCAAGGAGCGCGCGATGCTGTCCATCGTCGTCGTGTGCGCCGCGCTCACCTACGGCGGGGTCTCGCTGTTCGTGGCGGTCTTCGCCGTGTACCCCTTCGCGGCCGAACTGTTCCGCCAGCTCGACATCCCCAAGCGCCTGATCCCCGGCACCATCGCGCTGGGCGCCTTCAGCTTCACGATGGATTCGCTGCCGGGCACGCCGCAGATCCAGAACATCATCCCCACCACCTTCTTCCGGACCACCACCTGGGCCGCGCCGTGGATGGGCACGATAGGCGCCGTGTTCATCCTGATCGCGGGACTGAGCTACCTCGAATGGCGACGCCGGCGCGCCGCCGCCGCGGGCGAGGGCTACGGCCAGCATACGTTGAACGAGCCCGAGAACGAGACGGCCAACGGCGGAGCGATGCCCAACGCCTGGGTGGCCGTCCTGCCGCTGGTCATCGTGGCGGTGAGCAACAAGCTGCTGACCGGCTGGATCCCGCAGCTCTACGGCAAGACCTACACCGTCGCGCTGCCCGGTCTGGCGCACCCCGTCACGGCGGACGTCGGGCCGGTGGTGGCGATCTGGGCCGTCGAGGCGGCGCTGCTGATCGGCATCGCGACCGTGCTCGCCTTCGCCTGGCGGCGGGTGATGCGTTCCTTCGTCGACGGCAGCAAGTCCGCGATCGCCGGGGCGCTGCTGGCGGCCATGAACACGGCCTCGGAGTACGGCTTCGGCGCCGTCATCGCGGCCCTGCCGGGCTTCGCGGTGGTGGCGCACGCGCTCAAGGGCATTCCCAACCCGTTGCTCAACGAGGCCGTGACGGTCACCGTGCTGGCCGGCATCACAGGCTCGGCGTCCGGTGGCATGAGCATCGCGCTGGCCGCGATGGCGGAGCAGTTCATCCAGTCCGCGCAGGCCGCGGGCATCCCGATGGAGGTGCTGCACCGCGTGGCCGCGATGGCCAGCGGCGGCATGGACACGCTGCCGCACAACGGCGCCGTCATCACGCTGCTGGCCGTCTCCGGCCTCACGCACCGCCAGGCCTACGCCGACATCTTCGCGATCACCTGCCTGAAGACGATCGCCGTCTTCGTGGTGATCGCGGTCTACCTGCTCTTCGGGCTCTATTGAGCCGTCGCCCCTCGAGGGCCCGATCCTCTGTCCATCCTCAACCAGGAGTCTTGCCATGCGTGAGCAGGAAGTGCGCGAGCGTGCCTTCGCGATGCCGCTGACCAGTCCGGCCTTTCCGTGCGGGCCCTACCGCTTCATCCACCGCGAGTACCTCATCGTCACCTACGAGACCGACCCGGAGGCGCTGCGCGCCGTGGTGCCCGAGCCGCTGCTGGTGCGCGAGCCGGTCGTGAAGTTCGAATTCATGCGGATGCCGGACTCGACCGGGTTCGGCGATTACACCGAGTCGGGACAGGTGATTCCGGTGAGCTTCAATGGCGAGGCCGGCAGCTACGTGCACGCCATGTTCCTGGACAACGAATCGCCGATCGCCGGCGGCCGCGAGCTGTGGGGCTTCCCGAAGAAGCTGGGCGCGCCCAAGCTCTCGGTCGCCGGCGACACCCTGCTGGGCACGCTCGACTACGGTCCGGTGCGGGTGGCCACGGCGACGATGGGCTTCAAGCACCGGCCCGCGGACCTCGACGCGGTGCGCGCGTCTCTGGCGGCGCCGAACTTCCTGCTCAAGGTGATTCCGCACGTCGACGGCACGCCGCGCATCTGCGAGCTGGTCCGCTATCACACCACCGAGGTCGTGCTCAAGGGCGCGTGGTCGGGACCGGCGGCGCTGGAACTTCATCCCCATGCGCTGGCGCCGCTGACCGACCTGCCGGTCCGGCGCGTCGTGTCGGCCCTGCACTTCGTCGCCGACCTGACGCTCGCGCTGGGCACGGTGGTCCACGACTACCTGCCCGGCAGCTCCACAACTGCTTCCTCCTCCTCCACCTCCACCTCCAAGGCATGAGCAACATGAAACTCAAGGACAAGGTCGCCTTCATCACCGGCGCCGCCAGCGGCATCGGCCGCGAGATCGCCCACTGCTACGCGCGGGAAGGCGCCAGGATCGTGATCGCGGATCTGAACGGGAAGGCCGCAGACGAGGCCGCCGCAGCGCTGGTCGCGACCGGCGCGCAGGCCATCGCCGTCGCGGTGGACGTGGGCGACGAGGCCCAGGTGGACGCGGCCATGGACCGGGCCGTGGAGCACTTCGGCGCCATCGACATCCTGGTGAGCAATGCCGGCGTGCAGATCGTCAAGCCGGTCGACGCCCTGAGCTTCGAGGAATGGAAACGCATGCTGGCGATCCACCTCGACGGCGCCTTCCTCACCACGCGCGCGGCGCTGCGGCACATGTACGCGGCGGGGAGGGGCGGCAGCATCCTCTACATGGGCTCGGTCCACTCGAAGGAGGCGTCGCTGCTCAAGGCGCCGTATGTGACCGCCAAGCACGGGCTGATCGGCCTGGCGAAGGTCGTGGCGAAGGAAGGCGCCAGCCACGGCGTGCGCGCCAACGTCATCTGCCCCGGCTTCGTCCGCACGCCGCTGGTGGACAAGCAGATCCCGGAGCAGGCGGCGACGCTGGGGATCAGCGAGGAGGACGTGATCCGAAAGGTGATGCTCAAGGAGACCGTCGACGGGGAGTTCACCACGCTCGAGGACGTGGCGCAGGTCGCGCTGCTGTTCGCGGCCTTCCCGAGCAATGCCTTGACCGGGCAGTCGCTGGTGGTCAGCCACGGGTGGAACATGCAGTGAGCCGAGGAGTGGACCGTCGATTGGACCGTCGAGAGGACCGCCGGGCAGGCCGTTGGCCGGGCGGCACGGGAAGGGCGCATCCGGCGGGTTAATTCTGGTAAGGCCGTCGTCATGGGCGCGGGCGGACTGCCTACATTGCCTGCCCATGGCGTCCTCTCACAGCTTCAGCTTCGGCCCCTTCGTCCTGATCCCGGGGCGTCAGGTGCTGCTGCGCGACGGCGAGCCGGTGCGTCTGGGCGGCCGCGCGATCGACCTGCTGACGGCCCTGGTCGAGCGCCCAGGCGAGCTGGTCACCAAGGCCGAGCTGATGGCCCGCGCCTGGCCGGACGCTGTCGTCGTGGAGGCCAACCTCAAGGTCAACATGCTGTCGCTGCGGCGCGCGCTCCACGACGACGCGCAGGGCAACCGCTACATCGCCACGGTGACCGGACGGGGCTACCGATTCGTCGTCCCCGTGGCCGCGGCGGCCGCGCTGGCGACGCACGCGCAGGCGCGGGCATCCACGCAGGCATCGGTGCCGGCGCCCCTCGCCGAACGGGACAACAACCTGCCCACCGCCGTCACCAGCCTCTTCGGCCGGGCGGACACGATCGCGGCCCTGCGGCGCGAGATCGACGAGGCCAGGCTGGTGTGCATCACCGGCGCCGGCGGCATCGGCAAGACCACGGTCGCGCTGGCGGTGGCGGAACGCTGCCTCGGCCGGTTCGAGCACGGCGTCTGGCTGGTGGATCTGGCGACCTTCCGGGACCCGGCGCTCACCCCCAACGCCGTCGCGACCGCCGTCGGCCTGAGCAACCATTCGTCGGACGTGATGGCGTCGCTGGGCGAGTTCCTCCGCGAACGACGGCTGCTGCTGGTGCTCGACAACTGCGAGCACGTCGTCGACGCGGTGGCGGCGTGTGCGAACCGCCTGCTGGCGCAGGCGCCCGGCGTCAGGATCCTGGCCACCAGCCGCGAGCCGCTGCTGGTGAAGGGGGAGCGCGTGCGCCAGCTGCAGGCGCTGGGCCTGCCGCCGCGGGACGCGGTCATCGACGCCGTCCAGGCGATGACCTTTCCCGCCGTGCAGCTCTTCGTCGAGCGCGCGACCGACAAGCTGGAGACCTTCCGCCTGACCGATGCGGAGGCGCCCGCGGTGGGCGACATCTGCCGCCGCCTGGACGGCCTGGCCCTGGCCATCGAACTGGCCGCCACGCGGGTGGACGCCTTCGGCGTGCGCGGCCTGCTGGCGCAGCTCGAGGATCGGTTCCGGCTGCTGAAGGGACTGCGCTCGGCGAACGAGCGGCAGCGCACCCTGACGGCCACGCTCGACTGGAGCTACGAACTGCTCGACGACGGGGAGGCGGCGCTGCTGCGCGCGCTCGCCGTCTTCGCCGGGCTGTTCGACGTGAACGACGCGATCGCCGTGTCCGGCGGGACCGCCGAGGCGACGGCCGCGGCCGTCGGCCAGCTCGCGGCCAAGTCGCTGCTGGTGGTCGACATCGACAGCGGCATCGACGACCGCGGGCCCGGCGCCGCCGCCGCGTACCGCATGCTCGAAAGCACGCGCGCCTACGGCCTGGAGCGGCTGAGGCAACAGCCGCTCGACGAGCAGCGTGTCCGGACGCGGCACGCCGAACTGGTCTGCGACGTGCTGACGCGCGCCAGGGGCGAGCGGGCGCGTCTGGCCGCGCCGGCCTGGGGTGTCCGCTACGGCCGGGTGCTCGACGACCTGCGGCTGGCGCTGGCGTGGGCGAGGTCGTCCGGTGCGGACCGGACGCTCCCCATCCGCCTGACCGTGGCGGGCATGCCGGTGTGGGAGCACTTCTCGCTCACCCACGAAAGCCGCTTCCACTTTGCCGCGGCGATCGAGGACCTCGACGCGGCGGGCCTGGCCGGCACGGCGCACGAGATGCAGCTGCGGCTGGGGCTGGGCGCCTCGTCCATGTACACGCAGGGCCTGCAGCTCGAAGCGGTCGGGTCCATGCAGCGTGCGTTGGCGATCGCGCAGGACCTCGGCGACACCGACTGCCAGCTGCGCTGCCTGATGTCGATCAGCGCGTTCCAGATGCTCTCGGGCGAGCTGCGCGCGGGGCAGCGATCGCTCGACCGTTTCGCGGTCATCGCGGCGGCGGTGGACCCCGACATCCTGGTCGCCAGCGAGATCAACCAGGGCGTGGGCGAGCTCATGCTCGGCGAACTGCAGAGCGCCATCCGTCGCTTCGAGGCGGTCCGGCAGCGCGACTTCCGCCAGGCCAGCGCGTCCAGCCTGCGCTTCGTGCTCGATCCGTATGCGCTGGCGGGCGGGATCCTGTGCCAGGCCCAGTGGCTCACGGGCCTGCCGGACACGGCCCTTCGTTCCGCCGAGGCCTGCCTGGAAGCGGGGCGGGCGAGCGGGCATCACCTGACGGTCAACAACGCGCTGTCCATCACCTGCGCGGTGCTGTACTGGACCGGCCGGTACGAGGACTGCGAACGCAACGTGCGCCTGCTGGAGGAGCACTTCAGCCGCCATCGCATCATCACGCGCCGGCCGACGGCGTCGTTCTACCGCGCCGCGCTGTCGTTCTCGCGCGAGGGCGGATCGCCGGAGATCGTGGCCGCGCTGCGCGACGCCATCGAGGATTTCCGCGGCACCAATCACCTGGTGAGGATGCCGTACTACCTGAGCGTGCTGGCGACGGCGCTCGCGCAGTGCGGCCGACTCGACGAGGCCGAGGCCACGATCGCGCAGGCCCTGTCGATCGCGCAGGCGCAGGAGGAGGGCTGGTGCCTGGCGGAAGTGCTGCGCGTGCAGGCGCTGGTGCTGACCGCCCGCGGCCGGCCGGAAGAGGCGGAACGCGTGCTGGCGCTGGCCCTCGACGAAGCCCGCCGTCTGGGCACGCTGTCCTGGTGCCTGCGCGCGGCGATCGACGCGGCCCGGCTGCGATCGGCCCGGGGCGATGCCGCGGGCGGACTCGACCTGCTGCAGTCCGCGCATCAGGCGTTCAGCGAGGGCTTCGAGACCCGCGACCTGCAGGACGCCGCGGCACTCATCGCGTCGCTCAAGTCCTCGCACCACTCATCGCTGCCGCGAGCGGCGCGCGCCTCGTCATGACGCGCATCGCGGTCATGCTCTGGATGAGCGTGGCGACGCTGTCGTCAGCGCAAGCGCAGACATCCTCCGACACCACGACGGCCTCGGAGAAGACCGTCGCGACGCTGCCGGAGGTCGTCGTGACCGCCGAGCGCACCGAGTCGCTGGGCCGACGCACGCCGGTTTCGATGGGCGTGCTGCAGGCGCAGGACATCGAGATCAAGGGCATCACGCAACTGAGCGATCTTGCCGGTCTGATCGCCGGCGTGACGGTCCCGAGCGGCTTCAGCAACACGCCGCAGGCGGTGGGCATCCGCGGCGTGGGCGTCTCGCAGCCGGCGTCGAGCCAGGCGGTCGGCCTCTATGTCGACGACGTGCCGCTGGTGCGCGGTTACGCGACCGCTCTCTGGGACCTGCCCGACATCGTCCGCATCGAAGTGCTGCGCGGCCCGCAGGGCACCTTGTACGGACAGAACTCCAGCGCCGGCGCGGTGAAGATCATCTCCGCCCCGCCGAGCGGCGACGCGACGGCCTGGCTGTCGGCCGGTGTCGGCAATCGCGGCGCGCGCGAGATGCGCGGCCTGGTCAACGGTCGCCTCGGCGACAGCGCGCTCACCGCCAGCCTGGCCTTCTCCCATCGCGAGAACGACGGCTTCGGTTACAACGCGACGCGCCGGGAGCGCATCAACCAGCTCGACGTCACGCAGTTCCGCGCCAAGCTCCGCTGGGAGGTGTCGCCGGCGACGGAGGCCGTGCTGGCGCTGGACGGGCTGCTGGACCGGTCCGACACGAACACCGTCAATTACCCGAGGAACGTGCCGGGCGCGGCCCCGCGCGTCTCGTTCACGAGCGGTCCCGACGGGGACTTCAAGCGCCAGGCCGGCGGGCTGTCGCTGCATCTCGCGCACCGCGTCTCGGACGCGTTGACGCTGTGCTCGATCAGCGCCTGGCGCGCCTACGACGACGATCCGGCCGTGGCGGATTTCGGCGGCCTGCCGGTGCAGCGATTTGGCGTCCGGCAGACCGACGGGCAGAAGGCGTTCTCGCAGGAGCTGCAGGCGCAGGGCAGGAACGGCGATGTCACGTGGACCGCCGGCGCGCTGCTGGTGAGCGACCTGTTCGACTTCGACCGCGTCACCTTGACCTTCCCGCTCGCGGCGGCCGCGCCGCTGTACGGCCGGGCCCTCACCAAGCTGCGGACCGTCGACTTCGGCGTCTACGGACAGGGACGCTGGGTGCTGTCCGAGTCGACCGGCGTCACTGCGGGGCTGCGGGCGTACCGGACCCGCCAGACAGAGACGAATTCCAACTGGGCCACCGACGCAGCGGGGCAGCGACGGCGCGAGGTCTATGCGGCGGGCGATCTCGAGACCTCGTCGTCGGGGTGGCTGCCGCGGCTCGGTGTCGACCATCAGCTCTCGCGCGACCAGTTCCTCTATGCCAGCGTGGCCAAGGGCGAGAAGTTCGGCGGCTTCAACCGCGCCGCGTCCTCCGAGATCTCCGCGCGCTTCGCCGCGAAGCCTGAGCGCGTGACCGCCTATGAAGTCGGGGCGAAAGGGCGTTACCTCGACGGCCGGCTGAGCGCCGATGCCGCGCTGTTCTACAACGACTACCGGGACTATCTGGCCGCCTTGTCCAACCTGGTCGTCGGCGGGGTCCTGGTGCCCGACGCGGTCTTCGCGAACGCCGGCCGGGCCAGGACCTGCGGCGTGGACCTGGAACTGGCGGCGCGGCTCACGCGCGATCTCGACGCGACGATGGCGGTGGAATGGCTGCGCTCGCGCTTCGACCGCTTCGCCAATCCGACCGGGACTGCGGCGAACGACTATGTCGGCAATGAGCTGCCCAACGCGCCGCGCTGGAGCCTGTCGACGGGCCTGCGATACCGGTGGAGCGGATCGGCTGGCGGCGCGTGGCTGATCGACGCGGCGCTGCGCTACACCAGCGGGCGCTTCACCGATCCCGCCAACGCGCGCGCACTGGCCATTCCCGCCGAGACCTACGTCGACGCAGGCGCCGCGTACGAGGCGCCCGGCGGCGGCTGGCGGTTCTCGCTGCAGGTGCGCAACCTCTTCAACCGCACCATCGCCGTGCTGCCCTATGTGATCCCGCCGCTGGGGGTGGATACCGCCTATTACAACCCGCCGCGCACCTGGGTCCTGAACGCCCGGCATCAGTTCTAGGGCCCGCGCCGCGGGCTTCCAACGGCCTTCCCACGGCCTTCCCGCTGGCCTCCCGATGAGCTCCCGCCGGGCTGGCCCGGAGCGCGGGGCGGAGCCATTAACCGCAATTTACTTGAGCGCCGCGCGCCGAGGAGGTACACCACTACGTTCGCAGTTTTCCCAGGAGTGTCCTTGACGGCGCTGATTTCCGAGGCGGCCAATGCCTTCGCGTTCGGGCCGTTCCTCCTGATCCCCGAGCGGCAGCAGCTCCTGGAAAACCAGGAGGCGCTGCGCGTGGGCGGGCGCGCGCTGGACCTGCTGACGGCGCTGGTGGAACGCCCGGGCGAGGTCGTCTCCAAGCGCGAGTTGATCGCGCGCGTCTGGCCCGGACTGGTCGTGGAGGAGGGCAACCTCAAGGTCAACATCTCCGCGCTCCGGCGACTGCTGGGCGACGGCGCCGATCCGGCGCGCTACATCGAGACCGTGGTAGGCACGGGCTACCGGTTCGTCGCGGAGGTGCGCTTCCTGGCGCATCGGGCGTCGCATCAAGCGTCGCAGGCGTCGCACGCGTCGTCGACTCGATGCACTTCGCCGCAGCCGCGCACGAGCAACCTTCCGGCGCTGCGCAGTCCGCCTTGCGGCCGGGACGAGGCCATCGCCGTCGTGCTGCGCGACCTGCGGGATTCGCGGCTGGTGTCCATCGTCGGACCCGGCGGCATCGGCAAGACCACCGTGGCGCTCGCGGCCGCCGCTCGAGGCGCCGGCGACTTCAGGAGCGGCGCGTGGTTCGTCGACCTGGCGCGGCTGACGGACCCGGCACTGGTGCCGGTCGCGATCGCCGACGCGCTGCGCGAGAGCGCCGGTCCGTCGATGTCGTCGTCGCTGTCGTCACTGTCGCCGTCACCGCTGGCGCAGGCGAGGAACGGGACGGAGCGGGATCACGAGGTCCTGCTGGTCCTCGACAACTGCGAGCACCTGATCGGCGCCGTCGCCAGCTGCGCCGACCAACTGCTGGCCGGCACCCGGCAGGTGAAGCTGCTCGCCACCAGCCGCGAGCCGCTGTGCATCCGCGGAGAACTCGTCCGGCGCCTGTCCGGCCTGGCGCTGCCGCCTTCGCTGCCATCCGCTTCATCCGGGCGGGACCGGCTCCGCGCCGAGGACGCGATCGCCTTTGCCGCGGTGCAGCTCTTCGTCCAGCGGGCGAGCGAGCCGCAGCGCGCGTTCCACCTCGACGAGGCGAATGCCGAGGAGGTCGTCGCCATCTGCCGACGGCTGGAGGGCCATGCGCTGGCCATCGAGCGCGTCGCGCGCCGCGTCGGCGCGCTGGGCATCGCCGGCACGCTGGACCATCTGGCGCGGCGCTTCCACATGTTCGACGGCCACCACGAGGGACCCGAGCGGCACCGCACGCTGACGGCGACGGTGGCCTCCAGCTACGACCTCCTGTCCGCCAGCGAGCAGGCGGTACTGCGCCGGCTGTCGATCTTCGAGGGGCCGTTCAGCCTGACCGCCGCCTGCCGGGTCGGTGGGGCCCAAGCTGCGGTTCAAGGTGCGACTCAAGGTGCGACTCAGGGTGCAACCCAAGCGGCGAAGGATCGCGCGGCGGCAGGTGCTGCGGAGGCGCTCACGTACGCCGCCGTGGTCGAGGACGTCGGGCAACTGGTCGCGAAGTCGCTGCTGGTGGCCGAGGCGCGGGACGGCGAGATGCAGTACCGCCAGACCCCGTTGACCCGCGCCTTCGCGATCGAGCAGCTGATCGCGCTCGGCGAGCGCGAGGACGCAGGGCGGCGCCTTGCCGCGTTCCTGTCGGAAGACCCATCGACAGGGCGGAATACCCCTGGACATGACTGACTCCGGGGAGGGGCGCCCGACCGCCGCGTCGGCCAAGCTGTTCGATTTCCCTGCCGGGGCCAGGCCCCGGACCAACCTGCCGGCCACGAGCACCCGCGTGGTCGGGCGCGAGGCGGTCGTCGACCAGTTGCTGAGGCAGGTGGCGCACGCCCGGCTGATCACCGTCGTCGGTCCGGGCGGCATCGGCAAGACGACCGTGGCGCTCGCCGTCGCCGAGCGGGCGGACGAGGACTTCCCCGACGGCGTCTGGTTCGTCGACATCGCGCCCTTGCGCGATGCGTCGCGGGTCCCCCACGCGATCGCGGCCGCGACCGGCCTGGCCGTGCACTCGGCCAACGTGTTGGGCGCCTTGTGCCGCTCGCTGCGCCATGGCCGGGCGCTGCTGGTGCTGGACAACTGCGAGCACCTCGTGACGGCCGTCGCCGCCTGCGTGGAGGAGCTGCTGCGCGAGACCTCCGGCGTGCGCATCCTCGCGACCAGCCGCTGCGCGCTCCAGCTCGACGGCGAACTGGAGCACCGGCTGGAGGGGCTGGCCTCGCCGCCGCGATCGGCCGCGTTGACGGCGGCGCTGGCCTTGACCTTCCCCGCGGTCCGGCTGTTCGTCGATCGCGCCGGCGACCGGCTGGACAGCTTCGTCTTCGGCGACGACGACGCGACGACCGTCGCCGGCATCTGCCGCAGCCTCGACGGCATTGCGCTGGCCATCGAGCTCGCGGCCATGCGGGTCGACGTCTTCGGCGTGAAGGACCTCCAGAAGCAGCTGGACGGCCGCTTGAGCGTGCTCGCCGGCCGGCGCGCCGGCCACGAGCGGCATCGCACGCTGGCCGCCACGCTCGACTGGAGCTACGGCCTGCTGGGGCCGGACGAGGCCCGGCTGCTGCGCGCCGTGTCCGTGTTCGGCGGCGGCTTCCGGATCGAGGGTGCCGCGGCCGTGGATGCCACGACCGCCGAGGTCGCCGCGCCGCTGCTGGCGGAACTCGCGTCGAAGTCCCTGCTGTCGATCGAGGTCGGCATCGCCGCAGGCAACGAAACCTCATCCGATGCCGATGCCGATGCGGGCATCGCCGTCGCGGCGGGCAACGTCTACCGCCTGCTGGACACCACGCGGGTCTACGGCGCCGAGAAGCTCGAGGAGGCCGGCGAGGAGCCGGCGACCCGGCTGCGACATGCGCAGTACGTCTGCGACACGCTGGAGCGTGCGGCGGCCGAGTGGGGGCGGCAGCTGTCGCGCGATTGGGGCGACACCTACGGGCCTTATCTCGACGACCTGCGCGCCGCGCTCGCCTGGACCGACGCCGAGCCCGGTCACCATGCGCTGATGATCCGGCTGACCACGGCCGGCACACTGCTGTGGAATCACTTCTCGCTGACCGACGAGAGCCGCATCCATCTGAGCCAGGGCATCGCCAGGCTCGCTGGCGAGAGGGCAGCGAGGGCAGCGAGGGCAGCGAGGGCGGCGAGGGTAGCGGGCATGGGCGCCGGCACCGCCATCGGCACCGACGACGATGCCGCGTCGCCGGTGGAGATGCACCTGCAGTTCGCGCTCGCCGGCGCGATCCTCTACACGCGCGGCATCAAGCCGGAAGCGCGACAGGCCATCAGCCGCGCGCTGGAGATCTCGGAGCGCCTGGGCGACACGGACTTCCGCCTGCGCTGTCTGCGTCTGATCGGCACGCTCGAACTCTTCTTCGGAGAGAACGACACGGCCCTGGGCACGCTGGAGACCTTCCTGACGATCGCTCGCGTGGAAGACCCGTCGGCGCTGGCCGAAGGCGAGACGCATCTGGCCGTGGGCGAGACCTTCGTCGGCCGCCTGACCGACGCCCGCCGCCGCATGGAACGCGTCTGCGCGCAGAGCTCGCAGGACTTCAACGACGCGCGCTTCGCCCGCTTCCAGTACAGCAACAGCGTCAACATGCTGGTCGTGCTGTGCCATGCGCAGTGGCTGACCGGGCAGGTCGACGCGGCGGCCCGAACGGCGGCGAAGATCCTCGTCTACGGACGCCAGTCCACGCATGAGCTGTCGCTCAGCATCGGCCTGGCCTGGAACAGCCTGGTCTACTTCTGGATCGGCCGCGACGACGAGTGCGCCCGCCACGCGGCCATGCTCGACGAACTCGTCGAGCGGCACGGCATCGTGACCTGGCGGCCCATCGCCACCTTCTGCCGCGGGGCCGTCGCGGCCCGCCGGGACAGCGCCGGGAACGACGGCGGCGACGACAGGAACGGCATCGCCGCGATGCGGCAGGCGATCGACGAGTGCCGCCAGATCGGGCACATGGCGCGTCTGCCGTTCTACATCGCCATGCTGGCGGAGGCGCTCGGCCGACGCGCGCGCTTCCCGGAAGCGGAGGCGGCGATCCATGAGGCCGAAGCGCTGGCCTTCGGGCAGAACGAGCAATGGTGTCTGCCGGAGATCCGTCGCATCCATGCCGGCCTCCTGTCCGCCCAGGGCCGGTCTGGCGACGCCGAGGTGATGCTGATGCGCGCCCTCGACCTGTCGGTCGCCATCGGCGCGCTGAGCTGGGAACTGCGGGCCGCGTGCGACCTCGCGCGGCTGTGGCGGACGCGGTCGCGCGGGGCCGAGGCCCTGCGCCTGCTCCGGGCGGTCCTGGATCGCTTCAGCGAAGGCCTGGGCACGCGGGACCACGCGGCCGCCGCGCAATTGCTCGCCGAGTTGCAGACCGGGGAGGCCCCCCGTCCGGAGGACGCATGAACCGCGACCCCGACACGCCCCGCGCGCGGCATCTGGCGTTCGGCCCGTTCGTGCTGCTGCCCGAGCGTCAGCTGCTGCTGCGCGACGAGATGCCCGTGCGCATCGGCGGTCGCGCGCTGGAGATCCTGACGCTGCTGGTGGAACGCGCCGGCGACGTCGTCAGCAAGCGGGAGCTCATCGAGCAGGTCTGGCCCGACACGGTCGTGGACGACGGCAACCTGAAGGTCAACATGGCGGCGCTGCGACGGGCGCTGGGGGACGGACCGCATGCCGGACCGCAGGCCGCATCGAACGTCACATCGAACGCCGCATCGAGCGCCGGATCGACGACCGGACCGACCCTGGGTCCGGGCCCCGGTCCGTACATCGCGACCGTGACCGGTCGCGGCTACCGCTTCGTCGCCCCCGTGCAGTCGGTAACGCCTGACGGCCAAGCCGGCCTCTCGAGCGCGGGCCCGGGCCCGGGCGCGCGGCGCGACAACCTGCCGACCCGAGGCACGCGCGTCTTCGGCAGGGCCGAGACCATCGCCGCGATCCGGCGGGACCTCGCGCGGTCCCGCCTGGTGTCCCTGGTGGGCGCGGGCGGCATCGGCAAGACCACGGTCGCGCTTGCGGCGGCCGAGCTCGAACTCGACACCTTCGCGCAAGGCGTCTGGCTGGTCGACCTGGTGCTGCTCAAGGACGGCGCCCTGGTCCCCAACGCCGTGGCCGCGGCGATCGGCCTGACGGCGCATTCGGCGGACATGCTCACGCCGCTGTGCGCCGCCTTGCGCGACCAGTCGCTGCTGCTCGT
Organism: Mitsuaria sp. CC2; assembly: GCF_048957715.1. Taxonomy (NCBI): domain Bacteria; kingdom Pseudomonadati; phylum Pseudomonadota; class Betaproteobacteria; order Burkholderiales; family Sphaerotilaceae; genus Roseateles; species Mitsuaria sp. CC2. Next base: position 50,495 of record NZ_JARVXN010000027.1, on the reverse strand, counting down.
CATCGACAACTGCGAGCACGTCATCGACGCGGCCGCCGCCTGCGTGAACCGCCTGCTCGCGGAAGCCGCCGGCGTGAAGGTCCTGGCCACCAGCCGCGAGCCGCTGCTGGTGAAGGGCGAACGCGTGCGCCGGCTGCCCGGTCTGGCGGCGCCGGCCGCGTCCGTCTCGCTGGACGCGGCGCAGTCGCTCGCGTTCCCCGCCATCCAGCTCTTCGTGGAACGGGCGACCGAACGCGTGGACGCGTTCGAGCTCAGCGACGGCGATGCGCCGCGGGTCGCCGAGATCTGCCGCCGGCTCGACGGTCTGGCGCTGGCGATCGAATTCGCCGCGACGCGCGTCGACGCGTTCGGCATCAACGGCCTGCTGCAGCGGCTCGACGACCGCTTCCGTCTGCTGCAGGGCCGGCGCGCCGGCCCGGAGCGGCAGCGCACGCTGACCGCGACGCTCGACTGGAGCTACGGCCTGCTGTCGGACGACGAGGCCGCGCTGCTGCGGGCGGTGTCGGTGTTCGCGGGCGTCTTCGACAGCGAGGGCGCGGCGGCCGTCGCGGACCTGCCGCGCGCGGACGCCGCCGAGGGGTTGTCGCAGCTCGCCGCGAAGTCGCTGCTGGCGACGGACCTGGACGCGTCCAGCGCGGCCTACCGGCTACTGGAGACGACGCGGTCCTACTGTGTCGACCGCCTGCGCGCCGCCGAGCAGGAACGCGAGGTCCGCGGGCGCCACGCGCGCCACCTCTGCGCGATGCTCCAGCGCGCCGGCGCCGAGTGGGCCAAGCGTCCGGCCGACGAATGGGCCGCGGTCTACGGCCGCTTCATCGACGACCTGCGCGGCGCCCTGGCCTGGCTGGTCACGGACGAGGCGCACCGGCCGTTGCACATCCGGCTGACCGTCGCGGGCCTGCTGCTCTGGAATCATTTCTCCCTCACCGCGGAGAGCCGCGTGCACGCCTCGCGGGCGGTCGAGTCCCTGGCGGCGGCGGGCATGACGGGCACCGCGCACGAGATGAAGCTCCAGCTGTCGCTGGGCGGCTCCACCATGTTCACGCGCGGCCTGCGGCCGCAGGCCATGGCCGCCTCGCAGCGCGCGCTGGCGATCGCGCGCGGGATCGGCGACGAGGACTACCACCTGCGCTGCCTCATGATGATCGGGATCCACCAGTTGTTCACCGGGGACCACGAGGCGGGACTGGGCACGCTGGAGCGCTTCACCGCGGTCGCCGCGCGCAGCGATCCGTCCGTGCTGCCCGAGGGCGAGACCCACGTCGGCATCGGCGAACTCTTCCTCGGCCGCCTGGCCGACGCCCGCCGCCGGCTGGAGAGCCTGGAGCGCCGGGACCTGCGCTACTTCGGCTCCTACGGCGTGCGCTACCTGTCCGATCCCGTCATCCTGGTGCGCAGCGTGCTGAGCCACGTCCACTGGCTGGGCGGCCGCGCCGACACGGCGATGCGCATGGCCGGGCTCGCGCTCGACAACGCGCGGGCGCTGGGGCATGAGCTCTCGTTGAACAATGTGCTGTCCTATCTCTGCGCCGTGTACTTCTGGAGCGGGCAGTATGAGCGCTGCGACCGCGCGGTGGCCCAACTGGAGGAACACGTCGGGCGGCACGGCCTGGTGGCCCGGCGGCCGGTGGCGCGCTTCTTCCGCGCGGCGCTCCTGCATGTGCGGGACGAACCGGGCGTCGACGCCGTGGCCGCGATCGAAGCGGCCATCGAGGATTTCCGCAGCGTCAATCACCTCGCACGGATGCCGTACTACCTCGGCGTGCTGGCCGAGGCCCAGCGCGATCGCGGTCGGCTGGAGGAGGCGGAGGCGACGATCGTCGCGGCGCGCGAGATCGCGTCGTCGCAGAAAGAGGGCTGGTGCCTGCCCGAGGTGATCCGCGTGCAGGCCGGCATCGCGTCGGCCCGGGGCCGCGTCGACGTCGCCGAGGCCTTGCTGATCGACGCCATGGCCCTCGCGAGCGCCTCCGGCACGCTGGCCTGGCGCCTGCGCGCGGCCTGCGATCTCGCGAGGCTGTGGCGCGGTCGGACGAGGACCGCCGACGCGCGCCACCTGCTCCAGTCCGTGATCGGCGAGTTCACCGAAGGAGTCGAGACGCGGGATCTGCTCGGGGCCGCCGAGCTGCTCGCCGCGCTCGGTGCCCCTTCGCTTACTTCGACGCCTTGACGTTGCGCTGCAGGAAGCCGCGCATCAGGCCGGCGATCTTCTCGCTCTCCTCTTCGAGCGCGAAGTGGCCCGTGTCGAGCAGGTGCAGCTCCGCCTTGGGCAGGTCGCGCAGGTAGGGGTGCGCGCCGGCGGGCGGGAAGATCTTGTCGCCCTTGCCCCAGACGATCAGCATCGGCGGCTGGTGCTTGCGGAAGTAGGCCTGCCACGACGGGTACAGCGGCGGGTTGGTGCCGTAGCTGTAGAACATCTCCAGCTGAATGTCCTTGTTGCCCGGGCGGTCCATGTAGAACTGGTCCGTGGCCGCGGCGTCCGGGCTGATGTGGGTCGCGTCGCGGTAGCCCTCCGAGTACTGCCACTTCGTCGCAGGAAGCTCGAACAGCGGGCGCAGCTTGTTGCCGTTGGCCACCGACTTGTCGGCCCAGAAGGCCTTGGCCGGCACCCAGAACTCGTTGTCCAGTCCTTCGTCGTAGGCGTTGCCGTTCTGGACCACGATCGCGGTGATGCGCTCGGGATGCGCGGCCGCGAGGCGGTAGCCGATGGGCGCGCCGTAGTCCTGCACATACATCGCGTACTTCTTCGCGCCGACGACCTCGGTGAACTTGTCGACCACCTTGGCCAGGTTGTCGAAGCTGTACTGGAACTTGTCCATCGGAGGCATTTCGCTGCGACCGTAGCCGGGGTAGTCCGGCGCGATCACGCGGTAGCGGTCGGCCAGACGCGGGATCAGGTTGCGGAACATCTGCGACGAGGTCGGGAAGCCGTGCAGCAGCAACAGCACGGGCGCGTCCTTCGGACCCGCCTCGCGGTAGAAGATGTCGAGGCCGTCGACCTTCACGGTGCGGTAGCTCACGGCGGCCGTGCTGGCGACGTTCGTCGCGTCCTGGGTGGCGGCGGGACCGGCCTGCACGCCGTGCGGCGCGAACGCGAGCAGCAGCGATGAGGCGAGAACCCACGCGGAGGCGGAGTGCTTCATGGGAGACCCTTTCTGGGGTTGGAGGAAAGAAGGGAAGGAGCTGAAGCGCGGGCGCCTCAGCCTTCGGAGGCGCCGAACATCGCCGTGGCGTAGGCGATGCCCACGCCGTAGGCGCCGGCCAGTTCGCGGGCGATGCCGGTGGTCAGCTCGTAGGTGTCGGCGCGGCCCCAGTCGCGCTGCAGTTCGAGCAGATACTGCAGCGCGGTCATGGGCTGCGCGCCGGCCTGCACCATGCGGGCGACGGCGCGTTCATGGGCTTCCGAGGTGATGTCGCCGCAGGCGTCGGTGAGCACGAGGACGTCGTAGCCCTGCTCGAGCGCGGCCAGCGCCGGACCCACGATGCACACGGAGGTCCACAGGCCCGCGAGGACCACGCGCGGCTTGCCGATGGCGTTGACGGCGGCGACGACGTTGGCGTCCTCCCAGCAGTTCATGGTGCTGCGGTCGATGAGCTCGTGCTGGGGGAAGGCGTCGGTGACCTCGTCGAACATCGGGCCGGAGAAGCTGCGCGCCGCGACGGTGGTGAGGATGGTGGAAACCTGGAATCCGGCCGCGGCGCGGGCCGCGAGGGCCGCGTTGTTGCGCAGGCTCACGCCGTCGATGGACTGCGTGGCGAAGGCCATCTGCGGCTGGAAGTCGATCAGCACCAGCGTGTGGTCGGTCGGCGTGATCAGGCGGGACGCAGGGCGGACGGTGGCGGTGATGGGCATGGGGCCTCCTCTGGGAAAGTTGCGGTTGCGTAACGAGTTCCCAGTCTCGGAAGAAGCGCGTGCGGCGCCAACGCACTTGCGGTCATGGGCCGCTCGCCCATTCGGACAGGTGCGCCGTCGGCGGGCGTGGGCCGCGTGAGCAGTCCGCGCTCCGAGGCGATCCACAGCGCCTCGGTCCGGCAGCGCGCGCCGAGCTTGGAGAACAGCGTGCGCAGATGGGCCTTCACCGTGCCCTCGGAGATCGTCAGCGAACGCGCCATCTCCTTGTTGCTCTGGCCGCGCAGCACCAGGGCCAGCACCTCGCCCTCGCGCAGCGTCAGAGCCGGCTGCCCGAGCTTGTCGGCCAGATGCAGCGACGCGGCCGCGCAGAGATGACGCAGACCCGCCGCGACGGATCGGACGGCGCGCACGATCTCCTCGCGGCCGCAGCTCACCATCACGTAGCCGCGCACGCCGGCCGACAACGCGGCGCGCACGTCGGGCGCCTGGCCGTCCATCGCGACGACCAGGACCGGCGCGTGCCTGGCGGGGCCGCCGGGCGGCGACGACGCGTGCCGCAGCGCGCGGTCGTGATCGAGGACGAGCAGGTCCGGCGCCGGCTGCGATCCCTGCGGTCCCTGCGGGAATTGCGGCCATTGCGGCCATTGCGGCCATGGCGTCGATCTCGCCGGCGCGTCGTCGTTCGACGACGGCCGCAGTTCGAATTCGGGCCACGCGCCGAGGATCTGTCGAAGCCCCGCTTCGACGACCGGCAGCTCGTGGGACAGCTCGATCACGGTGGGTCTGAGGGACATCGCGCTTCTCCGGTGGCGGTGGCGGTGGCGGTGGCGGGACGAGGTCAGAGCCCGAGCTCCGACAGGCCCGGGTGTTCGTCGGGTCGGCGGCCCAGGTCCCAGCGGAACAGCCGCGCGCTCTCGGCGATGGGCAGGTCGTTGATGCTGGCGTGGCGATGGGCCATCAGCCCGCTGGGCGCGAACTCCCAGTTCTCGTTGCCGTAGCTGCGATGCCATTGGCCGTGGACGTCGCGCCATTCGTAGGCGAAGCGCACGGCGATGCGGTGCTCGTGGAAGGCCCACAGCTCCTTGATCAGCCGGTAGTCCAGCTCGCGCTGCCACTTCGCGGTGAGGAAGGCCTGGACCTGATCGCGTCCGCGCGGGAACTCCGCCCGGTTGCGCCACACGGTGTCGACCGTGTAGGCGAGCGAGACGCGCTCGGGGTCGCGGGAGTTCCAGCCGTCCTCGGCGGCGCGCACCTTCTGCAGGGCGGTCTCGAGGGTGTAGGGCGGGAAGGGCGGGCGTTGTTCCATGAAGGTGCTCCAGCACGTTGCGGTGAGACGAGTATGGAAGTCGCGGACCCGATCGACGCGGCCGGGCGGCCGCTTCTCACCTCGTTTCACCACGATTAACCGGCGGCGCGCCGGACTGGCGCGAGGATGCACAACGCCTTATGGTTATTAACCGGAACTAACTCGACGGCGCATCGGCCGGGGACGGACCATGACCGCCAGTCGTGCCGGTGCACGTTCAGGAGCAAGTCATGGTTCGTGTCCCCTCCGCTCTGCCGAGAGTCCTCATCGATCACGAGGAGCCGCTCCTCGCGATGGGCCTGCGTGCCGCGCTGCAGCGGGCGCCCCACCTCCAGATCGTGGGGAACGACGAGGCTCACTTCGGCGTACCGCTGCAGGTGCAGGTGCTGGTGACCGACTGGTCGCAGGGCATGCGCTGGCTGTCCGCGGACCGGGCCGATCCGTCGCGGGCCGCCAGCGTGCTGGTCGTCTCGTCGCAGGCGCGCGAGCAGCCGATGCTGTCCGCGCTGCGCCGCGGCCTGGGCGGCGTCCTGCTGGCGTCCTGCACGGCATCGGAGCTGCTGATCGCGGTGGACGCGCTGGCGGCCGGTCGCAGCTACGTGTGCGCGGAGGTGGCGCAGCGGGTGGCCGCGAACTTCTCGCGCGAGCCCCTGACCACCCGCGAGGAGACGGTGTTGCAACTGCTCGCGCGCGGGCAATGCAACAAGTCCATCGCGACCAACCTCGGCATCGCGCCGGGCACCGTCAAGAGCCACGTCAAGGCCATCCTCGGCAAGCTCGCCGCGTCCACGCGGACCGAGGCCGCCAGCATCGCCGCCGAGCTCGGCATCGTCGAGTTCACGCGTTCGCCGCGCTTCGAGCTCGCGTCGCTGAACTGAGATCGTCATCGCGAGGCGTCGTCCGACGGGCGCGCTTCCAGTCATCACCGGAGACCACCATGGGCCGAGCCTATTCAGACCTCATGTTCACGCCCGGCGTGCGCGAGACGCAGACCGAGCTGGGGAGCCGCGCGCAGTACGAGTTCCTCGACACGATGCAGGACCGCGGCGACGCGCTGACACCGCGCGAGGCGCAGTTCATCAAGGAGGCCGACCACTTCTTCCAGGCCACCGTCAGCGAGACGGGCTGGCCCTATGTGCAGCATCGCGGCGGCCCCAAGGGATTCCTGAAGGTCCTCGACGCGCGCACCCTCGGCTTCGCCGACTTCCGCGGCAACGTGCAGTACCTGAGCGTGGGCAACCTGCGCCATGACGACCGGATCTCGATCCTCATCATCGACTACGCGCGCCGGCGCCGGCTCAAGCTGCTCGGACGCGTGGAACTGGTCGAGGCGGGCGCGAGCGAGCACGGCGACGCCGCGATCGACGCGGTGAGCGACCCCGGCTATCCGGCGGACGTGGAGCGCGTCTTCCTCATCCGCATCGAGGGCTGGGACTGGAACTGTCCGCAGCACATCACGCGCCGATTCACCGAAGCCGAGATCGAGGCGCAACGGATCATTTCCAACAGCAGAGACGTTCATGACTGACAGAAGAAGTTTCCTGACCATCGGCGCGGGCGCCGCCACGGCAGCCGCCACCGTCGCGGCCACGGCCGGCGCCGGCGTGCTGGTTGCGCCGACTCGCGCGGACGCCGCGTCCGGCACGGCGCGTGCGTCCGACATCGCGGCCCGCGTGCCGGACGGGCTCAATCCCGTCGGCGTGCGCACGGCCGGCGTGCGGCTGGTGCCGGTCGTCGGTGGCAAGTACAAGGTGTGGACCAAACGTGTGGGCAGCGGCAAGACCAAGATCCTGCTGCTGCACGGCGGCCCGGCGTTCTCGCACGAGTACCTCGAGGCGATGGCGGCCTTCCTGCCGGAAGCGGGTTACGAGATCTACTTCTACGACCAGCTCGGCGTCAACAACTCGGACCAGCCGGAAGATCCGACGCTCTGGACCCTGCCGCGCTACCTGGAGGAAGTGGAAGAGGTGCGTCGTGCGCTGGGTCTGGAGCAGTTCGTGCTGTTCGGCCACTCGTGGGGCGGCGTGCTGGCGATGGAGTACGCGCTGAAGCATCCGAAGGTGCTGAAGGGCCTGGTCGTCTCCAACATGGTCGCGGGCATGCAGGCCTACCTGAAGCACGTGAACCACTTGAAAGAGACGCTGCTGCCCGCGCCGCTGCTGGCGCGGCTCAACGCGCTGGAGGCCGCCCGCGACTTCGACAACCCCGAGTACGAGCAGATCATCCTCGAGCACCTGTACACGAAGATCATCTGCCGCCTGGATCCCTGGCCCGATGCGCTGATGCGCAGCTTCAAGCACCTCAACAAGGCCATCTACGTGCAGATGCAGGGCCCCAGCGAATTCGAGGTCAGCGGCAACCTGAAGGACTGGGAGCTCTGGGACCGGCTCAAGGACATCCGCACCCGCACGCTGCTGCTGGGCGCGCGGCACGACACGATGGATCCCGAGGACATCCGCCGCATGGCGACGCTGATGCCCAATGCGAAGGCGGCCATCTGCCCGGACGGCAGCCACCTCGCGATGTGGGACGACCAGGCCGTGTACTTCGGTCACCTGCTGCGCTTCCTCGCGTCGCTGTGAGCGAGGGCTGAACCTGCTTCCAGCCCCGGTCGGATCCGGCTCAGCGCGGTGACGGTACCGGCGAAGGTCGCGGGAGCTGGCGATCGAGGAAGTCCAGCATCCGCCGGGCGACCTCGTCGCCATGCGAGACCAGCGCGAAGTGGCCGGCGCCTTCGATCAGATGGATCTCCGCGCGCGGCAGGTCCTTCTGGAAGGCCTTCGCGCCCGCGGGCAGGAAGAACGGATCGTTGGCGCCCCAGATCGCGAGCAGCGGCGGCTGGTGACGGCGGAAGTAGTCGTGCAGGGCCGGGTATTGCTTCAGGTTGGAGCGGTAGTCGAGCAGCACGGCCAGCTGGATGTCCTCCTGTCCCGGGCGGTCGAGGAAGGACTGGTCCAGCAGATAGTGCTCGGGCGCGACGCGCTCGGGCGGCTTGACCCCTTCGAGGTACTGCCACTTCGTCGTCTCCAGCTTGAAGAGCCCGCGCAGCGGCTCGCGGTTGGCGGGGGAGGGGTCGGCCCAGTACTTGCGCATCGGCGCCCAGCCGGGGCTGAGGCCTTCCTCGTAGGCATTGCCGTTCTGCGACACGATCGCCGTGATCTGTTCCGGGTGCGCGACCGCCAGGCGCCAGCCGATAGGCGCGCCGATGTCGAAGACGTAGAGCGCGTAGCGCTTGAGTTGCCGGACCTCGGCGAAGCGGGCGATGACCTGCGTCAGCTCATCGAAGGTGTAGCCGAACGGGGCGCCGGCCTTCACCTCGGTCAGGCCGTAGCCAGGAATGTCCGGCGCGATGACGCGGTAGCGCTGCGCGAGCTTGGGGATCAACGCGCTGAACAGATGCGACGAGGTGGGAAAGCCGTGCAGCAGCAGGATCGCCGGCGCGTCGGCCGGACCGGCCTCCCGGTAGAAGACCCGGTGTCCGTCGATGTCGGCGAAGTCGTGGCGGACGACGATCGGCGAAGCGGCAGTCGCAGTGGGGGCCGCAGTCGCGGCGCCGGAGGCGGCAGTGGGCGGCTCGGTCGACGGCGGCGCCGCGATGGCGCTGGCGCTCGCGCCGAGCACCAGGGCCGCTGAAAGAAGAAGAGAAAGAGGGAGAGACAAGTGAAGCGGAGGGCGGAGCGTGGTCGCGCGCATGAGGAGGTCCTTTCGATCGCCGCATCGGAATCGGCGTGGCGCAGCCAAGGTATCGCCTCCCGACGCGTCGCGGCGTTGGCTCTGGTTAAACGTGGTGAAGGCGTGGTGAAGGCGGCGCGGCACGATCGCTCGATAGGGGCGGAGCCAGGGTCCGTCTTTAGGCCAATGCGGCGCCTCCCCTCTGGAGGATTCGCCGGCGACGCGGAACTTCGACAGTAGGGCACGACCAACGACCCGTGTGCGAGGTGCCCCGATGACGATCTTCAATCTGGATGACGGACCCGCCCGGGCGTCCGCGCGGCCCGCGCGGCCCGCGCGCCGGATCATGGACGCCTCGCGGCGATTGGACTGGTACGGCAACGAGCTGCTGCGCCAGACCCAGTTCGACGTCATGCGGCACGCCTTCTCCGATCAGGGCGGGCTGCTCTGCAGCGAGGAGCTCGAACGCCGCCTGCGGCCCGCGGTCGATCAGCCCATCTCCCAGATCGCGCGGTGGTTCGTGTCGCGGTCCATCGTCACCGTGCAATGGCAGGCCCGGACGTGGATCCCCGCGTTCCAGTTCCTGACGCCGGGCTTCGCGGTGCGGCCCTGCTGCGCGCGCGTGCTCTGCGAGCTGGAGGCCGTCTTCGACGACTGGGAACTGGCCTGCTGGTTCGCCAGCCCCAACGCCTGGCTCGCTGGCGCCTCGCCGGCGAGCTGTGTCGAGCAGGACCACCTGGTCCTCCAGGCCGCGCGCGCGGACCGGTTCATCGCGCGGGGACCTTGAGCGTTCCCACCACCTCTTTACTCCACTGAAGAAGGACACCGCCATGTGCGCACCTCTCATCCTCCTGGTCCACGGCGCCTGGGCCGACGGCTCCAGCTGGCGCAAGATCATTCCCATCCTGCTCGGCCAGGGCCTTCGCGTCACGGCGGTGCAACTGCCGTTGACCTCGCTCGCCGACGACGTCGCCGCCACGCAGCGCGCCCTGGCGCTGGTGGACGGACCGGTGCTGATGGTCGGGCACTCCTACGGCGGCGCGGTGATCACGAACGCGGGCAACGACGCGAAGGTGGTCGGCCTGGTCTACGTCGCCGCGTTCGCGCCGGGCGAGGGCGAAGCGGTCGGCGAACTGGGCAAGGCGTTCCCGCCGCCGCCGGGGCTGGCGGAACTCCGGCCGGACGCCCACGGCTTCGTGAGCATGACGGTGCAGGGCGTGCTCGAGAACTTCGCGCAGGATCTGCCGGCCGAGGAGGGCCGCCTGATGCACGCCGTGCAGACGCCCACGCATGGCTCGACCTTCGGCGCGCCGACCGGACAGCCGGCGTGGAAGACCCGACCCAGCTGGTACGTCGTCGCCACCGAGGACCGCATGATCCTGCCGGCGCTGCAGCGCCAGTTCGTCGAGCGGCTGAACGCCAGCACGCTGACCCTGCCGGCCAGCCACGTTCCGATGCTGTCGCACCCCGGCGAGGTCGCGGAGTTCATCGACCGCGCGGCCCGGCAGTTGCGTTCGCCCAAGTAGGAAGCGGCGAGCCCCAAAGGAAAAGCCGCAAGGAGCAGGACTCCTTGCGGCTTTCGTGTTGGTTGGTCGGGGCGGCGGGATTCGAACTCGCGACCCTCTGCTCCCAAAGCAGATGCGCTACCAGGCTGCGCTACGCCCCGACTGAGCCTTGCATTCTAGCCTGGAAATTTCACTCCCCTTGAAGAACGATGAAGGTTCTTCTCACACCCGCCTCGGAGGGGGCTCGGAGCCCCCTCGGAAGGAGCGCTCGCGATCAGCCCGACAACATTTCAGCTGGAGAGCCTCTGCACGAACTGCCAGCCGAGTTCCGCCATCGGCTTCGCGCCGGCGCCGGCCTCGCGGGCCTGCTGGCTGGACGCGGTGCCGTCCTCGACGCGCTTGGCGATGCCCTGCAGGATCGCGCAGATGCGGAACAGGTTGTAGGCGAGGTAGAAGTTCCAGTCCTTCATCACCGTCGCCGCGTCGCCGCGACCGGTGCGTTCGCAATAGCGGCGCACGTAGTCGAGTTCGCTCGGGATGCCCAGCGGCGCCAGGTCCACGCCGCCCAGGCCGCGCGCCGCGCCGCTCTTGCGGATGTGCCACGACATGCAGTGGTAGCTGAAGTCCGCCAGCGGATGGCCCAGTGTCGACAGCTCCCAATCCAGCACCGCCAGCACGCGCGGTTCCGTCGGGTGGAAGACGAGGTTGTCCAGCCGGTAGTCGCCGTGCACGATCGCGACCTCGCGCTCGTCACGCGCCGAGTCGGGGATGTGCGCGGGCAGCCACTCGATCAGGCGGTCCATGGCCTCGTTCGGGCCGGTGATCGTGGCCTGGTACTGCTTGCTCCAGCGGCCGATCTGGCGCTCGAAGTAGTTGCCGGGCTTGCCGTAACCCTCCAGCCCCAGCGCGCGGAAGTCCACGCGATGCAGCGCGGCGATGACGCGGTTCATCTCCTCGTAAATCGCCGTGCGTTCCGCGTTGGACGCGCCCGGCAGCGTCTGGTCCCACAAGACCCGACCCTGCATGAACGCCATGACGTAGAACGCGCGGCCGACGATGGATTCGTCCTCGCACAGCGCCAGCATGCGCGGTACCGGCACGTCGGTGCCTGCCAGGGCGCGCATCACGGTGAACTCGCGCTCGATGGCGTGCGCCGACGGCAGCAGCTTGGCCACCGGCGCCGGCTTGGCGCGCATCACGTAGGTCGCGCCCGGCGTGATCAGCTTGTAGGTGGGATTGGACTGGCCGCCCTTGAACTGCTCGATGGTCAGCGGGCCGGCGAAGCCGTCGATCTCGCGCGCCAGCCAGGCGGCGAGCGCCTCGGTGTCCATCGGTTGCGAAGGGGCGCGGGTGCCGGTGAAAGCGTCGTCCACAAGGTCTCCTGGAGTTGTCGTGATTCGTGATCGACGCGTCCCCGGAATCCTCCGCCTTCGGCAGGCGGGAACGTGCCCGGGACGCTCAGCGGTTGGCGATGGCCAGCAGCTTTTCCTTGCTCAACACCACCAGCCGGGTCGGCTCGACGCGCACCGCGCCTTCGCGCTCGAAGCCCTTGAGCTCCTGGTTCACGCGCTGCCGCGACGCGCCCAGCAATTGCGCCAGATCCTCCTGCGCCAGCTGCAGACCGATGCGGACCTCTTCGCCTTGCGACACGCCGTAGCTGCGCGCCAGCAGCAGGATCTGCTTGGCCAGTCGCGAGGCCAGGGGCCGGGTGTTGAGATCCTCGACCTGATCGAACATCAGGCGCAGCCGCCGGCAGTTCAGGCGCAGCAGCGCTTCGTAGAGTTCGGTGTGACGCTGCAGCAGGTCGCGGAAATCGGGCTTGCGGATCACCAGCAGCGTGGTTTCGCCATGCGCGCTCGCGTCGTGCGTGCGCGGCAGGCCGTCGAACAGGGCGATGTCGCCGAACCAGATGCCGGGTTCGACGTAGGTCAGCGTCACCTGCTTGCCCGACAGCGACACCGAACTCACCCGCACCGCGCCCTTGGCCACGCCGATCCATTCCTCGGCCGGTTCGCCGCGCACGGACATCAGCGCGCCGTCGGTCAGGCGTCTCACGGTGGCGCGCGCCAGAATGTCGCTGCGCAGCGGCAGTGACAGCTTGGAAAACCACGGCCCCGTCTCGATGTTGTTGCGTTCCGAAATTGTAAGAACCGAGCTGTTCATGCTTTGTCGCTGGCGTGACAGGCCAGCCGTCTCCTGAATTGTGGGGATGGGCCGCAGCCATGGCGGCCTGTTCCGGGTTGTTTCTGGCCTATTGTGAGGGACCCGCGCGCTGCCTGCGGGTGCCTCGGCGATGCGGGCATGATGCGTGGGCGATGCGCATCCGGGGGGAATGCAGGGCGCTTTTCCGGGTTTGTCCCTGTAAGCACCGTGCTAGAGTGAAACGCACACCAACAGCAAGAACAGCGGGAATGGATCGAGACCTTCACGACCCGCGCGGCGCGTCGCCGTCGCACAGCGTTCTCGTGCTTGCCCTCCTCATGATGTCGACGCCGGCGGCCTGGAGCCTCGGTGTCGGCCGCCCCCAGGCGGCCTCGTCATTGGGCCAGCCTCTGAACCTGCTGTTCCCCGTCCAGCTCAATCCCGGCGAGACCGTGACGCCCGAGTGCGTGCGCGCGGAAGTCAGCGCCGGCGAGAACGCGCTCAACGCGTCGGGCCTGCATTGGCAGGTGGAGGGCGACGGCTCTCGCGTCACCGGCGTGCGGCTGCGGAGCATGCAGCGCATCGACGAGCCCATCGTCTCGGTGCAGTTGAGCGTCGGTTGCCCGACGCGCCTGACGCGCCAGTACACCGCGTTCATCGACCCGCCGGGCCTGAACGGCGAGGTGATCGGCGATCCCGGTCTGACGCCCACGCCGGCCGTGTCGCCCGCGCTGCAGGCGCAACAGGAAGGTCAGCCGGTGCGATCGTCGGAGGCCGCGTCGCGTCAGGCGCCGCGTGCCGGCAATGAACTGGCGATCGCCGCCGCGGCGACGCCCCGTGCCGCCGAAGGTGCCGCCAATGCCGGCAAGGCCGCCACTGAACGCCCGCGTCGTCCGGCACGCCGCACCGCCGAGGCAAGTCCTGGCTCCGAGGGCAGCGGCAGCTCGACCTCGTCGCGGGAGGCGCGGCAGAACCGCGATCGAACACAGGCACCGAGGCGCGAGGCACGCGTCGTGCGTCCCGCCACGCCGCGCCTGTCGCTGGAGCCGGTGGAGGCGCTGCAGCCGCCAGCGCCGGCCTTGCTGGCGGCCGAGGCCGCCGCCAGTGCCGCGAGCGCCGCGGAGGATGCTCGCCAGCAGATGATGGCGATGCAGAAGCAGCTCGCCGACATGCAGGCCGAGCAGCAGCGCACGCTCGCCGCGATGACGACCTTGCGCCAGGAGTTGCAGGCCGCTCGCGCGGAGGCCGAGAAGGGCGGCAACGCCTCGTCGGTCTGGGTGCTGGGCCTGAGCCTGCTGAGCCTGGCACTGGCCGCCAGCAGCCTGCTGCTCTGGCGCAGCAACCGCGTGCAGAAGCGCGAGGCCGGCCAGCACTGGCTGGGTGATTCCCGTCACGAGGACGCCGGCGCCGAGACGGTGCTGCCGCCGGTCCCGACCGGACCGTCCCCGTTCACGCCCACCGATCCGCACAGCTCGCCGGCGCCGCTGATGTCGCACCTGTCGAGCGACGGCCCCGCGGCGTCCCAGGCGCCGTCGACGATTCCGATGCCACTGAGCCTCGACGAGCCGCCGACACGGCCCGCGCCCTTGATGACGCCGACGCCGCCGGCCCCGCCGGCGCCTTCCGCGTTCGCCAGGTCCGCCTCACCGTCCCGACCGCCCGCCCGGGCCCCGACGACCGCCGCGGACGATGCGCTCGACGCCCTGGCGGCTCTCGACGCGATGGAGCCGCTGAGCCTGCAGTTCGAGCGCGGCGACACGCGGCCGGCGCCGCTCTCGACCGATCTGGGCGGCGGCGGCGTCACCGTCACCGTGGAGGAACTCATCGACCTCGAGCAGCAGGTCGACTTCTTCATGGTGCTGGGCCAGGACGACGCGGCGATCGAGCTGCTGTCCTCGCGCCTGAACCATCGCGACGCGGCCAGCGGGCTGCCCTTCCTGAAGCTGATGGAGCTCTATCAGCGCCGCGGCGACCGCGAAGCCTTCGATCGCATCGGCACGCGCTTCTCCTCGCAGTTCCACGCCCGCGCCCCGTCGTGGAGCGACGACCTCAACGAGGGCAACGCGTTGGAAACCCACGCTGAACTGATCACGCGGCTCGAAGCGGCCTGGTCCGATCCGGAAGGCAGCATGAGCCTGCTTCAGGACCTGCTGTCCAACCACCAGGAATACAACGGGGACCTGGGGCTGCCCGCGTATCGCGATCTGCTGCTGCTGTACGCGGTGGCCCGCGATCGGGCCGAGCACGAGATCGACGGCAATTCGATCGATGTCGTGCTGCCGTTGGACGCGACCGCGCCGACAGATCAGATGGCCACGATGGTCTGGCAGTCGCCGACGCCGTCGCGCACGCCGCTCACGCAGTCGATCGACCTGGATCTGTCGCTTGTCGAGGACGACACGCCGCGGGAACCCAAGGGGCGGTGATTCAGATCTTCTTCAGACGGTCCAGTGCGAGATCGAGCGTCTCGTCCTTCTTCGCGAAGCAGAAACGGATGACCTTGGCGTCGCTGCCGCCGGTGTAGAACGCCGACAGCGGAATCGCGGCGACACCGATCTCGCGCGTGAGCCACTGGCTGATTTCCATGTCACCCATCGCCGCCTGCGCCGCAGGCAGCGCGCTGTAATCAACGCATTGGAAGTAGCTGCCGGGGCAGGGACGCAGCACGAAAGCCGTCTCGGCCAGCCCCGCGCGGAACCGGTCGCGCTTGCGCTGATAGAAGTCGCTCAGGCCCAGGTAGGGCGCCGGGTCGCGCATATAGGCCGCGATGCCGTGCTGCATCGCCGAGTTCACCGTGAACACGTTGTACTGGTGGACCTTGCGGAACTCCGCCATCAGCGGCGCCGGCGCCGTCACGTAGCCGACCTTCCAGCCGGTCACGTGGTAGGTCTTGCCGAAACTCGATACGACGAAGCTGCGCGCGGCCAGCGCCGGCAGGCGCGACACGCTCTGGTGCGTCTGGCCGTCGTAGACCATGTGCTCGTAGACCTCGTCGCTGATCACCAGCACCTCGGTGCCGTCCAGCAGTTCGGCGAGTTGCCGCAGTTCGTCCGCGCTCCACACCGCGCCGCTCGGGTTGTGCGGGCTGTTGATCATGATCGCGCGGGTGCGCGGCGTGAGTGCGGCGCGAATGCGGTCGAAGTCGGGACGGAAGCTCGCCGGATCCAGCGGCACCGGGACCATGACGCCGCCGGCCAGCGCGATGTTGGGCGCGTAGCTGTCGTAGGCCGGCTCCAGCACGACCACTTCATCGCCCGGATGGACGATCGCGAGCAGCGCCGTCAGGATCGCCTGCGTCGCGCCGGCGGTGACGGTGATCTCGGTGTCGGGGTGGTAGGCGTGACCGTAGAGCGTCTCGATCTTCGCGGCGATGGCCTGGCGCAGCGCCGGCACGCCGGGCATGGGCGGGTACTGGTTGTGGCCGGCGCGCATCGCGGCGTCGACGGCGTCCAGCAACGCCGGGTCGCCTTCGAAGTCCGGGAAACCCTGGCCGAGGTTGACCGCCTGGTGCTGCTGCGCCAGCGCGGACATGACGCTGAACACGGTGACGCCCAGTTGGGGCAGACGGCTCGCGGGAACGGGGGTGTGAATGCGCATGGTAGGGATCACAAGTCGTAGTCGCTGGCTTCGCCGCTCATCGCGCGCTGCAGCAGCGTGCGGTTGAGCCGGTCGGAGAGCAGCTCCGCGAAGCTGTACACGTAATTGCGCAGGTAGGCGCCGCGCTTGAAGGCGATGCGGGCGACGTTCTGGCCCAGCAGATGGCCGAGCGGCCGCGAGACGAGTTCGCCGCCCGGCGGGTCTTCGCGCACCGCCATCTCGGCGACGATGCCCACGCCCAGGCCCAGCCGGACATAGGTCTTGATGACGTCGGAGTCGATCGCCTCCAGCACGATGTCGGGCTTGAGCTGGCGTTGCGCGAAGGCGCGGTCGATGCGGGTGCGGCCGGTGAAGCTGGGGTGGTAGGACACCAACGGCTGCGCGGCCAGGTGCTCGAGGTCGATGCGCTCGAGCTGCGCGAGCGGATGCTCGGCGCGCATCACCAGCACGTGCTGCCATTCGTAGGCGGGCAGGGTGACGAGCTCCTCGAACTGCGACAGCGATTCGGTCGCGAGGCCCACGTCGGCGGTCTCGTCGATCAACATCCGGGCGACCTGGTCCGGGCTCCCCTGGTGCAGGCCGATGTTGACCTGCGGGAACTGCTTGCGCAACTGCGTGACCGGGCCGGGCAGCACGTACCTCGCCTGGGTGTGCGTGGTCGCGATCGACAGCGTGCCGACGTCCTGCTTGGAGTACTCCTCGCCGATGCGCTTGAGGTTGCCCACCTCGCGCATGATGATCTCGATGGACTTCAGGACCTGGCGCCCGGGCTCGGTGATGCTGCGCAGGCGCTTGCCGTGGCGCGAGAAGATGTCGACACCGAGCTCCTCCTCCAGCTCCAGGATCGCCTTGGAGACGCCCGGCTGCGAGGTGTACAGCGCCTTGGCCGTCTCGGTCAGGTTGAGGTTGCGGCGCGCGGCCTCTTGAACGAAGCGGAACTGGTGCAGGTTCATGGCGGGGTCATCGCAAGGTCGGCGGGATGGTCGACGGGACAGTCAGACGGGACGGCTCAGGACTGGGGCAGCTCGGTCGGCGTGGCCGGGTTGAGCGGATCGGCGGGCAGGGTGACGGACGTGATCAGGTCCAGCGTGGCGCCCGCCATCGCGCGGATCACCGAGGGCTGTTCGCCGATGGCGTCGTGCAGGACGAAAAGCACGCGGGGGTGCGCCGCGCGCAGCGACTCCACCAGCGGCGGGACGTCGCGGCGCACATGGCCGCTGGCGCCCAGGAACATCGGCACGATCTGCACGTGCGTGCAGCCCACCGCGACCAGCGCGCCGGCGGCGGTGGTCAGGTCGGGCGCCATGAGTTCCAGGTAGGCGAGGGCGATGGGCAGTTCCGGCCGCCGGATCTGGAGTTCCGCGGCGATGGCCTGGAACGGACCGGCCCAGGCCGGATCGCGGGCCCCGTGGGCGAAAAGCAGCAGACCTTGCATCAGCGGGTCCCCTTCCGGCGACAGGTGGAGTCGGGCCGGCCGTCGGCCGGGCAGGCGGCGATCCCGCACTGGATCGCCAACGTCATCGATAGCGCACCAGCCAGTAGAACGCCCCCATCGAGATGCCGAGGTACACCAGGCTGGGCGCCGAGGCGACCAGCCATGGCGTCCAGTCGCGCAGCAGCCCGAGGTGGCCGGTGATGGCGTTCAGCACCACGAAGCTGATGCCCAGCATGATGCCGCCGAAGACCTTCACGCTGATGCCGCCCGAGCGGAAATGCAGGTAGGCGAAGGGCAGCGCCAGCGCCACCATCACCATGCAGGCGAACGGATAGAAGGCCTTGCGCCAGAACTGGATCTCCGGCTGCGCCGACGACTGCTCCTGCGAGGACAGGTGGCGCGTGTAGCGGTAGAGCTCCAGCGTGGACATGTTCCAGGTCGGCTGCACCGCCGCGGCCACCACGCCCGAGGGCAACTGGCTCTGCCATTCGTAGGTGGGCACGAGGATCTCGCGCACCGCGGGGTTCTCGGCCAGCCTGTCCTGCGGCGCCGCGGGATCCGCGTGCTGCGGCGCGGACATGGCGGGCTGGTTCAGCGGCGTCGGCGTGCGCGACCACAACATCAGCTGCACCTCGTTCATCAGCCAGCGGCCGGTCAGGTCGACGGTCGCACTCTTGGCGGTCAGCCGCGTGGCCATGGCGCCCTTGCTGTCGAACTCGAAGATCAGCACGTCCTCCATCTGCCCGTTGGCGCGGGCCCGCCCGACGTGCACGGCGTAGCTGTAGTCGCCGACGCGGTCCTTCAACCACGCGCCCTGGGCGTTCGTGACGCCGCCGCTGGCGCTGGACTTGAGCAGCTGCGCCTGACGGTCCGCCCACGGGTTGACGAAGTCGCCCACGACGAAGGCCAGCACCGCGAAGGCCAGGGCCATCACGCTCAGCAGGCCCAGCGCGCGCTGCGGGCCGAGACCGCCGGTGCGCAGGATGGTGAACTCGCTGGACTGCGCCAGCCGCGCCATGCTGAAGATGGTGCCGATCAATACCGCGATCGGCATCAGCTCGTAGAAGCGGCCCGGGAGCTTGAGCATGCTGGACCAGACCGCCGTCCCGATGCCCAGGCCCAGGCGCTGGAAGCGCTCCAGGTCGTCGATGAAGTCCAGGAAGAAGAACAGCGCCAGGAACCCGGTCATGACCAGGGCGAACGAGCTCAGGATGTCGCGGTACAGCAGCCGCCGGACGGTTCTCATGTGGGCACTCCCGGCGTGGAGGAAGACATCGATGCCGGCGCGATCACCAGGCTGGCGGGAGGCGCGGAGAAGACCGTCTCGGCATAAGCCGGGTTCTCCGGCGGAGGCGGGATCACGCCGCTGCGCGGCGCGCCCAGTCGCGCGCCCTGTTCGCGCCACAGCATCAGCAGCATCGCCACGACCAGCGCGCCGCCGTGCAGCGCCAGCAGCGCCGGGCCCAGCTTCACCTTGTTGCCGACCACCCAGGTCTGGCTCAAGGTCGTCAGGTTGTAATAGACGATGAACGCCAGCAGCGCGAACAGCAGGTTCCAGTTGCTGGCCCGGCGCGGATTGGTCGCGGAGATGCCGATGCCCAGCAGCACCAGGTTGACGCAGGCCAGCGCCATGCCGAAGCGGAAAGCCAGTTCACCGTCGCCCTGCGGCGTGCGCTCGACCAGCAGGTCGATCGTCGGTCTCGCCTTGGGCGGCAGCGTGCCGCCGACGCGCATGACCTCTTCGTCCACCACGACCTGGTACTGCTGGAAGCGGGCCACGGACTTGTCGCCGTTGCGCCGGTCGACGTCGTTGCGCTGGCCGTGCTCCAGCACCAGCACGCGCTGGTTGTCCTTGTACTGCAGCGCGCCGCGCGCCGAGGTCGTCACCGACTCCAGGTGCTCGGTGTTGTTCATGATGAAGACGTTGCGCGCGGCGGCCTCGTCGGCCGGATCGCGTTCGATGAAGAACACGCGCGTGCCGTCGCTGGAGGTCTGGAACTGGCCCGGCGCGACGCGCGACAGGTCGCTGCGCTGCTCGAACTGCGCACGGAGCTGCGCGCTGCTGTCGTTGCTCCACGGCGAGACGATGGTCAGCAGGATCAGCACCACCACCAGCACGGGTGCGGCCATCGTCAGCACCGGGCGGGCGAAGCGCGTCAGCCCCAGGCCGCTGGCGAACCAGACGGTCATCTCCGATTCCTTGTACATGCGTCCCAGCGACATGACGACGGCCACGAACAGCGACAGGCCGAGCATCAGCGGCAGCTGGGTCAGGGTCAGGTAACCCAGCGACAGCAGCACGTGCTGCGGGGCCACCGTCCCCTTGGCCGCCATGCCGAGCGAGCGCACCAGCAGCATCGTCACGACGATGGTCAGGATGACCACGAAGGCCAATCCGAAACTGCGGGCCAGTTCCTTGCGTACGGTTGAATCGAATAACATCCGGGCACTTTATCTACTTCTCGGCATTATGGACTTCCGCTCTCAGCTCGTTTCCCTCGACGCCCTGTCGTCGCACGGCGCTGACGCCCTCGTGCTGGTGGTCGCGGGCGACAGCCTGCCGGCCTCGCTCGACAAGACCGTCGCCGCCCTGGTCAAGGACGCCGTCAAGCTCGGCGACTTCGAGCTGAAGGCGGGTCAGGTCTTGTCCCTGGTCCGTCCCGCCGGCCTGAAGGCGCCCAGACTGGTCGTCGCCGGCAGCGGCCCGTCGCTGAAGGCGGCACGCGCCGCGCTGGGCGCCGCGCTGGGTCAACTCAAGGGCAAGGGCGCCGCCGGCGCCTCGATCGCCTACGTCGGTTTCGGCGCCGAGCTGACCGAGTCCCTGGCCGAGCAGACCGCGCTCGCCGCCCTGGAAGCCACCTACGTCTACCGCGAGACCAAGCCGAGCGCGCCCGCCGCCTCGAAGCTGACGAAGATCGCCCTGCTGCACGGCAAGGACGAGGTCAAGGCGGTCAAGGCCGGCCTGACCCGCGGCCAGGCCATCGGCGCCGGCATCGCCGTCGCGCGCGAGTGCGCCAACCTGCCGCCGAACGTGGCCACGCCGGCCTACCTGGCCGACCAGACCAAGGCCCTGGCCAAGAGCCACGGCATCAAGGTCGAGGTCCTGGACCAGAAGGGCATCGAGAAGCTGGGCATGGGCTCCTTCCTGTCCGTGGCCAAGGGCTCCGACGTGCCGCCGCGTTTCATCGTGGCCAGGTACGAAGGCGCCGCCAAGACGCAGGCGCCGGTCGTGCTGGTCGGCAAGGGCATCACCTTCGACTCGGGCGGCATCTCGCTGAAGCCGGGCGCCGGCATGGACGAGATGAAGTTCGACATGGGCGGCGCCGCCTCCGTGCTGGGCACGCTGCGCGCCGTGGTCGAGCTCAAGCCCAAGATCAACCTGGTCGTGCTGATCGCCGCCTGCGAGAACATGCCCAGCGGCCGTGCGGTCAAGCCGGGTGACGTGGTGACCTCGATGTCGGGCCAGACCATCGAGATCCTGAACACCGACGCCGAAGGCCGACTGATCCTGTGCGACGCGCTGACCTACGCCGAGCGCTTCAAGCCCGCGGCCGTCGTCGACGTCGCGACGCTGACCGGCGCCTGCGTGATCGCGCTGGGCGGCGTGCGCTCCGGCATGTACGCCAGCGACGACGAACTGGCGGCCGCGCTGAGCGCCGCCGGCGAGACGGCGCTGGACCCGTGCTGGCGCCTGCCGCTGGACGACGACTACGCCGACGGCCTGAAGACCAACTTCGCCGACGTTGCCAATGTCGCCGGCCGCGAGGGCGGATCCATCACCGCCGCGAAGTTCCTGCAGCGCTTCGCGTCCAAGTACCGCTGGGGCCACCTGGACATCGCCGGCACCGCCTGGAAGGGCGGCGCCGCCAAGGGCGCGACCGGCCGTCCGGTCGGGCTGCTGACGCACTTCGTGCTGTCGCAGGTCCGCTGACCGCTCGCGGCGTTCTGACAAGGGGAGGGCGGGTCCGGTGACGGAAGTCAACTTCTATACCGGCGTGCCCGACCGTCAGGTCTATGCCTGCCGCCTGCTGCGCAAGACGCAGGCGGCGGGTCTGACCGTCGGCGTCTGGGGGGCGATGCGGCTGCTGGAGCGACTGGATCAGACCCTCTGGACCTTCGAGCCCGGCGAGTTCCTGCCGCATCTGCTGCTGCGGGCCGACACACCGGAGGCGCTGCGGGCGCGCACCCCGATCCTGCTCTCGGACCAGCTCGACGCGCTGGCCGGGTGCCAGGTCTTGCTCAATTTCGAGCCCGGCGTGCCGCCCGGCCTCGAGCGTTTCGAGCGTGTGCTGGAGCTGGTCTCCGCCGACGCCGAGCAGGTCGCCGCGGGACGCGGACGATTCAAGGCCTACAAGGCGCTCGGTCTGACGCTCAATCACCACGTGATGTCGGCTTGAGCCGACGGATTTCCGCTGATTTCTGTCATTGCTTCGCAGGCCCGAGGCCTGCGCCAAGCGGGTGCCAGCCCGCGCCGCCGTGGTGCCGCGAAGCCCGTCGACAGGGCGCTGAGTCGCGTCGCGATCGTCGATCTGGGCGGAAATCCGCACTCCGCGTGCGGGTTGTGTGTGCGACGTCGCACTCCCGCGAAAACCATCCGGGTTTGCCCCGGTGACAGGGCTGCCACAACGTCTGGCCCGTGACCGCGTTCACAGCATTTTCACTATGGAAACGCTTCCGTCTTTCGGGGTATGGTCGCTCGCGTTGAGAACTCAACGTCATTCCACATATCCCGAGTCGGAGGTTCCTAGATGCAATCCAAGCTGAATGTGATCGTGGGCGCAATCGCCATTGCCGCAAGCGGCGCCGCCCTGGCGCAGGATGCGGTGGTCAAGATCGGCCACGTGGGTCCCACCAGCGGCGCCATCGCGCACCTGGGCAAGGACAATGAACTGGGCGCCAAGATGGCCATCGACGAGCTGAACGCCAAGGGCGTGACGATCGGCGGCAAGAAGGTCAAGTTCGAGCTGCTGGCCGAAGACGACGCCGGCGATCCGAAGCAAGGTACCGCGGCCGCCCAGAAGCTGGTCGACTCCAAGGTCAACGGCGTGATCGGCCACCTGAACTCCGGCACGACCATCCCCGCGTCCAAGATCTACAGCGACGCGGGCATCCCGCAGATCTCGCCCTCGGCGACCAACCCCAAGTACACCCGCAACGGCTACAAGACGGCGTTCCGCGTCGTGGCCGACGACGTGCATCTGGGCGGCACGCTGGGCAAGTACGCGGTGACCTCGCTGAAGGGCAAGTCCATCGCCGTCATCGACGACCGCACCGCCTACGGCCAGGGCGTCGCCGACGAATTCGAGAAGGGCGTCAAGGCCGCGGGCGGCAAGGTCGTCGGTCGTGAATTCACCAACGACAAGGCCACGGACTTCACCGCCATCCTGACCTCCCTGAAGGGCAAGAAGCCCGACGTCGTCTTCTTCGGCGGCATGGACGCCGTGGCCGGCCCGATGCTGCGCCAGATGAAGCAGCTGGGCATCGAAGCCAAGTTCATGGGCGGCGACGGCATCTGCACGGCCGAACTGCCCAAGCTGTCGGCCGGCACCATCTCCGACAGCCAGGTCGTCTGCGCGGAAGCGGGCGGCGTGGAAGGCGAGTCGAAGAAGTCGCTGGACGCCTTCAAGGCCAAGTTCAAGGAAAAGAACAAGGTCGAGGTCCAGATCTACGCCCCGTACGTCTATGACGCCGTCAACGTGATGGTCGACGCCATGGTCAAGGCCAAGTCCGCCGACCCCAAGGTCTACCTGCCGGTGCTGGCCAAGACGTCCGACTACAAGGGCGTGACCGGCACGATCGCCTTCGACGCCAAGGGCGACATCAAGAACGGCGCGCTGACCCTGTACACCTACAAGGGTGGCAACCGCGAGCAGCTCGCCGTCGTGCGCTGAGCCGTCGGCGCCAGGCCCCGCTCCGGTGGGGCCTGGCCGTCACGGAACGATCAAGGAACGCCCACCTCGGTGGGCGTTTTTTCGTCCGCCGCCCCGCCGTCGCACCTCCCGCCAGGCCCCTCTGACACGCCGATGTCGGGGCGACACAGACCCTGTCCCCTGATCGAGGGGGCCCCCCCTCACTCACGTGCATTCCCACACGAGAGCCCCTCAAAGCATTCAGTCAGGGGGTTCGCACCTCTGCGGCCCTACAGACAATGGCCCCCGTCAGCGCGCCACGGGGTCGATTCGGGGATCCGGCGGCGGTCGGCGAGACGGGTTCAACCGAGCCGGATTGCAAGGCGGACGCCCCTGCAAACAGGGGGCTTTCAAGCCTGGGGGTGGGAGGCATGATGCCCCCCGCAGCGAATGGGGCCTCCTCGGGCGGAGGGCGTGTTCGCGATGAGCGGTCCTGAGAGGTTCACCCGGGTCGGCGACAGCATCCCAAGAGGATGCCGTGACCAGCTTTGGGGACGGGCATGATTCGAATTTTCAACCATTACCTTCATCGTCGTACCCTGGTTCAGGTGCTGTTCGACCTGGGCCTGATCGTGGCGGCGGTATTCGCGGTCGCCTTGAGCCAGGGCAGCGGCGAGCACATGGTGACCTTCGCCGCGTCCTACGGACTCTCCCTCGCCGGCGGCATGTTCGTCATCAACTCCGCGTCCGGCCTCTACTCCCAATCCCACAAGCGCTCGCTGACGCAGTCCTGCGCGCGTGCGCTGTTCGCGCTGCTCATCGGTCTGCCGCTGGCCTACGGCCTGTTCAGCCTGATCCCCGCCACCGTGTCCCACCGCGACCTGCTGACCACGACCGCCATGCTGGCCGTCGCGCTGGTCATGGTGCACCGCGTGTACGCCGCGCACTCCGGCGCGCAGGGCGCCGGCCGGACCAAGATCCTGATCTTCGGCAGCGGCCACGCCGCGCTGGCCGTCAGCGAAAGCCTGCGCGCCGCCGATCCGCACGCGCAGATCGTCGGTTTCCTGCCCGGCCCCAACGAGATCGATCCGCAGGTGCCCGCGCATGAGCTGCTGGCCGCCGAAAGCCTGACCGACGCCGCCATGCGCCTGGGCGTGGACGAGATCGTCGTGGCGCTGTCCGAGCGCCGCGGCGGCAGCATGCCGCTTCGCCAGCTGCTGGACTGCAAGCTCTACGGCATCCGCGTCGTGGACCTGGCCACCTACTTCGAGAAGACGCTGGCGCAGATCAAGATCAGCCACGTGCACGCCGGCTGGCTGATCTTCGGCGACGGCTTCAACCAGGGCGTGCTGCGCAGCGCCGTGAAGCGCGCCTTCGACCTGCTGTCCTCCCTGCTGCTGCTGGTCGCGACCGCGCCGATCATGGCGGTCACCGCGCTGCTCATCAAGCTGGAATCGCCCGGCGGCATCTTCTACACCCAGGAGCGCGTCGGCCTGCGCGGCGCGACCTTCAAGGTGATCAAGTTCCGCAGCATGCGCAACGATGCCGAGAAGGACGGCCGTCCCCAGTGGGCGACCAAGAACGACGCCCGCGTGACGCGCGTCGGCAACTTCATCCGCAAGGTCCGCATCGACGAGCTGCCGCAGCTGATCAACGTGCTGCGCGGCGAGATGAGCATGGTCGGTCCGCGTCCCGAGCGTCCGTTCTTCGTCGACGAGCTGGTGGCGCAGATCCCGTACTACGCGGTGCGTCACAGCGTGAAGCCGGGCGTGACCGGCTGGGCGCAGGTCCGCTACGAATACGGCTCGACCATCGAGGACTCGCTGGAGAAGCTCCAGTACGACCTGTACTACGTCAAGAACCACACGCTGTTCCTCGACCTGCTGATCATGCTCGAGACGGTGGCGGTGGTCCTGACGGGCCGGGGGGCGCGCTGAGCGCGACGTCGGAGCGTCCCGCTCCGGGACGTTGATCCATGTGGGCCAACACCCTGAGCCTCGGCGCCGCGTCGGGGATCGTCGCGGTATTTGCGCATCTGGCCCTGGCGGTCGTGGTGCTGCCCCAGTTCGGCCAGCACCGGCGCCGCGCGCTGCGCCTGGAAGCGGCCCTGCTGCTGACGGCCCTGTGGGCCGCCCTTGACGCCGCCGCCGAGCAGGGTTGGCTCGGCGCCCACCAGTGGCCCGTGCTGGTGCTGCTCCCCATCTGCGATGCGCTGCGCTACGGCGCATGGTTCTCCTTCATCCTGGCGCTGATCGAATCGCGCGACGACGACGGCCGCGCGCGCAGCGCCGGCGTCGCCCGACCGCTGCAATGGCTGGCCTGGGCCGGCGTGGCCGCCGCCGTCGCGCTGCCGCTGTGGCGCTACTGGGGCGACGCGCCGCTGGCGGCGCTGCAGCGTCCGATGACGATGTCGTGGCTGGGCCTGGGCGTGTTCGGGCTGGTGCTGATCGAGCAGATGCTGCGCAACATCGACAGCGACGCGCGCTGGAACGCCAAGCCGGTGAGCCTCGGGCTGGGTGCGGTCTTCGCGTTCGACGTGTTCGTGTTCTCGCAGGCCTCGCTGTTCGCGCAGTTCGACGGCGACGCCGTCAGCGTGCGCGCCGCCGTGCACAGCCTGGCCGTGCCGCTGCTCTGGATGGCCAGCCGCCGCCACAAGAAGTGGCTGGACAAGCTGCATGTCTCGCGCACCGCGGCCTTCCACTCCGCGACGCTGCTGATCGTCGGCGTGTACCTGCTGGGCGTGTCCGGCATCGGCTACTACGTGCGCTACACCGGCGGCGAATGGGGCCGCGCGCTGCAGCAGGTGCTGCTCGCGGTCGGCGTGCTGGCGCTGCTGACGATGGGACTGTCGGGCTCGCTGCGCGCGAAGCTGCGGGTCTACATCAGCAAGCACTTCTTCAGCTACCGCTACGACTACCGGCAGGAGTGGCTGCGCTTCACCGCGATGCTGTCGGCCAGCGCGTCGCCGGCGGAGCTGGGCGAATCGGTGATCCGCGGCCTGGCGCACCTGGTGGAGAGCCCCGGCGGCGCGCTGTGGCTGCGCCGCTCGCCGGCCACGGCGGAAGGAACGGACTACCAGCAGGCCGCGCGCTGGAACCTGAACGACGACCGCCAGCCGCTGACCGCCGACGCGCCTTTGCTGCGCCTCCTGCAGGAACGCGCGTGGATCGTCGACCTCGACGAATGGCGCCGCCATCCGGCCGCCTACGACCATGCCGCCCTGCCCGAGGCGATCGCCGGCGATGCGCGTCATTGGCTGCTGATCCCGCTGCTCAACGCCGGTGTCCTGACGGGCTGGGTGATCCTGGGCCAGCCGCGCACGCGCCTGGAGCTGGACTGGGAAGTGCGCGACCTGCTGCGCACCGCGGCCCAGCAGGCGGCCAGCTACCTGGCGCAGATGCAGGCGGCGGAGGCGCTGCTGGAGGCGCGCAAGTTCGAGGCCTTCAACCGCATGTCGGCCTTCGTCGTGCACGACCTCAAGAACATCGTCACGCAGCTGTCGTTGATGATGAAGAACGCCAAGCGCCTGCGCGACAACCCGGAGTTCCAGCAGGACATGCTGGACACGGTGGAAAACTCGCTGGAGAAGATGCGTCAGCTGATGCTGCAATTGCGCGAGGGCGACAAGCCGCATCACGGCAGCGCCGGCGGCGTGGCGCTGACGGCGATCGCCCGGCGGCTGGCCGCGGCGGCCGTGAGCAAGGGCCGCGCGCTGGAGCTGGAGCTGCGCGATGAGGTCAGCGCGCGCGGCCATGAGGAGCGCATCGAGCGCGTGCTCGGCCACGTGGTGCAGAACGCGCTGGACGCGACGCCCCTGGACGGGCGCGTGACCCTGCGATTGCAGCGCGTGGGCAGCCACGCGCAGGTGGAAGTGGAAGATACTGGCTGCGGCATGTCGCAGGAGTTCATCGATCAACGGCTGTTCAAGCCGTTCCAGACGACGAAGGCGGCGGGCATGGGCATCGGCGCCTACGAGAGCTACCAGTACCTGCAGGAACTCGGAGGGAAGATCAACGTGGAAAGCGCGCCCGGACAAGGCACCAAGGTCACCATCCTGTTGCCGCTGTTCTTTGCCCAGTCGGGCAGTGACGCGGGTCTGGTGGAGGCCCGATGAGTGCACAACCCCCGTCACTGCTGATCGTCGAGGACGACCTCGCGCTGCAGAAGCAGCTCAAGTGGTCCATGGACCGCTTCGAGTCCGTCACCGCCGACGACGTCGCCAGCGCCGTGCTGCAGTTCCGCCGGCACAAGCCGCCGGTGGTCACGATGGACCTCGGACTGCCGCCCGACCAGGACTCGACCTCGGAAGGCTTCAAGCTGCTCGAGAAGCTGATCGAGCTGGAGCCCGGCACCAAGGTCATCGTGCTGACCGGCCAGAACGACCAGACCAACGCCCTGCGCGCGATCCGCATGGGCGCCTACGACTTCCTGGCCAAGCCGGTCGATCCGGACGTGCTGGTGCTGACCGTGGAGCGCGCGATGCGCCTGCACGAGCTGCAGCAGGAGAACCAGCGCCTGCTGACGCAGCAGGACGGCGAACCTACCGGCAAGCTGCTCACGCGCGACGCGCAGATGCAGCGCATCTGCCGCACCGTCGAGCGCGTGGCCGGCAGCGATGCCACCGTGCTGCTGCTGGGCGAGAGCGGCACCGGCAAGGAAGTGCTGGCGCAATCGCTGCACGACGCGTCCAAGCGCAAGGGCCGCTTCGTCGCCATCAACTGCGCGGCGATCCCCGAAGCGCTGCTGGAGAGCGAGCTGTTCGGCTACGAACGCGGCGCCTTCACCGGCGCGACCAAGACCACGGTCGGCAAGATCGAGACCGCCCACGGCGGCACGCTGATGCTCGATGAAATCGGCGATCTGCCCATGCCCCTGCAGGCCAAGCTGCTGCGCTTCCTGCAGGAGCGCAGCATCGACCGCCTGGGCGGCCGCCAGGAGATCGCGGTCGACGTGCGCATCGTCGGCGCGACCCACCAGGACCTGAAGGCCAAGATCGAGCAGGGCCTGTTCCGCGAAGACCTGTTCTACCGGCTCGCCGAGATCGTCGTGGACATCCCGCCGCTGCGCGATCGCGCCGGCGACGCGGTGCTGCTGAGCCACGCCTTCCTGCGCCGCTTCTCGTCCGAGCAGCGCCGCCCCATCCTGCGCCTGGCCGACGACGCGATCCGCGCCGTCGAGGCCCATCGCTGGCCGGGCAACGTGCGCGAGCTGCAGAACGTCATGAAGCGCGCGTCCATCATGGCCGACGGCGAGCGCATCACCGCCGACGACCTCAACCTGCCCGTGCCCGCCGGCGCCGACGTCCCGTCCGACGGCTCGGAACTCGACCTGCGCGCCGTGCGCGAGCGCGCCGAGCGGCAGGCCGTCGTGGCCGCGCTGTCACGCACCGACGGCAACATCGCCAAGGCCGCCGACCTGCTCGGCGTCAGCCGGCCGACTCTGTACGATCTGATGGCCCGCCTCGGCGTCAAGGCCTGACGAGTGACCTTCCACGGATAACCCGACAGCGAAAGAGACGACGCATGTCCCGCAAGCCTGAGAACACCAAGATGTCCGGTCCCCTGTCTGTGACCCTCGGCGCGGAGGACGCCTGCCAACCCCGCCGTGAATGCAGCGATCGCAGCGATCGTTCCGGTCCCCGCGCGCTGCGTCGCGGCGCGACCGCGCTGGCGCTGGGCTCGGCGCTGCTGCTCGCGGGCTGCTTCGGCGACTCGGCGCAGGACCTGGTGAAGTCCGCCAAGGGCCACCTGGAGAAGCGCGACAACAAGGCCGCGATCATCCAGCTCAAGAACGCGCTGCAGAAGGACGAGACATTGGCCGAGGCGCGCTTCCTGCTCGCCAAGGCGCTGCTGGACAGCGGCGACGTCCCCGGCGCGGTGATCGAGGCCGACAAGGCGAAGACGCAGGGCTTCGGCGGCGACGCGCTGGTCGCGCTCCAGGCGCGGCTCCTGCTGTTGCAGGGCAAGGTCGACGAACTGCTGGGCCAGTACGGCAGCACCCACCTGCGGACGCCGGCCGACGAGGCCGACCTCCAGATGGCGCTGGTCGGCGCCTACGTCGCGAAGCAGAAGCTGCCCGAGGCGCGCCAGGCCGCGAACGCCGCGTTGCGCGCGGCCCCCGACAACCCGGCGGCGGGCCTGGTCAACGTGCGGCTCCTGAGCAGCGAGGGCAAGCCGGCGGAGGCGCTCGCCGAGGTCGAGCGGGTGATCGCCAAGTCGCCGCAATCGGGCGAGGCCTGGCAGCTCAAGGGCGAGCTGCAGGTGCTGTCCGACGCGCCTTCGGCCGATGCCGTCGCGAGTTTCCGCAAGGCGGTCGAACTCGACAAGAAGCTCGTCGGCGCCCACGCGGGCCTGATCAACGTGCTGATGCGCACTGGTGACAAGGCCGGCGCCAAGGAGGCCGTCGCCGCCATGAAGGCGGCCGCGCCGCAGCACCCGCAGACCTTCTACTACGCCGCCGTGTTCGCGATGGACGCGGGCCAGGTCAAGGAGGCGACCGACCTCACGCAGGCGCTGCTGAAGGCGGCGCCGAACAACGATCGCGCGCTTTTCCTGGCGGGTCGCGTCGCGCAGGCCAACGGCGACTTCCGCCAGGCCGAGACGCAGTACAGCAAGATCATCCAGGCCTCGCCCGAGACGCAGCCTGCGCGCGTCGCGCTGGCGCAGCTGCAGCTGCGCGGCGGCGATCCCGACCAGGCGATGGCCACCCTGCAGCCGGCGCTGGACGCGAAGTCGACGTCGTCGGAGGCGCTCGCGCTGGCCGCCGAGATCCGCCTCAAGCAGGGGCAGGGCGCCGAAGCCGAGCGCTACCTGGCGCGCGCCGCCGAGGCCAACCCCAACGACATGCGCAGCCGTGTCGGCCTGGCGCTCAACCAGATCATGAAGGGCGAGGAGGCCGCCGGCCTGCGCGCGTTGCGCCAGCTTGCGGCCGAGGACAAGGGCACCATCGCCGACATCGCGCTGATCAGCGTGCTGGCGCGCAAGAAGGACAGCGACGGCGCGACGCAGGCGATCGCTGCGCTGGAGAAGAAGGATCCCAAGTCGTCGACCCCGGCCGAACTGCGCGGCCGCCTCGCGCTGCTGCGCGGCGATCGCGCGGGCGCGCGGGCCCACTTCGAGGAGGCCGCCAGGCGCGACCCGGGCTCGATGACGGCGGCCAACAGCCTCGCGGCGCAGGACCTGCAGGAACGCAAGGTCGCGGACGCCGTCAAGCGCTACGAGGCCGTGCTGAAGGCCGACCCCAAGAACCTGCGCGCCGAAATGGCCGTCCTGGGCCTCAAGCTCACCCACCAGCTGATCGACAAGGACGTTGCGGCCAAGCGCCTGACGGAACTCGCCAAGCAGCATCCGGACGATGCGACGCCGCGCCAGGCGGCGGTCGGTCTGCTCATGGAGAAGAAAGACCTGAAGGCGGCGCTGGCGCTGGCGCAGGAAGGCGTGACGGCGAGCCCGGACAACCCCGCGCTGGTCGATCTGCTGGGGCAGGTGCAGGCCGCCGCCGGCGACCGCCAGCAGGCGATCAGCAGCTTCAACAAGGTCGCGACCTTGCAGCCGCGTTCGCCGCTGGGTCCGCTGCGTCTGGCGGACGCCTACGCGCAGGCCGGCGACAAGGCCGCGGCGACCGCGGCGCTCAAGCGTGCCCAGGCGATCGCCCCCGGCGACGGGGAACTGGCCCGCAAGGTCGTGGAGAAGAGCCTGCAGCTCGGTCTGCCGGACCTGGCGCTGACGACGGCGAAGGCGCTGCAGACGGCGCAGCCGAAATTCGGCCTGGGCTGGAAGCTCGAAGGCGATGTCGCGCGCGCGCGCAAGGATGCGCCGGCGGCGATCGCGGCCTATCGCAAGGCCGACCAGCTGGCCGGCGACGCCGGCGCGGTGGTGCCGAACACCGAACTCGCGATCGCGCTGCACGGCGTGCTGATCCAGTCCGGCAAGAAGGACGAGGCGGACCGCTGGGCGGCGTCCTACCTGGCCCGGGTGAAGACGGACGAATTGTTCGCCTATCACCTCGGCGACGTGGCGCTGAACGCCGGCCGTTATCCTGAGGCCGAGCAGCGTTACCAGGCGGTGCTGACGGCCAATCCCGACAACGCGGCGGCGGCCAACAACGTCGCCTGGCTGCGGCTGCGGGCCGGCAAGGCGGACGAGGGCTTGAAATTTGCCGAGCAAGCGAACAAGCTGCGTCCCAATGTGCCGCCGTACATGGACACGCTGGCCGAGGCGCTCGCCGCCAAGGGCCAGACCGCCAAGGCCATCGAGGTGCAGAAGGACGCCGTGAAGCAGGCGCCGAACGTGCCCGCGTACCGCCTGCGCCTGGCGCAGTTGTACGTGGCCGGCGGCAACAAGGGCGAGGCCGAGGCGGAACTCAAGCGCCTGGCGGACCTGGGACCGAATGACGAGCAACAAGCCGAGGTGCGCAAGCTGCAGGCCGCGATCCGTTGAGGCGCCCGACCGCGAGGTCGGTCGCCGCGGGGACCGCGTGACGGTGGCATCGCCGCGCCAGGGGAGGGGACGGTCATGAGCCAGATTCGACGATCCAGCCTGCGCAAGCGGCTCCACCAGGGGCTGCGGCGCCTGTTCTCCTCGCTGCCCAAGCCGATGCGCTTCGCGGTGTACCGGCGCATGGTGGACTGCGACCCCGCGCCCTCCGAGCGGCTGGAGCTCAAGGTCGCGGACACGCAGGAGGAACTCGACGCCTGCTTCCGCATCCTGCACGACGCCTACGTCGGCAGCGGCTTCATGAAGCCCGACCCGAGCGGCATGCGCGTGACGATCTATCACGCGCTGCCCACGACCACGACGCTGTGCGCCAAGTACGACGGGCAGGTGGTGGGCACGATCTCGATGGTGCGCGAGGGCGTCTTCGGCTTCCCGCTGCAGTCGGTCTTCGATCTCGAGGGCGTGCGCGCCAAGGGCGGCAAGGTCGCGGAGATCTCGGCGCTGGCGGTCGCGCCGGCGTTCCGCAAGACCGGCGGGGCGATCCTGTTCCCGCTGATGAAGTTCATGCACCAGTACTGCACCGAGTACTTCGACACCCGGCACCTGGTGATCGCCGTGAACCCCGACAAGATCGAGCTCTACGAGGCGCTGCTGTCCTTCACGAGGCTGCGCGAACAGACGGTGGCGGAATACGACTTCGCCAACGGCGCGCCGGCGGTCGGCGCGACGCTGGACCTGCACGAGGCCGATGCGCTGTTCGAGAAGCGCTATCGCGGCCGCCGGCCGGAGAAGAACCTCCACCACTACTTCTTCCGCCACCGCCTGCCCAACATCCGGCTGCCGGAGCGCCGCTTCCACCCGACCAACGACCCGGTCATGACACCGGCCTTGCTGGATCACTTCTTCAACGACGTCGTGCCGGTGTTCTCGACGATGGACGACCGCAAGAAGGCGTTGCTCTGGTCCGTGTACCGCGAGGACGCCCAGTTCCGCGAGGTGCTGCCGATGCTCAGCGGCGGCGGCCAGGACCTGGGGCGCTCGCTGCGGCAGTACCCGCGCTACTCGATCCGGTGCCCGGGACATCTCGACATCCGCGCCGCCAACGAGAGCCAGCTCGGTCACTTCGATCTCGACGTGATCGAGGTCTCGGCGCACGGCTTCCAGGCCGAGTGCAATCATGACCTGCCGCTGAA
Source organism: Mitsuaria sp. CC2 (assembly GCF_048957715.1). NCBI lineage: Bacteria > Pseudomonadati > Pseudomonadota > Betaproteobacteria > Burkholderiales > Sphaerotilaceae > Roseateles > Mitsuaria sp. CC2. The sequence goes on along the minus strand of NZ_JARVXN010000027.1, from coordinate 17,511 downwards.
CGAGGACGGGACCGTGGAGATCGAACTCGGCCGCAACGAGGTCGCGCACGTCACCGCGCGCGCGGTGCGGCGCAAGGACACCGAGCAGGGCAGTTTCTACGGCTTCCGCATCGACGAACCCGACCGCCATTGGCGCAGTTTCGTCTCCACGCTGGAGATGGGCACCACGACAAAGGACCTCGCGGCATGATTCAACGACGCGACTTGCTGCTGCTGGGCGCGGGAGGCGCGCTGGGCCTGACCGGCGTGCCCACGCCGGCCCGGGCGCAGGAGATGCCCAACACCTTGCCCGACCTGATCGACCGCAGCCGGCAGGCGGTGGTGGCGGTGGGGACCTTCGCGGCGACGGACAACCCCCGCTTCGGCTTCCGCGGGACAGGCTTCGCGATCGGCGACGGCCGGCGCATCGTCACCTGTGCGCACGTGATCCCGAACCCGATCGAGAAGGACCTCATGATCACGGTGCCCGCCGCGGGCGGCGCGTCCGCTCAGCCGCAGCTGCGGGCCGTGAAGCTGCTGCGCCGCGACACCGCGCGTGACCTGGCGATCGTCGAGCTGGCCGACGACAAGGGCGCGCTCGTCGATGTGCTGTCGCTGGCGGAGGTCGTCGGCGACCAGCCGGTGGTGCGCGAAGGCGCCGCGATCGCGCTGATGGGCTATCCGATCGGCACGGCGCTCGGCGTGACGATGGCGACGCACCGCGGCACCGTCGCCGCACTCACCCGCGCGGCGCTTCCGGCGCCGACGTCGAACACGTTGTCGGAACGCGCGGTGCGCCAGCTGCGCGATGGCGCGATGGAATTCCTGCAGCTGGACGCCACGGCCTACCCCGGCAACAGCGGCGGACCGCTGCTGGACATCCGCACCGGCAAGGTCGTGGGCGTCGTGAACATGGTGGTGCTCAAGGGCACGCGCGAATCGGCGCTCAGCGCGCCCAGCGGCATCACCTATGCGGTGCCGGTGAAGTACGTCTGGCCCTTGCTGGAGCGTTGACGGCCAGCATCGCGGCGATCAGCAGCTCCCGCGTCCGGGCCAGTCCGCAGGCCCCCGACGCGACCGTGAACAGCGCGAGGCCCGCCAGGAACATGCGCCGGTGGCCGTAGAGGTCGCCCGGTCGGCCGCCCACCAGCAGCATGAAGCCGCCGAAGGTCAGCATGTAGGCGTTGGCGACCCAGACCAGCGAGGTCTGGGTGAACTTCAGTTCGGCGCGGATCGAGGGCAGCGCCACGTTCACGATGGTCGTGTCCAGCACGATCATCAGCACGCCCAGGCACGGCACGCCCAGCGCCAGCCAGCGGCGCCGTGTCGAATCAAGGTGGGAAGTCATGGAGGAGAGTGTCTGTCAGCTGTCGGTCGATTGCCTACACGGCCTGCCGACTTCGCTGCACCGCGCCATGCGGCAAGCCTGTCTGCCGCGGAAACGCCCTGAAACGGAAGATTCGTTCCATCAACAGGGGGACACCACATGAGCACCACCAAGTACCTCAAAGCGATCCGGGCGGAACGCAACAGCGGCTTCAAGAGCGCGATGCTGCTCAGCAGCCTGGCCATCGGCGCCGGCCTGATGTTCAGCGTGGTCCAGGAGGCGCGCGGCGCCACGCCGGTGACCAACACCTTCCCGGTGACGGCCACGATCGCGAGCTCCTGCACGGTGTCCGGCTCCAACCTGAACTTCGGTTCCGCCATCGATCCGCTGGTCGCCGGCACGCCGCTGGACGCCACGTCCACCCTGACCGTCACCTGCTCGAACACCACGTCCTACACCGTCGCGCTGAACGCCGGCGCGAACGCGGGCGGCGCGACCAACTTCACCAGCCGCACGATGAAGAGCGGCTCCGACACGCTGGGTTATCAGCTGTACCTGGACTCCGGCCGCAGCTCGGTGTGGGGCGACGGCACCTCGTCGTCCAGCGCGAAGAACGGCACCGGCACCGGTTCGGCCCAGTCGCTGTCGGTCTACGGCCGCATCCCCTCGCTGGCCAGCGTCGTGCCGGGCAGCTACACCGATACCGTCACCGTGACGATCAGCTACTGAAGCTGATGCGACACCGGTCCCGACTTCGTGCCGTCACGGCAGATTTCAGGACCGACCGTTTGCTCGAGTGCTGACTGCTTTCGCCGCCTGACTCGCGATTGATCCCGGACAGCAGTACCGTCCGGGGCACGCGAATCGGCCTCCCCCTCTGACACGTCGGCGGCGTGTCAGCACTCGACAATGTTCACCGCGAGACCGCCCCGGGCGGTCTCCTTGTATTTGGTCATCATGTCGGCGCCGGTCTCGCGCATGGTCTTGATGACCTTGTCCAGGCTGACGTGGTGCGTGCCGTCGCCCCGCAGCGCCATCCGCGCCGCGTTGATGGCCTTGACCGACGCGATCGCGTTGCGCTCGATGCAGGGGATCTGCACCAGGCCGCCCACCGGATCGCAGGTCAGCCCCAGGTGGTGCTCCATGCCGATCTCGGCCGCGTTCTCGGTCTGCGCCGGCGTGCCGCCCATCACCGCGCACAGCGCCGCGGCCGCCATCGAGCAGGCCACGCCCACTTCGCCCTGGCAGCCGACCTCCGCGCCCGAGATCGACGCGTTCTCCTTGTAAAGGATGCCGATCGCCGCGGCCGTCAGCAGGAAGTCGACGATGCCGTCCTCATTGGCCGAATGGACGAAGCGCGCGTAGTAATGCAGCACCGCCGGCACGATGCCAGCCGCGCCGTTGGTCGGCGCCGTCACGACGCGGCCGCCGGCGGCGTTCTCCTCGTTGACGGCCAGCGCGTAGAGGTTGACCCAGTCCATCACCTGCAGCGGATCGCGCAGCGCGGCCTCGGGATGCGCGATCAGGTCGCGGTACAGCGCGGCCGAACGGCGCTTCACCTTGAAACCGCCGGGCAGGATGCCCTCGGTGCGGCAGCCGCGCTGGACGCAGTCCTGCATCACCTGCCAGATCTTCAGCAGACCGGCGCGGGTCTCCTCGTCGGTGCGCCAGTGGCGCTCGTTGCGACGCATGATTTCGGCGATGGAGCAGCCTTCCTTCTCCGTCAGCTCGAGCAGCTCCGCGCCCGACTTGAAGGGGTAGGGCAGCACGGTGGTGTCCGGCGCGATCTGCTTCTGCTTGCTGCCGTCGGCCAGCACTTCCTCGCTGACGACGAAACCGCCGCCCACCGAGTAGTACACGCGGTTCTGGATCTCGTTGCCCTCGGCGTCGTAGGCGATCAGCCGCATGCCGTTGGCGTGCAGCGGCAGGCTCTGGCGGCGGTACATGACGAGGTCGCGCGCCTCGTCGAAGGCCACGACCTGGTCGCCGCCCAGCGCGATGCGCTTGTCGTTGCGGATGCCGTCGAGGATGCCGGGAATCGACTCGATGTCGACGGTGTCGGGCTCGTGCCCGGCCAGGCCGAGCAGCACCGCCTTGTCGGAGCCGTGACCCTTGCCGGTCGCCCCGAGCGACCCGTACAGCGCCGTGGCGACGCGCACGGTGCGATCGAGCACGCCCTCATGCCGCAGGCGCTGCACGAACATGCGCGCCGCGCGCATCGGGCCGACGGTGTGCGAGCTCGACGGCCCGATGCCGATCTTGAACAGGTCGAAGACGGAGACTGCCATGGCGGACCTCGAAGTGGATCCCGCTCCTCCGACGTCTGCGTGGGGCAGGGGGTCGGTGGAGGAGGGGGATGGGGCCCTGTTTTCGGAAGTATTAGGAGGAGGCCGCGGCGCGGCCGGGGGACATGGAGAAAACAGGGCCCCATCTCCCTCCTCGTGCTAGGCGATACGAACGAAAGCGATCACTCGTAGTCGGACAGCGGCGGGCAGCTGCAGACCAGATTGCGGTCGCCGTACACGTTGTCCACGCGGCCGACCGGCGACCAGTACTTGACGTGGCGCAATGCGGACACCGGGTAGGCGGCGTCGTCGCGGCTGTAGCCGTGGGCCCACTCGGTCTTGAGCAGGCTTTCTGCCGTGTGTGGCGCATTGACCAGCGGGTTGTCCGTCTTGGACCAGGCGCCGGACTCGACCTTCGCGATCTCCTCGCGGATCTGGATCATCGCGGCGATGAAGCGGTCCAGCTCGAACTTCGATTCGCTCTCGGTCGGTTCGACCATCAGCGTGCCCGCGACCGGGAACGACAGCGTCGGCGCGTGGAAGCCGTAGTCGATCAGGCGCTTGGCGACGTCTTCGGCGGAGATGCCCGAGCTGTCCTTCAGCGGACGCAGGTCCAGGATGCACTCGTGGGCCACGCCGCCGCCCTTGACGCCGTCGATGTTGCCGCTGAAGTGGATGTCGTAGTGGTCGGACAGGCGCGCGGCCACGTAGTTCGCCGACAGGATGGCGGTCTCGGTCGCGGCCTTGAGGCCGACCTCGCCCATCATGCGGATGTACATCCACGAGATCGGCAGCACGGCCGCGTTGCCCAGCGGCGCGGCGGAAACGGCGCCGATGGCGGTCTTCTCGCCCAGGCCGGCCGAGCGGTGCGCCGGCAGGAAGGGCACGAGGTCTTCGACCACGCAGACCGGGCCGACACCCGGGCCGCCGCCGCCGTGCGGGATGCAGAAGGTCTTGTGCAGGTTCAGGTGGGAGACGTCGCCGCCGAACTGACCCGGCGCGGCGATGCCGACCAGCGCGTTCATGTTGGCGCCGTCGACGTACACGCGGCCGCCGTGTTCATGCACCAGCGCGCAGATCTCCTTGACGTGCGTGTCGAACACGCCGTACGTCGAGGGGTAGGTGATCATGATCGCGGCCAGGTTGGCGCTGTGCTGCTCGCACTTGGCCTTCAGGTCGGCCAGGTCGATGTTGCCTTCCTTGTCGCACTTGGTGACCACGACCTGCATCCCCACCATCTGCGCGGAGGCCGGATTGGTGCCGTGCGCCGACTCCGGGATCAGGCAGATCTTGCGGTGCGCGTCGCCGCGCGACTCGTGCCAGGCCTTGATGATCAGCAGGCCGGCGTACTCGCCCTGCGAGCCGGCGTTGGGCTGCAGCGAGACGCCCGCGTAGCCGGTCGCCTGGCACAGCCAGGCGGTGAGCTGCTGGTCGAGCTGCGCGTAGCCCTGCAGCTGGCTCTGCGGCGCGAAGGGATGCACCTGCGCGAATTCGGGCCAGGTGATGGGGATCATCTCGCTGGTCGCGTTGAGCTTCATCGTGCACGAGCCCAGCGGGATCATGCTGCGGTCCAGCGCCAGGTCCTTGTCGGAGAGCAGGCGGATGTAGCGCAGCATCTCCGTCTCGGAGTGGTGGATGTTGAAGATCGGGTGCGTCAGGTAGGCGCTGGTGCGCGACAGCGCGCCGGGGATCAGCGTCGAGGCCGAAGCGCCGGCGAAGGCGTCCGCCACCGGCTTGCCTTCGGCGAAGACCGTCAGCAGCGCCTGCAGGTCGGCGCGGGTGGTCGTCTCGTCGAGCGTCAGGCTGATGCTGTCTTCGCCGGCCTGGCGCAGGTTCATGCCGGCGGCGACGGCGGCGGCCAGCACCGGACCGGTGTGCGCGCCGGTCTTCACGTGCAGCGTGTCGAAGGCGGTCTCGTGCACCAGCGTCAGGCCCAGTGCCTTCAGCCCCCGCGCCAGCACGGCGGTGTAGGCGGCGACGCGTTGCGCGATGCGCTTCAGGCCTTGCGGACCGTGGTAGACCACGTACATGCTGGCCACGACGGCCGGCAGCACCTGCGCGGTACAGATGTTGGACGTGGCCTTCTCGCGGCGGATGTGCTGCTCGCGGGTCTGCAGCGACAGGCGATAGGCGGGCTTGCCGTGCGAATCGACGGACACCCCGACCAGGCGGCCCGGCAGCGAGCGCTTGAACTCGTCGCGGCAGGCCATGTAGGCCGCATGCGGGCCGCCGGCGCCCATGGGCATGCCGAAGCGCTGCGTGGTGCCCACGGCGATGTCGGCGCCTTGCTCGCCGGGCGACGCGATCAGCGTCAGCGCCAGCAGGTCGGCGGCAGCCACCAGCAGGCCGCCTTGCGCGTGCACCGCGTCGGCGATCGCCTGCAGCGGGCGCACCACGCCGGTCACGCCGGGATACTGCACCAGCGCGCCGAAGCACTCGGCCTTGCCGGCGTCCTCGGCCTTGCCGACCTTGACGGTGATCCCCAGCGGCTCGGCGCGCGTGCGCACGACTTCCAGCGTCTGCGGCAGCACGTCGTCGGCGACGAAGAACACCTGGCTCTTGCTCTTGCCCATGCGCGCGGCCAGCGTCATGCCTTCGGCGGCGGCGGTGGCCTCGTCCAGCATGGACGCGTTGGCGATGGCCATGCCGGTCAGGTCGCAGACCATGGTCTGGAAGTTGACCAGCGCTTCCATGCGGCCTTGCGAGATCTCGGCCTGGTAGGGCGTGTAGGCGGTGTACCAGGCGGGGTTCTCGAGGATGTTGCGCAGGATCACGCCCGGCGTGATGGTGCCGTGGTAACCCTGGCCGATGAAGCTCTTCAGGATCTGGTTTCTGCCCGCGATGGTCTTCAGCTCGGCCAGCGCCTGCGCTTCCGTCACCGCGTCCGGCAGGTCCATCTTCGCGGCGCGCTTGATGGCGGCCGGGACGATGGCGTCGATCAGCGACGCGCGCGACGCGGCGCCGATGGCCGACAGCATCAGCGTCTCGTCATGGGCGTCGGGACCGATGTGACGGGCGTGGAACTCGGCGGCGTTTTCGAGTTCGGCGAACGAGGGCAGGGCGGACATGGCGGGGCGATCCTGGAGAGGTGTATTCATTGCCGGGCGCGATCACGCGCCCGGCGGTGACCCGGAGGTCATCGGGGCGGGCCCGATCAGCTGTTTTTGACCAGCTCGTCGTAAGCGGTCGTGTCCATCAGGCTGTCCAGCTCCGACGGATCGGACAGCTTGACCTTGAAGAACCAGCCGGCCTTGAGCGGGTCGGTGTTGGCCAGCGACGGGTCGTCGCGCAGGGCTTCGTTGACTTCCACGATCTCGCCGGAGACCGGTGCGTAGACGTCGGCGGCGGCCTTGACCGACTCGACCACGCCGGCCACTTCCTTGGCGGCGAAGGACTTGCCCACGTCGGGCAGGTCCACGAACACGACGTCGCCCAGCGCGTCCTGCGCATGGACCGTGATGCCCACGGTGGCGATGCCGTCGGTGGTGTCGACCCACTCGTGGTCGGACGTGTACTTGATGCTCATGGAAGGCTCCGTGCTACCTGATGGTTGCGGAAGGTTGAAAGGGGAAAACGAGATTCCGCGTGATGCCGCGCGACCCGGGGACACCCCGGCTTCGCGGATCAGCCGCGGAAGTATCCGTTGGGCGTGAACGGCGTGGAAGAGACCGTCATCGGGGTGCGCTTGCCGCGGACCTCGGCGAAGAGTTCGGTGCCGAGCGCGGCGTAGGGCGTCTGGACGTAGGCCAGCGCCACCGGCTTGCCGACGGTCGGTCCCAGGGTGCCGCTGGTGACGACGCCGATCTCCGCGCCGTCGGCGTTGACGAGCCTGGCGCCTTCGCGCACCGGCATGCGTTCCGGGCTCACGAGGCCCACGCGCTTGCGCGCGGCGCCTTCGGCGAATTGCTTGTCGATGACCGCCGCGCCCGGATAACCGCCCGCGCGGGCGCCGCCGGCGCGACGCACCTTCTGGATCGCCCAGGTCAGCGAGGCTTCGACCGGGGTGGTGGTGGTGTCGATGTCATGGCCGTACAGGCACAGGCCGGCTTCCAGGCGCAGCGAATCGCGCGCACCCAGGCCGATGGGCATCACTTCGGGCTGGGCCAGCAGCTTGCGGGCCAGATCCACGGACCGGTCGGCGGGGACCGAGATCTCGTAGCCGTCCTCGCCGGTGTAGCCCGAACGGGTCACGAAGGTGGGGATGCCGTCCAGATCGAAGAAGCCGCCGGTCATGAAGACCAGCTTGGCCACGTCGGCGTTCAGGCGCGACAGCGCCGTCACCGCCTGCGGGCCCTGCAGCGCCAGCAGCGCCTGGTCCGGCAGCGGACGCACCTCGCAGCGGCCCGACAGATGCTTCCGCATGTGGGCGATGTCCTGGTCGCGGCAGCCGGCGTTGACCACCACGAACAGACCGTCGGTCCGGCGCGCGACCATCAGGTCGTCGAGGATGCCGCCGTCGTCGGCGGTGAAGAGCGCGTAGCGCTGCTTGAACATCCCGAGATCGGCGATGTCGACGGGGACCAGCGTTTCCAGCGCGGCCGCGGCATCGTCGCCGACCAGCAGCACCTGGCCCATGTGGGACACGTCGAAGAGACCGGCCTTCGTGCGGGTGTGCTTGTGCTCGGCCATCACGCCGGCGGGGTACTGGACCGGCATGTCGTAGCCGGCGAAGGGCACCATCTTGGCGCCGAGTTCGACATGCAGCGCGTGCAGGGGGGTCTTGAGCAGGGGCGTGAGGGCCTGGGGATCGAGGTTCTGATCGGCGGACATGTCTGGCTCCGAGGGCATTCGTCATGACCACCCCGACTGTGAACCGGTCACGTCAAGGTGGGGGAGATGCCCTCGCTGTCCGCTTTACCTGAGAGATTGGCCGTCGGCGGTTGACCGGCGGCTTGCCCCTTCGGTGGACGGGCTCGACCGCAAGGTCCGCCCCGTCTCTCTCCAGTGAGGACGCCCGAAGTGTCGAGCGTTTCGTCAGTCCTTTTGCCTGAGCGTTCGCAGCGTGGGATCACCAGTGCCACTGCGCCTTCGGCGGCTCCCGCGAGGGAACTCTCTCCTGACAGGGGCGCATTGTAGTCATGGAATCGGTCCGCCTCGCGACCGCCTGGTTTACAGGTGCTCCGCGCCGTCATCTGCACACAGGGGGAGCGGCCCGATGGACGGGCAGGAATGGAAACCCTCGACATGCCGGTCATCTCATCGATCTTTTCGTTGTTCACGCGTTGCCTGGGCCTCGATGCCAAGGCCGACAGCCACGACCTGAAGTCTGCCTGGAGCGCCGCGAGGCGGGAGGGACCGGCGCCGGGCAGCAAGGAGGCGTTCGAGCGCCGGCGACTGCTGTCCCAGGGCGTGACCGCCTGGCGGGCCGCGCTGGGGCCGGTGGCCGGGCTGGAAGCCGGATCCCGATCCGGCGTGCTGCGCCGACCCGGCGATCCCTGGGCCATCGCCGCCGGACCCGGCGCGGGGCAGGACGGCGATCTGCTCGTGCGTCTGGCCGACGCAGTGCTGAACCAGGGGATCGGCGGCGTGGCCGTGCCGGTCCGCCAGGAACCCGATCCGAGGGTGGCGCCGGAGCACCGCTCGCTGGTCGAGCGCCTGCTCGGCGGGCCGTGCATGGTGGACCGGGAGCTCGCGGGCCATGGCCGGTTGCGGATCCGGACAGGGCCGCTGCCGGCGCCGCCGGGCCAGTTGCCGCGTGGGATCGAACTGACGATCGAGGTGGACGGTGAACTGCGCAGCAGGAAGTCCCTCTCCGTGCATGCGCTGCCGACCGGCAAGGCGGTCCGGTTCGCGAGCGGCCTGCGGGACGCCATCGCGCTGGCCAGGCGATGCCGCTCGCCGCGCGAGGACGCCGAGGACCATGACGGCCTGGCCGTGATCCATGAGCGCCAGCGGGACCTCGTCCAGATCCGCTGCGTGATCGAGCAGCTGCGTGCGGGGACATCGCCCAAGGAGGCGGGGGCAGGCTTTGCCGCCCGGCGCCGGAGAACGCCCTCGCCGGCGAAGGATCTGCCGCTGCCGCCGCCCCCACCGCTCCCGATCGCGCCGTCGCGCGACTGGCGCGCGCCCGCGGTCCTCGAGGCCGGCCCCGTGCGACGGCGCCCCGCGGACGCCTGACCGGCCGCTCGCGGCCGCGGTCGCCCCGGCGCGCGTGCACAATCGTGCCCATGCGACTCCTGCTGGTGGAAGACGACCTGATGATCGGCGAGCAGCTGCTCGAGCTGCTGCGTGCCGAGGGTTACGCCGTGGACTGGGTGCGTGACGGCGAGATCGCCGACACCGCGCTGCAGTCCCAGACCTACGACCTCGTGATCCTGGACCTGGGCCTGCCCCGGCGCGACGGCATGAGCGTGCTGCAGGCGCTGCGCGGTCGCAAGCAGGCGGTGCCGGTGCTGATCGCCACCGCGCGCGACGCCACCGCCCAGCGCGTCGCCGGGCTGGACGCCGGCGCGGACGACTACGTGCTCAAGCCTTTCGAGCTCGACGAACTCCTGGCCCGCATCCGCGCGCTGCTGCGCCGCGCCGCCGGCCGCGCGGAGCCGGTCTACGAGCACATGGGCGTCAGCATCAATCCCGCCACGCGCGAGGTCACCGCCAACGGCCATCCGGTCACGCTGTCCCAGCGGGAATGGGCCGTGCTGGAGCCGCTGCTCGCGCGTCCCGGCATGGTGCTCTCCCGCCAGCAGCTCGAGGAAAAGCTCTACGGCTGGAAAGATGAGATCAGCAGCAACGCCGTCGAGGTCTACATCCACGGCCTGCGCAAGAAACTGGGCGCAGAACTGATCCAGAATGTGCGCGGCGTGGGCTACCGCGTGCCCAAGGAATGACGCCCGGCCCGGGACGCCTCGGCCGGATGCGGCTGCAGCTGCTGCCGAGCTCGCTGCGCTACCGCCTGCTGCTGTTCCTGCTCGGCGCCGTGCTGACCGGCGCGCTCGCGCAGGGCATGAGCGCCTACCGCAACGCGCTGATGGAGACCGACGAGATCTTCGACTACCAGATGCAGCAGGTGGCGTTGTCGCTGCGCGCGGGCATGGGCACCGGCCTGCCGCTGCCGCTCGGCGAGGAACAGAGCATCGACCTGATCGTGCAGGTCTGGGGGTTGGACGGCACGCCGCTGTACCGCTCGGCCGGACCGGACTGGCTGCCCCAGCGCGCCGTGCTGGGTTTTTCCAACGTCGCGCTGCGCGGCAAGCGGTATCGCGTCTTCGCGGTGCAGGGGCGTTTCCAGGTCGTGCAGGTCGCGCAGGACATCGCCGTGCGGCAACGCATGGCCGGGCAGCTCGCGTGGCGCACCGTGCTGCCGACCGCGCTCATGCTGCCGATGCTGGCGCTGGTGGTGTGGTGGGTGGTGTCGCACTCGCTGGCGCCGCTGGAGCGCGTGCGCCAGCAGTTGTCGCGCCGCGCGGCGCAAGACCTGGCCCCCGTCGACGAGGAGGATGTGCCCGCCGAAGTCCTGCCGCTGGTCACCGAACTCAACGCGCTGCTGGATCGCGTGCGGCAGGCCTTCGAACAGCAGCAGCACTTCGTCGCCGACGCCGCCCACGAACTGCGCTCGCCGCTCGCGGCCCTGAAGCTCCAGCTGCAGTCCTTGCGGCGCGCGCCGGACGAGGGGGCGCGTGCGCAGGCCCTGGAGAAGCTCGGCCTGGGCATCGACCGGGCCTCCCATCTGATCGAGCAGCTGCTGGCGCTGGCGCGCCAGGACAGCGCCAAGGCGCAGGCGCCGGCGAAGCCGATCGCGCTGGACGAGCTGTGCCGCGACGCCGTCATCGACGGCGCGACGCTGGCGCAGGGCCGCGGCATCGACCTCGGCATGGAGCGCTGCGACGCGGCACTGGTCGACGGTCATCGCGAGGCGCTGACGATGCTGCTGCGCAATCTGCTCGACAACGGCCTCAAGTACGGCCGCAGCCGCGTTGACCTGAGCCTGGAGCGCAGCGGCGGCCAGGCGTTGCTGGTGGTCGAGGACGACGGCCCCGGCATTCCCGACGCCGAGCGCGGGCGCGTGTTCGACCGTTTCTACCGGTCCGAGTCCCAGGCCCAGCAGGCGCCGGGCAGCGGTCTCGGCCTGGCGCTGGTGCGCAGCATCGCCGACGACCATGGCGCCACGCTGCGCCTGGGACACAGCACGGCGCTCGGCGGATTGCGCGTCGAACTGTCGATGCCGCTCTCCCGCATCCCGCAGCCAGTGCCGCAGCCGGCGCTGCCGCCCTCCCCACCACCCCCTGTTCTCCCGCCGGCCTGAACCCGAAGGCGACGAGCGTCGGTGGGCCGGAATCTTTAAGAGCGACCTAAGCGAAGCTGCTCAAACTTCAGCCATCGAGTCGACGCCGGGGTCTCCCGCTCCGGTCGGCGGCTCCCAGTGAATCTGGAGGTTCAGATGGCTCAAGTGGAGAAGATGATTCCGGTGAAGAAACTCGTGTGGGCGCTGGCCGTGGCCGGTGTGTTCGGAGCCGCGGGCGGTGCGCTCGCGATGCGCAATGCGAAGCTGACGCCGGTCGCGCAGACCTCGGCGGAGGCCCCGACCGAGGGTGCGACGACGTCCGCGCCGACATCGAACGGCGACACGCAGGTCGCCGCCGTCGCGACGCCGCTGGCGAACGCCGCGGCGCCGGCCGCGAACTTCACGCCGCCGCCCGCCGGCATGCCCGACTTCGCGCAGATCGCCGCGGCGCAGGGCCCGGCAGTGGTCAACATCAGCGTGTCCGGCACCGTCAAGACGCGCGCCTCGCGCACGCCGCAGATCGATCCGGACGATCCCTTCTACGAGTTCTTCCGCCGCTTCGGCGTGCCGGGCATGCCAGGCGGTCCCAACGGGGGCGGACCCGGCGAAGGCGGCAGCCGCGAGGTCCGCGGCCAGGGCTCGGGCTTCATCGTCAGCGCCGACGGCGTGATCCTGACCAACGCCCATGTGGTGCAGGATGCGCAGGAAGTGGTCGTCAAGCTGACCGACCGCCGCGAGTACCGTGCCAAGGTGCTCGGCAGCGACAAGTCGACCGACGTGGCGGTGCTCAAGATCGAGGCCAGGAACCTGCCGACCGTCCGGATGGGCGCGACCAAGGACCTGCGCGTGGGCGAATGGGTGCTCGCGATCGGCTCGCCGTTCGGTTTCGAGAACAGCGTCAGCGCCGGCGTGATCAGCGCCAAGGGCCGCTCGCTGGGACCGGACGAGAGCCGCGTGCCCTTCCTGCAGACGGACGTGGCGATCAACCCCGGCAACTCCGGCGGTCCGCTGTTCAACGCGCGCGGCGAGGTGGTCGGCATCAACTCGCAGATCTACAGCGCGTCGGGCGGCTACCAGGGGCTGTCCTTCGCCATCCCCGTCGAGGTCGCCAACAAGGTGCGCCAGCAGATCGAGAAGGGCGGCAAGGTGCAGCACGCCAAGCTCGGCGTGATGGTGCAGGAGGTCAATCAGGGCTTCGCCGATTCCTTCAAGCTGGACCGCCCCGAGGGCGCGCTGGTCGCCAACGTCGAGGCCGACGGCCCGGCCGCCAAGGCGGGTCTCCGCTCGGGGGACGTGATCCTGGGCTTCAAGGGGCAGCGCATCGTGGCCAGCGGGGATCTGCCGGCGCTTGTGGACCAATCGCTGCCCGGCGACAAGGTCGACATCGAGATCTGGCGCGGCGGCAAGCGCGAGACGATCACCGCCACCCTCGGCGACGCCAACGAGAAGGGCGCCAGGCTCGCCAAGGGCGGCGACGCGGACGCGGACCATGCCAGGCTGGGCCTCGCCCTGCGGCCGCTGCAGCCCGAGGAGCGCCGCCAGCTCGGCACCCGCGACGGGCTGCTGATCCAGGAGGTCGGCGAGGGCAGCGCCGCGGCGCGTGCCGGCGTGCGTCCCGGCGACGTGCTGCTGGCCGTCAACGGCACCCCGGTGCAATCGCTCGACCAGGTCCGCAGCGCGGTCAAGGGCGCGGAGAAGTCCGTCGCGTTGCTTGTGCAGCGGGGGGGCGACAAGATCTTCGTGCCCGTGCGCATCGGCTGAGGCGCGTCCCCCGTCCCTCGGGACTTCCTTTCCTCCCAATCAACCGCTGCCTGTGGCGGTTGCTCCGTGGGGCCCGCGCGTGGTGGCGCGGGCCCCTTTTTTTCGACGGAACGGATGCCAAAAGTTGCCGGAGTTTTTGACGAGATCGTGGTTTGTCCGATGGTTCGGGAACAGGACGTCGGCGCGGGTTGACGAACGTGAACCATCGACAACGACGAGGTCCTCCGATGTCCGCCTCTCTTTCCTCCAGCTGTGGCGTCGCCGCCCTTCGCGCGGGCGCCCCCGCCTTCCAGGACGCGCAAGCCGCCTTGCGCATCAAGTTGCGACAAGCTCGTCAAGGACTCAAGCAGCCGCCTGCGGGAAGCCGGGTGGTCGTTCCCGCGGCCGTGTCCTCGCTGCCAGGTATCGTCCGGATCCCGCCGAAGACCGCGGCGCAGCCGGGTGAGGATCTGTTGCTCTGGATGGGCGACCGGGGGCGTGCGCGCCGCCTCGGGAAGAGCGTCCGGGCGCTGCTGCTGCAGTTGGCGCAGCCCGAGCCCGTGGTCTGGACGAAGCTCTGGCATACCCTGACCGTGAAGCGCGGCAGCGGCCTCATGACGCCGCTGGATGATGGATTGAGGTCGCAGCTGATTCCGCTCATCGGACGCATGCGCGTCGACTACCGGCATGTGCATGATCGGCGCGCAAGCTCGCTCGAGGAGCGCGACTTCGTGGTCCGTGCGTTGCGCCAGCACGCCGGGGAGGCGCTGCGCCAGATGGAGCGGGAAGAGATCGATCGCGTCGGCGTCGCGCTGCGCTCGGGACACAGCGTACTCGACACGGGGTTCGCCGCGCTGGAAGCGCGTCTGGCGGAATCCCTGCGCAAGGCGACGCACGGCATTCCCGGCGGCGAAGCGGCCCTGACGCGTTGCACACAGTCCGTGCTCGCGCTCAACTGCCTGAAGGAGGCGCTGCTACGGGCCGTGGCCGAGGCCACGCCGGAGCAGCCCGTCCGTCGGCGCTGAGCGGCGGATCGGGCCGTCCGTCCCGGTGCTTCCGGGGGTCTTGAGTGCCTCCCGGCGCTGGCATCATGCGCGACATGTCGTCGTCGCTCCCGTTGCCGTCCGCTTCCGAACCTGTCGTTCCCTCCGCCGTGCGTGAGCGCAGCCGTCGGGCGGTCGATGCCTTCATCGAGTCGCTCTGGATCGAGGAAGGCCTGTCCCGCAACACGCAGCTGGCCTATCGACGCGATCTGCAGCTGCTGGCCGACTGGCTGGCGCAGGAGCGGGACCGGTCGCTCGACCAGGTCGAGGAACTGGACCTGATGGGCTACGCCGCCGCCCGTCACGAGGGCGGCAAGGCGAGCTCGGCGAACCGGCGGCTCTCCGTCTTCAAGCGCTACTTCCGATGGGCGCTGCGCGAGCGCCGCATCGACCGCGACCCCACGCTCAAGCTGATCACGGCCAAGCAGCCGATGCGGGTCCCCAAGACGCTCTCGCAACAGCAGGTCGAGTCGCTGCTGGATGCGCCCGACGTCGGCACGGCGCAAGGGCTGCGCGACCGCGCGATGCTAGAGCTGATGTACGCCAGCGGACTGCGCGTCACCGAACTGGTGACGCTCAAGAGCGTGCACGTGGGCCTGCGCGAAGCCGTGCTGCGCGTGACCGGCAAGGGCGACAAGGAGCGGATGGTGCCCTTCGGCGAGGAGGCGCATGTCTGGCTGATGCGCTACCTGAAGGAGGCGCGCACGCAACTGCTGGGGGTGCGCGGCACCGACGACCTGTTCCTCAGCCGGTTCGGGCAGGCGATGACGCGGGAGAGCTTCTGGCGGATCGTCAAGAAGTACGCCCTCATCGCGGGGATCACGAGTCCGATCTCCCCGCACACGCTGCGGCATGCCTTCGCCACCCATCTGCTCAACCATGGCGCGGATCTGCGCGCGGTCCAGCTGTTGCTGGGCCATGCGGACCTGTCGACCACGCAGATCTACACGCATGTGGCGCGGGAGCGCCTCAAGCAGCTGCACGCGGCGCATCACCCGCGCGGGTGATGCCCGGCTGAAGGGCTGTCGCGACGGTGCGAACCCTCGATCCTGGTTGGCGCACAAATCCGCCACCTCTGATCCTCCGGAGCGCGACGCATGGTCCCGATGCGAAGCGCCCGCCGCTCGCATGTTCTTCCACACGCTCCCTTTCCAGCTTCCTCCGACGGGCCATCCGTGGGACGCGAGCCGGGCCACGCCGATGATGTCGTCGTCGGTCCACTGGCCGGACTTGTGCTGCCCGACGCGTCCGCCCGCCGATCTCCATCCGCAGCACATGCTGCCGCTGTCGGCCGCGCAGGTCGGCGGCTGGCTCGAACAGGTGGTGCCGCCGCGGCTCAACGCCGCGATGATGCCCATGGGCTTGCCGTCGCCGCACGGCTGGCCGGTCCCCGCCAGGGCCATGGCACCGATGCCTCCGGTGTTGCAGGGGGCGCTGCCCGTCCTGGGGCAGGGCATGAACGCCGCCCATGTGATCGGCGCCTTGCAGGGTCTGTGCGAGCGCAACGTCACCGACGTCGTGGTCGCGCATGGCGGGGGCCGGACGCTGCCGCCGCTGCTGGCGATGCTGGACCGGCCCGGCGCCGTCTGCCGTTGCGAACTGCCTTCGTCCGGCGGATGGGTGACCGGCTCGGTCGCCCGGCATCCCTTGCCGCAGGAGGACGGCCACTGGCTGATGGAAATCGAGCTGTCGCAGGCCGGCCGGCGCATGCAGTCGCAGTGGATCCGCGTGCACGAGGCCCGCGCCGATCCCCGTTCGCCGGAGAACTTCCATGGCGACATGGCACGCGTCTTCGAGGGATTCACGCAGCGTCTCGAACGGGGCGAGCACGCGCAGATGAGCACCTTCTGCGAGGACGGCGCGACCTGGTCGGGCGCGGCGATCGCGCTGATGCATGCGATGGGCCGCCAGCGCGAGCTCGATGCGGTGGCGCGCGATGTGGGCGATGTGGGTGCGCCGATGCCGACCTCGCACGACCGGGCGGTAGATCAGGCGCGCTTCCTCGAAGCGGCGCGGACCCATCGCGGTCCCGCCTTCGCGCAGGGTCAGGAGGGCTTGATCAATGCGGCAGCGGGGCGGATGAAGTCGCCTCCGGCCCACGCCGAATCGCCACTGCTGGATGCGCCGGTGCCTGCTGAGGGGCTCGCCGAGCTGCCCGAGCCGATGAAGCCGGTCGCTGCCCGACCCGCCGCGTCGGAGGCACAGGCGCCCGCCACGCAGCCCGCGCCACTCGAGCCGATCGTCGTCGTGCCTGTGGCACCGCGCAAGCGCGCGGCACCGCCGCCTCCTGACGCGCCGGTTGCCAAGAGGCTGGTCATCTCGGCGCACGCGCAGAAGCAGATCTGGGCGGAACGGCGCGCCATCCAGGAGCGCCTGGTGGACAGGTCGGCGCGCGCGCCGAAGACCCCGCTGCCGGATGTCGACGGCGGCGTGAAGACCGGACGCACCCGCCAGGAGGCGGCGGACCTGGAACGTGCGCTGGCGAAGGCGCGCAAGCACGCGATGCCCGCGACACCTGCGACACCTGCGATGCAGGACGCATCGCGCGCCCCGTCCATCCCGGACAAGCCATCGATCGCGGACCCCGCCGGCGTCGACGAATCCAGTGTGGTCCTGTCCTTGCTGTCGAAGGGTGAGCTGCCCGAGACGGAGGGACTCGATCCGACCCCGGCTCCGAAGGCACCAGGGGCCTTACGCCGTGCAGCGAGCGAACCCACGCTGGCTGGGAGCGCCTCCAGTGAGACGCCTGAGCCGCAGAGGACGGCGGCTTCGCTGCGCCATGCCGTGAGCGACTTTGAACTGCGATCCCGGCCGCCAGCGCTTGATCGCACGATCGCAGTCCTGGATCAGCGCATGCCGATCTTGTTCGACGCTTTGGTCGCCGCACCGCCCGGCGCCGGGGAGCGCTTCCTGGCG